>CAZDAW010000027.1:0-37281 GCA_964503685.1 uncultured Anaerolineaceae bacterium | reverse complement strand
AGCAGGAGCCCGTTTTGATGTGAATTGTCTGGTGGTCATTGATTATCTCCAGTCCTATATTGTTTATTATATTATTGTGATGTTGCGGTAAAGAATTTGGGAAGGCTTAATAGTGAAATATAGACGCTTATATTCTATCAGGTAAAAATAGTAATGGTCAATAGAATTATTTTATGATTGTTTTCTTGACGCAAAATTACATACATGGTATGATGAAAGCAAGTGTTTTAGCACTCTGGTAATTAGAGTGCTAAAACGGGTGAATATGATGAATGAATTAACCGATCGACAAAAATTTATTCTATCGGTGGTTATCCACGAGTATATCAAGACGGCTCAGCCCGTTGGATCTATTCGCCTTGTTGAGAATTATCAGCTGGATATGAGTTCAGCAACAATTCGCAACGAGATGGCATCCCTTACCGAAATGGGGTATTTGAGACAGCCGCATACTTCTGCCGGTAGAGTGCCGACAGAAGAGGGTTATCGATATTTTGTTGGGCGTCTTTTAAATAAAACCGATCTGCCAGCTACAACACAGAGAACAATCAGTCATCAGTTCTATCAAACACGTCATAACACGGAACAATGGATGCGTTTGGCTGCATCGGTTTTGGCCCATCAGTCCAAAGCGGCTTCGCTGGTAACAGCGCCTCATTCTGATCAGACTCGTTTCAAACATCTTGAGTTGATTGCTACACGTGGGCAGCAAGTTTTAATGGTGTTGGTTACAACAGGCGGTGAAATTCATCAGCAAATATTGAACCTCGCTGAACCCGTTTCGCAGGATGCTTTGAGTGCCAGCGCCAACCACATGACGCAACTATTTAACGGACTTGACGTAGAAACTATCATGTCGAAATCGGACCAATTGAGTAGCCTGGAGAAGGATATTTTGAGTTTGATTCAACTCGACATGGAAAATTCGGACCGATTAGTAGCTGGCGAAGTGTATTTGGACGGCATTACAAATGTTCTCGCCGAGCCGGAATTTTCGGACTCGGAAGATGCCCGAAAAGCAATCCGTTTATTGGAAGAGCGATCTATGCTGGAGGAGTTTCTGTCCAGAACTATGATGTCCAGTGCGATTGGAGGTGTTCAGGTTCTGATTGGTGGGGAGGGGTATTGGGAGGAGCTTCGTCAGTGTTCAATGGTTTTGGCGCGCTATGGCGCTCCAGGATTGGCAACTGGCATGTTGGGAGTATTGGGTCCAATGCGAATGCCGTATGGCCATACAATATCGACAGTCCGTTTTGTCGCAGCCTTGTTAAGCGATATGGTCGCTGAGACCCTCGTAGATTAAATTCTTTTATCTCATTACCTGGAGAGATATATGGCAGAAAGTAAACAAAAAAGAAAAACTTTACCTGAAGAGTATTCAAACGCTGTTGAGCCTGAGGCGTCAGATGCATTAAAAACAGATGAAATACCTGCTGAAATGGCGGATGAGAAATCGTCTGAAGCGATTCAGGAGCCTCAGATGATGAGTGTATCTGTACAGGATTACGAGTCCTTGAAACAAAAAGTCGCTGAATATTCAGATGGATGGCAGCGCGAGCGGGCTGATTTTGCGAATTACAAAAAGCGTATTGAACGCGAACAGGCAACAGCGCAACAAAATATAACGGCGAATATCGTGAAAAAATATCTTGTTGTGCTGGATGATTTAGAAAGAGCGTTGAAAGCTCGTCCCAGTCAGGGAGATGGATCAGCATGGGCAGAGGGAGTCGATTTGATTTACCGCAAATTGCAATCCATCCTTGAAGCGGAAGGTGTCACGCGCATAAAGGTGGAAGGCGAATATTTTAATCCATCTATCCATGAAGCAATTATGCAAGAGGAAAACCCGAATTTTGAAAGTGGTCAAATAATTGAAGTTATTCAACAAGGCTACATGCTTGGCGACCGGGTCATTCGTCCGGCGCAGGTGCGGGTAGCACGCTAGGAGGAGTAAAATGGGAAAAATAATTGGCATAGATTTAGGTACAACAAATTCTGTCGCAGCGGTTATGATGGGGGGAGAGCCAGTTGTTATCCCGACCGCTGAAGGGGAACGGTTATTGCCGTCTGTGGTGGCATATAATAAAAATCACGAGCGCATGGTAGGTCGAGTCGCTCGTAATCAAGCGATTGTTAATTCGGAAAATACGATATTTTCCATAAAACGTTTCATGGGTCGAAAATACAACGACTCTGAAGTACAAAAAGCAATATCACACGTGAGTTATAAAGTGACTCAAGCGCCAAATGGTGACGTGCGAGTCGTTTTAGATGGTAAGGAATACTCTCCACCAGAAGTTTCCGCCATGATCCTGGCTAAACTAAAAGCAGATGCTGAAGCCTATTTGGGCGAACCGGTTACCCAGGCGGTTATCACTGTTCCGGCATATTTCAATGATGCTCAACGAAATGCCACCAAAGATGCTGGTAAAATTGCCGGTTTGGAAGTATTGCGGATCATTAATGAACCGACGGCTTCATCATTGGCATATGGTCTGGATAAAAAGAAGAACGAGATCATCGCGGTTTATGATCTGGGTGGTGGTACGTTTGATATTTCCATTCTGGATGTGGGTGAAGGGGTTTTCCAGGTTCGTTCGACAAGCGGGGATACCTTCCTTGGTGGCGATGATTTTGATCAGCGAGTGATCGATTACCTCGCAGAGGAGTTTAAACGAGACAGTGGGATTGATCTGCGTGGTGATCGTCAGGCGCTTCAGCGACTTAAGGAAGCAGCCGAGAAAGCAAAAATAGAGCTTTCGAGTGTTTTACAGACAGAAGTTAACCTGCCTTATATTACAGCCGATGCTTCAGGGCCAAAACATCTGATTCTTCAACTTACTCGCGCTAAATTAGAACAGTTAACATCCGATTTGGTTGAACGGTCCCTGGGTCCCGTTCAACGCGCTCTGGCTGATGCAGGACTCAAACCAAGCGAAATAAATGAAGTTGTCTTAGTCGGCGGTATGACCCGTATGCCTGCTGTTCAAGAGGCAGTGCGCCGTTTATTCGGAAAAGATCCTCACAAAGGAGTAAATCCAGATGAGGTTGTTGGCGTCGGCGCGGCTATTCAGGCTGGTGTATTAGGCGGCGAGGTAAAAGATATCCTGTTACTTGATGTGACTCCGTTGACTTTATCTGTAGAGACTCTGGGTGGTGTTGCAACACCTTTGATTGAGCGTAATACAACAATTCCAACCCGCAAAAGCCAGATTTTCTCGACAGCAAGTGATAGCCAAACTCAGGTTGAAATTCATGTTTTGCAGGGCGAACGTCCGATGGCGGTTGATAATAAATCACTTGGCAAGTTTAATCTGGATGGTATTCCACCGGCGCCGCGCGGAATTCCTCAGATTGAGGTTACATTTGACATTGATGCAAATGGGATACTAAATGTCACCGCGCAGGATAAGGCAACAAGTCGCAGCCAGCATATTACCATTACTGCATCTTCAGGTCTGACTAAGGACGAGGTAGAGCGCATGCGTAAAGAAGCTGAAGCTCACGCCGAAGAGGACAAGCATCGCAAAGAGTTGATCGAAGCGAAAAATCAGGCTGACAATATGGTATATACAGCTGATAAGACCCTGCGTGATTTGGGTGATAAGGTGCCAGCAGACGTTAAGTCAAATGTTGAAACCTGCGTGGGCAAGGTTAAGAAGGCATTAGAAGGGACTGATATCGAAGCGATACAAAAAGCGACTGAAGAACTCGGCGCAGAAGTGCAGAAAATTGGGGCAAGCGTTTATCAGCAGCAAGCTCAGGCTGCCTCAGCGGGCTCTGGCCCTACGGAAACACCAGAGGCGCCAAACCCTGAACAAGGTGGACAAACCTCTGGCGGTGATGATGTGGTGGATGGAGAATTTAAAAGCGTATAACGTTGAATTAGTAGGTTTGCCCTGAAAATCTTTCCATAATTGGGCGGGTTTTACATAACCCGCCCAGATAACATTTTATGAGACAATATAAGATAATCTTCTATGACAGATCGTGATTATTACGAAATTTTGGGTGTTTCTCGCCAGGCGACAAATGATGAAATAAAATCGGCTTTCCGTAAACTGGCACGACAGTATCACCCGGATGTTAATAAAGAACCAGATGCGGAAGAGCGGTTCAAGGAAATAAACGAAGCCTATGCTGTGCTTTCCGATACGGATAAACGTGCTGCTTATGATCGTTTTGGCCGCGCTGGTTTAAATGGTATGGGAGGTGCTCCTGATTTCTCTACAATCGATTTATCAGACCTCTTCGGTGAATTTTTTGGTTTTGGACGTAGTACGGGACGTGTTGCCCGGAATGCCCCACGTCGTGGGGCTGATCTTCAATATAACCTGACTTTAACTTTTGAAGAATCAGTTGCTGGGGTAGAGAAGGAAATCGAAATTTCACGCGATGAAGTTTGCACCACTTGTCGAGGAAGCGGAGCTGAACCGGGCACCTCGCCAACCCGTTGTTCGACATGCGGCGGTAGAGGCGAGGTTCGTCAGGCGCGGCAGACCTTTTTGGGTTCAATGGTGCAGGTCTCTACATGCCCGACCTGTAATGGCACAGGCGAAGTGATAGCGACGCCGTGCCATGTCTGTCGCGGTAGAGGATTGGAGCACAAGACGATTAAAAAAATTGTCGCCATTCCCGCTGGCGTCGATGGCGGAACTCAAATACGTTTGGCTGGTGAGGGGCAACCCGGTATTAATGGAGGTCCGAACGGAAATCTCTATCTGGTTATTCAAGTCAAACCTCATAAATTCTTTCGCCGGCGCGATGACGATATCCTTTTGGATTTGAGTATTAATGTTGCCCAAGCTGCATTAGGAGCTGATGTTCAAGTGCCGACTGTCGATGGGAATTCTACCCTTCGCATTCCACCTGGAACACAACCCGGTAAAGTTTTTACAATAAAAGGTAAGGGCGTGCCACATGTACGCGGAGGTGGACGTGGTGATCATAAGGTGATTGTCAATGTGGATATTCCATCTCACTTAACACCTGAACAGCGAAAGCTTTTTGAACAATTAGCTCAGACTATGGGTACAAATGCGTCTCCGAAGGAAAGCAGTTTTTTGGATTGGATGAAAGATGTTCTCGGCAACTGATCCTCGTTGGATTGAAATATCTCTAACCGTAGACGGTGAACTGGCTGAATCAGTGGCAGATGTTTTAGAGCGTTACACTTCTAATGGGGTTGTTATTGAAAGTGGTGTTATTATGCGGGGTGCAGAAGATGAAGGAACCCCGTATGGCCCGGTGCGTGTATTTGGATATCTTCCCTTTGATGAAAGGGTGGAACAAACTCGCCAACAAATCGAAGAAAGCCTGTGGCATTTAAGTCAGATCCGATCAATGCCAGCGCCGGTTTATAAGTCAATTGCCGATGCGGATTGGATGGAAGCCTGGAAGCAGCATTACCAGCCGATGCGAATTGGTGAACGGTTTATCATTGTACCGGCTTGGCTTGATGCAGAAGGCAAGGGACTTATTCCCATTCGAATTAACCCTGGCATGGCATTTGGTACGGGGGCGCATCCCACAACTCAATTATGCCTTGAATTGATTGAGCGTTGGGCAAATGCCGGTAAAACTGTAATAGATATTGGCTGCGGTTCAGGAATATTAACGGTAGCGGCTTTAAAATTAGGATTTCATAAAGCTCTGGCTGTCGATATTGACTCGCAGGCAGTTAAATCGACTTTGGAGAACGCTACGTTAAACGAAGTCGCTGACCTGGTTGAAACTGGCGTTGGCTCTGTTGATGAAATTAGAAAAGGCTGTTTTAGTATTCGGTCTGCAGAATTGGTGCTTGCCAATATTTTAGCGCCTGTTTTGGTTAGAATGTTGGACGGTTGTTTGAAAGAATTGTTATCCACAGATGGTACTTTGATCCTTTCTGGGATACTTAAAGAACAATCTCCAGAAGTCGAAGAAGCTGCTTGTCGACATGAACTTCATTTAGTGGATAAGCTCCTGTCTGGAGATTGGGTGGCGCTTGCATTCCAAAAAACACAAGCTATTTGAACTTCTTTATTTTGTTACCGTTGTATATACTTCAAATTCAGGCGGGTGTTCCAGATGTTTTTTAACCGCACACAATTCTGCTGAGCGGACAAGTGAATCATAATATTTTTCAGGAAAAGTGGGGGGAACTTGAATTTCTAGTTCAATTTGTTCTACCATACCATTAGCCGGATTATTGTGAACTTTTTGGATAATTCGGATGCCCTCAGTTGGAAGATTGCGTTGCCGGCAGAATCCTAGTACATAAATACCAGCGCAAGTTCCAATAGAAGAGAGGAAAACTGCAAACGGTGTTGGGGCGGTGCCCTCGCCTCCGCCTGTTGGCGGTTGGTCAGTTTTTACGGTATAGGGGCCAAAGTGGGCATCTACTCGTGCACCACCCGGAAAATCAATGAGCAATTCCATTGAAAAAACCTCCAAAGTGATATAGATAACTATTCAGTTGAATGTACTTTAACAAACGTGATAAACTTTGGGCATGCCAAAAGCCAGAGATGATCTACTTACAGAACAAGAATTGACTGCGGTGTAAACCGCCATCTGCCACGACAAACGGCCTGAAGTGCACCAAAGTGGTGAAAGCCGCTGTAAAACTGATGATCACTCAGAATAGCCGAACCTCTGATCCAAAATTCCACGTTTCTAAAAACTTATGACAGATTACTTTACTTAGTTGATATACATTTAGACGAATAAAAACGAAAATGGTTACATAAGTTGACAATAAGTTGAATCCGATGTACAAAAGGTTTACGGGAGAGAATCATGTTTTTTAGGAGGTAATCCGTGTATGACTGAGGAGACTAATTATCAATATACCGATGAAGAAAGAATGCAAGCGCTTATTGAACGAATCAGCTCTTATATTGAACACTTTCACGGTGGCGCTGTTGATTTTATATCTTTCAGCGGTGATGTGGTTAAAGTTCGTCTGAGTGGGGCTTGCCTTGGGTGTCCACTATCACCCAGTACATTGCAAGGTTGGGTTGCAGGGACTGTGCATCAATTTTTCCCGGAAGTAAGAGTGGAAGCAGTTGAATAGTATTGACTCTTAATAAGTCTTATTTCTGCTCCATTTCTCGTTTGACTGCCTGGTATAGATTTTCTGCCTTTAGTTCGCTGAGCGTATAGCAGGGGGCTTTAAGATGGTCGGCTAATGCCTGGGCCAGACCCTGATCGAAAGCGGCGTGTTCCATATTGATGACAACGCTCCTGATACCATCGTTAGCTATATAGTCGGATAATAAATGAGCTTCTTCTTGCGGTGATAGGCGACTAATGGCAACGTTCCCTGCACCATCCGTGAGCAAGATCAGGAGTGGCATGATGTCGGGGTGGAGGATACGTTCTCGATGGAGAACCTCATAAGCTGTTCTTAATCCGGCTGAAAGAGGTGTTTTACCGCCTACTGGAATATCTGCCAGAGCGCGTTGGGCGAGTTGAATTGAGTTAGTCGGGGGAAGAACGAGCGTAGCGCGATCTTTTTGAAAAACAACAAGGCCAACTCGGTCACGGCGTTGATACGCATCTGTGAGTAGCGACATGATTGCGCCCTTGGTAGCTGCCATGCGTTCAGCAACTGCCATTGACCAGGATGCATCTACCAGAAAGAGTACCAGATTGGCAGCCTGACGAACTCGAACTTTACGATGGTAATCGTCGGGGCGGATGGCAAGCGCAACTTTTTTGTTTATTCGTCGGCGTTCTTTCTGGTAGGGCGCGGCGGCGCGCATGGTTGCATCAAATGCCAAGTCATCAATCTTGCCTCTTGCAGGTCTGGCCTGTATATAGCGGCCGCGCTTTCTTTCAGTTCGTGTTCGGGATCTTTTTCCGCTCTGTTGGCGGAGGATATGATCCAACGGTGTATCTAATTTGCGAGGCATAAATTCCTCGCCAATTTTGGTTGGCTGTCCCCCTTCCCACCATTGCGGATTCTGGTTATTGAATATACTTTGAGGCTCTGGCTCTATTGGGCCTTTTTCAGGGGGTGCATCAGTTGCCTCTTGTTTTACTTTTTTTTTTGTGAACCTGATTCATCTGAACTGGGTTCGTATTCCATTTCAGTTTTTTTATTCTTCTCGTTTGCCTCATCACCGATTTGGCTAATTCGTTCTTGCAAATCCTCAATACTCAACTCGGATTGTTGGAAAGGCCCACGCCGAATACGATGCGGTAAAGCTAACTCGGCAGCCAGGATTATGTCTCTGTCATTGATTGAAGTTCGCCCTTCAAATGCAGCCTGAGCCCGGGCAGCTTTTAGGATAACCAAATCTGAGCGGTGGCCATCAACATTTAATGAAGATGTAATAGCAGCAATTGTTAATAGATTACGTGGTGTGTAAGTAACTTTATTGACCAGTGTACGGGCCTTTTCAATTTGGTGGGACAGTTTTTCTTCTTCTGGTAACCAACGATTACGAAATTGATCTGGATCGTTTTCGTAATCCAGATTGTATTCCATAATCATCACCCGTTCGCGTGCATCGCGGATGCCGCGAATTTCAACAGAAAGAGCAAAACGGTCCAGTAACTGTGGCCGTAAATCTCCTTCTTCTGGATTCATGGTACCGACGAGTATAAAACGCGCCGGGTGTGAAAAAGAGATTCCTTCACGTTCCACTATATTTATACCCATGGCAGCGGAATCCAAAAGGAGGTCAACAACATGGTCATCCAGCAAATTGACTTCATCTATATATAACAATCCTCGATTCGCTGCTGCAAGTACACCGGGCTCAAAAGCCCTTTCACCTTTTTGAATTGCTTTTTCGATATCCAGGGTTCCAACAACGCGATCTTCTGTTGCTGATACAGGTAAATTGACAAAAGGGGTTGGTTTTCGTTCAAAGGGTAATTCAATATTATTTACTGATCGTTCCCAGCATTCAGTACACCATGTAGTCGGCCTGTCGGGATCACACCCGAATCGACAGTTCTTGACGACTTTAACTTGTGGCAGAAGAGCGGCAAGTGCTCTGGCAGCAGTTGATTTTGCTGTACCTCGTTCGCCCCTGATCAGCACTCCTCCGATACGTGGGTCAACGGCATTAAGTATCAGAGCGCGCCGCATTCGCTCTTGGCCAACGATAGCAGTAAATGGATAAATAGATGGCATTTTGCTACCCTTTCTGTCTGAATTATAACAAAACCCAATTTTATTACAAGGGTTGTCAAGTTTTTGAATAACCTTTATAATGAAGTATATTTCTTTCTCTATTGGAGTGCATAATCGTATGGAACAGAACGACGCCGAGATCGTCAAGAAGGTAACGCCTGAACAAGATCAATCGTTTGATAATAATAGCAACAATATGGAGGCGCTACTTCAGCAAGAGGAGCTTGGATTGAGTTTTCCTACTCAAGGGGAGATTCGAACAGGCGTCATTGCCAGTATAAGTCCAAGTCAAATTTTAGTGAGTGTTGGCACAAAATCAGAAGGCGTGATTACGGGAAAAGAACTTGAACAGATTCCACCATCTGACTTGGCTTCCTTTGTCGTTGGTCAGGAAATTCAAGTGTTTGTTGTCAATCCCGAGGATCAAAACGGCAACCTTGTTCTTTCGTATACCAGAGCGCAGGATGAAGCCAATTGGTTAGAGGCAGAGGAATTATTAAAGTCCGGTAATACTCTTCATACGTCGATTATCGGTTTTAATAAAGGCGGTTTAATCGTTCCCTTAGGCGGTTTACGGGGTTTTGTTCCTGCTTCACAGATTAGCCTCTCTCGCCGCGTTTCTATGAGCGGTGAGACCCCCGAACAACGTTGGGGCAAAATGGTTGGGGAATCAATTGATGTATGTGTCATCGAAGTGGATCGCGAGCGACGACGCTTGATTGTATCAGAGCGTGCAGCCAGTACAGAAACTCGTGAAATGATAAAAGAGCGTGTCCTTGAAGAATTGAAGGAGGGCGAAGTTCGCACCGGACGGGTTACCAGCCTGGCAGATTTTGGCGCCTTTGTTAATATCAATGGGGCAGATGGCCTGGTGCATTTATCGGAAATTTCGTGGGATCGTATCCGCCATCCAGGCGATGTGTTAAGCGTCGGACAGGAAGTTAAAGTTAAGGTCATTGCTATTGACCGTGAAAAGAAACGAATTGGTTTATCAATTCGTCAACTTCAGGATGATCCATGGGGCGCGCAGGCTGAACATTTTCAGGTTGGCCAACTTGTTGAGGGTAAGATCACTCGACTGACAAAATTTGGCGCTTTTGCACAGTTGGAAGGCGATTTGGAAGGCCTGATTCATATTTCCGAGATTAGTGATAAGCGGATTGAGCATCCGAAAGAAGTGCTTCATGAGGGAGATGTAGTCACTTTGCGGGTTATTAAGATCGATGCACAAAATCATCGCATCGGATTGAGTTTGCGTCGTGTTGATTCCCCCGCTTATGCAGATATGGATTGGCAGACGATTGCAGATGAATTGGATTTATCGGAAAAAGAAGAGGGTGATTCGTCTGCCTCTCAGAATTCAGACGAATCTATTTCTTAAGTTAAAATAAAGAGCGCACTCAACTCAGTGCGCTCTTTTACCTGTTTCTCCCATTATATGTCACTGATCGTTGACGCACACGAAGATCTTGCTTATAACATCCTGACATTTGGGCGTGATTATACACGTTCATCGGAAGAAACGCGTTTAATTGAACAAAACACCACCACTCCTGATAGGGTTGGCAACACAATGTTAGGCTGGCCTGATTATCAGCGTGGTCGGGTAGCCGTAATTTTTAGTACTCTGTTTGCCCTCCCTGAACGATGCAAAACGGGCGATTGGGAAATTGTTTGCTACGGCGATTCTTCACAAGCCCATAAGCTCTACATGACGCAGATTGATTGCTATAAAAAACTTGTTGATAATCACAGCGATAAATTTTGTTTGATCAAGACCAAACAAAATTTAAGGGAAACATTATTGCCCTGGCAGCAAATCTATGATCCTGATTTACATCCAACCTATCCGGTTGGTCTCGTGTTGTTAATGGAGGGAGCGGAAGGGGTACAGGCGCCATCTGAACTTGATGTTTGGTGGGAAGCAGGTGTACGTATAATTGGACCTGCCTGGGCGGGGACTCGATTTTGTGGCGGCACAAATGAACCCGGCCCATTAACCAAGGAAGGGTATCGGTTGCTAGCGGCGATGGCAGATCTGGGTTTTACGCTGGATATTTCCCACATGGATGAAAAATCAGCTTTGCAGGCCTTGGATTATTATCAGGGTTCGGTTATTGCCAGCCATGCCAACCCGGCCGCGATTGTTCGGACTTCAAATACGAATCGCCATCTTTCTGATAAGGTAATCCGTGCTATTATAGAAAGAGAAGGCGTTATTGGAACAGTTATTTATAACCCGTTTTTGCGTACCGATTGGAAACCCGGCTGCATCCAGCCGCCTGTAACACTCCACGATGTGGCGCTTCATATCGATTATATTTGCCAGATGGCAGGTAGTTCAAATTATGCAGGCATTGGAAGCGATTTTGATGGCGGCACTCCGCATACACCTTCTGATATTGATTCAATCTCTGATCTGCAAAATCTGTCTCCAATTTTAACGGAGATGGGTTATTCTCAAAATGATATTGATTTGATTTTAGGTAAGAATTGGATTAACTACCTGGAAAATAACTTACCATAATATGCTATCTCAAAAAACTGACTCAACTAGTGGACAAGTATCTGATCGCGAGCAGGCGCCTGTTATTCGTCGTGGACGGATAAGAATTGGTCTATTTATAACGTTATTTGGATTCTTGGTCTTTCTCTTGGGGGCGTCTCCTGCAACACTTGGGGTAGATCGCAGTTCAGTGTTTGGTTTTGTACAGATAGCCACCTTATTGGTCGGTTTGGCTATCATTTGTATTGGTGGATATATCAGTTTAACTGCTTGCTGGAATGGTCGTCCGCTCTCAATAGTTGCTGACATCGGATTCAGATTGGTTAGCACTGGTTATGTAATAGCGGTTTTCACTGGTATGGCCGATACATTTGGTCTGGGGAGTAATCTTTTTCCGGATATACCCTGTTTTGGCCCTTGGCAGGCTTTAGGAGTGCAAATCGGGGAGGGTATCATCGCTATTGGTTTTATCCTTTTGATACCTTTTGGACGTAAACGCTGATAAACTGATGTCCCTATGAATCGATCAAAAATGGCGCTGTGAGTTGGACCAGCGCCATTTTTTTGCCTAAAATATTTTTTAGCTCTACTTAATTAAGCGTAACATTTCTGCATTGGTCGCCCATTTATATTCATCCAGATTGAGCCTTTGCGCTTCTTTCCTTTCTAATTCTTCGAGGTAGAGAATATCCGATTTTGTAATAATTGGCTTATTGAGTTGAGCTAATCGACTCTGGATTTTCTCTATGGACTGCATAGGTGTTGGTGGCATATTTTGTAGATATTGAATTATTGCTTTTGCTCCGTTAACTCCATCTTTTCGTGCGATTCCAACCAGTCCTGTACTGGCGCGGCGCGCCCAACCGGCGATAAAAATATCCTTGATTATTTGACCGTTTTGAGAGTCATAAGCCTCATAAGAGGTATTGTCTATTGGGTAACGAGGTTCTGGATGCATAACGTAGCCATTCCCTCGGCTTGGTAAGCCAAATTGATCGTCCACTAAATTCCCAATCGCAAGAATTACATTATCGACGGGTATTTGGTGTTTTATTCCTAACCCCCTTGCTTTAGTCTCGCCATTTTCCATTTCAAGGGTATTTTCTTCAATTTCCAGTCCCGCTACTTGCCCCGAGACATTCCCAAGGATTCTGGTCGGAGAAGATAAAAAGGTAAATATAAGCCGGGCTTCTGACGTTTTGGGGTATGCATGGGGCAGAGCTGCAAGAATATTGGACTTTGCCTGTTCAATATCTTTTGACATGGCCAGCATGATTGGAGCAGTTCGTTCAAACTCTTTATTAAGGGCTGAAAGATCAAGATTGGCAGCCACATATTCTAGTTCTTTCCGGTCGAATTTCACGTCTGCTGGACTTCGGCGGACGACGATATACACCTTCTCAACCTCTTTTTCGTGAAGAAGCCAGCGAGCAATATCAGTCATAACATTTCCGGCGCCAACAATTGCAACATGCCGACCAATAGGGTAAGGCATTGTCGAAAATGGTGGAAGTAAATTGTAGTGATATACCAATTCCTGTGCGTGATAGACGCCATTGAGTTCTTCACCCGGAATTCCAAGATGTTTGGCTTTTTGCGCCCCTGTTGTCACCATTAAGGCCTGGAATCCGATATCACGCAGGTCGTCGAACGTAAGATCGCCTGATTGCCCGATGGATATATTTCCATAGTAATCAATTTGTGGTAATGCCAGTATTTGCCGGAATTGGGCGCGTAAACCTTCTTTCAATTTGTGCTTACTGGGATAAATTCCATATTCGGCTAATCCACCTGGTTTGATATCACGGTTGAATAAGACAACATGGATTTTTTCACAGGCTAATTGTTTAGCCGCAGACAAACCAGCAGGGCCAGCGCCGATAACAGCCACCAAATGCTTTTCTGAAGCGAAACTCACAATTTTCCCTCCCTGGATTGGGTGTAGAGGTAAAGAGCTTTTGTGGTTACTTAGAGAATTATACTTCATTTTATTTTCAATATTTTATCCTCTATGCTATATTCAAGATGTTCGGATAAGATAGTGAATTGGAGACTTATAATGAAGTTCTTGAGCCAACTTAATCAATTTGATCAAACAGAAGAAAATTCATTTTGTTAAGTATGAAGGCCGATAGACTTTTACCGGCAGGTGTACAATTATCAGTTGCTGTAGATGTTGTTATACCGCTTGAAACATGAATTCCAATTAAGAGGTGATATGACAGACGATTTAATACGCAAACAACTCCCCAATGGCCTGACTGTTTTGTTAAAGGAGATACACACAGCGCCCATTATTAGCAGCTGGGTTTGGTACCGGGTTGGCTCTAGGGATGAAGTGCCAGGTATTACCGGAATTTCGCATTGGGTAGAGCATATGCAGTTTAAAGGGACAAAACAGTTTCCGGCGGGCGTTCTTGATAAATCAATTTCGCGTGATGGGGGTGTGTGGAATGCTTTCACACATCTGGATTGGACAACATTTTATGAAACCATGCCCGCCGATAAAATTGACTTGGCGTTGCGTTTAGAAGCGGATCGCATGGTAAATAGCATTTATGACCCTGAAGAAGTGGCCTCTGAAAGAACAGTGATTATTTCTGAGCGCGAAGGTAGTGAGAATGAGCCGCTTTTTCAATTAGGAGAAGCCATTCAATCAGCTGCTTTCAGGGTTCATCCGTATCATCATCAAATCATTGGCGATATGCCTGATTTACTTAGTATGCAAAGGGATGATTTATTTAAACATTATAGAACGTATTATGTGCCCAGTAATGCCTTGTTGGCTGTAGCTGGCGATTTTGAAGTTGAAAAAATGTTCAATAAAATAGATGAATATTTTAGTTCATTGCCTGGTGGTGCACCACCAGGCCATAAGGTGAGACCTGAACCGCCTGTGACCGGTGAGCATATATTAACTGTTGAAGGAAATGGCGAGACAACTTATGTTCAACTGGCATATCGGGCGCCAGCTGCTTCAGATATAGAATTCTTTAAATTAAGCGTCCTCGATAGTTTATTAACTGGTCCCACCGGACTTAATATGTTTGGTGGTGGTGGAATCTCTAATAAGACGTCACGCCTTTATCAGGCTTTAGTGGAAAAGGAATTAGCAGTAAGTGTTAGTGGCGGCCTCCAAGCCACAATTGATCCATATCTCTACGATATAACAGTGATATTGAATCCAAAGCATACTACTGCTGAAGTTATCAGCGCCATTGACCAGGAAATTCATTATTTACAGGATACGATTGTATCAGAGGATGAGGTTGCCCGTGCGATAAAACAAGCTCGTGCATTATTCATATATGGCAGTGAAAATATTACGAATCAGGCCTTTTGGATGGGGTATTCGGAAATGTTTGATAGTTATGATTGGTTTATTCATTATGTAGACAAATTGGCTGAAGTCACCCCAGCGGACGTACAATGGGCTGCCCAACAATATTTATGTGAAAAGAATCGTATCTTGGGCGTGTATCGTCCTGGACAAAACAGGAGATCGTAGCATGATTAATTTTATTCCTCCGCATTCAAACACTTTGCCCGGGGCAGATGATATTGCCAGGTTCACATTAAACAATGGCGTTACGGTATTATGCAGGTCGAATTTTAATAGCCCATCGGTTGTTGTTAGTGGATATATAGCAGTTGGGAGTTTATTTGATTCGGTTGAAAAACTCGGAACAGCATACTTTACGGCTTCCGCGTTAATGCGCGGTACGCAACACCGGAGTTTTCAACAAATTTATGATGCGATGGAATCAGTGGGTGCAAGCCTTGGTTTTAGTTCTGGTGTACATACAACTGGTTTTAGCGGCAAGGCTTTAGCTGAAGATATTTCTCTAATTTTTGAATTACTTGCCGACGCGCTTCGGATGCCAGTTTTCCCAATTGATCAGGTGGATAAATTAAGAGATCAGATTTTGACCGGGTTGGCGATCCGTGCACAAGATACCAGAGAAATGGCTTCGTTGACTTTCGACCAGCTGCTATTTAAGAACCATCCTTATCAATATCCTGAAGACGGTTACCCAGAAACCATTAAAGCAATACAACAGGCAGATCTTGTGCAGTTTCACAAAACCAATTATGGCCCCAAAGGAATGGTTATCGTTATTGTTGGTTCTGTTGAACCAATGGAAATGCTGGAAAAAATTCAAAAGTATTTCGGCGACTGGGTCAACCCATCACAAGTTGAAGCGCCGGAATTGCCCTCTTTGCAGGCGCTTTCAGAAACAGTGAGTAAACGTGTTGTTATAGCTGGAAAAAGTCAGGCGGATATCGTAATGGGGACTTCAGGTCCAAATCGCGCCTCGCCTGATTATCTGCCGATTTCTTTAGGCAATAATATTCTTGGACAATTTGGTATGATGGGACGGATTGGTGATGTTGTTCGTGAACAATCTGGATTGGCATACTACGCGTATACAAGCCTAAGCGCCGGGGTTGGCCCTGGCTCATGGGAAGTATCTGCTGGCGTGAATCCGGCAAATATTCAGAAGGCAATTGATCTGATTCAGCAAGAGTTAACCCGTTTTACAAATGAAAAGGTGAAGGACGAAGAATTGAGCGATAGTAAGGCCAATTATATTGGGCGGTTACCCCTGTCGTTGGAATCGAATCAAGGTGTAGCCGGAGCGATCCTTGCCTTAGAACGTTACCAGCTTGGTTTGGATTATTATCGGCAATATACTGATCTTGTGAATTCTGTTTCTTCTGAATTAATCTTAGAAACTACGCGAAAATACCTATCGCCAGACAAATTGGCAATTGCTATTGCGGGTCCGGAATAAACAATGATTCTGCGAACGGGTATAGACCTTGTTGAAATTGATCGTATCCAGAGCGGATTAGAACGATATAAAGAACGCTTCCTAAAGCGTATCTTCACCCCTGATGAACTACTTGCGGTGGGTGATCGTATCGAGTCACTCGCCGGGCGTTTTGCTGCCAAGGAAGCAGTAGCGAAGGTATTGGGAACCGGTATTGGGATGATCAGTTGGCAGGATATCGAAATTAAACGCGGACAAGCGGGCGAACCGATATTGAATTTGCGTGGTAATGCTCGAAAGGTTGCCGATCAATACAAATTGGTTAAATGGTCTATCAGCATCAGCCATACAAGTCACTATGCAGTAGCAATGGTTGTGGCGGCCAGTGAGCCTTTGGATATATAGTTGTGAAAATATTATCTGTCAGCGATATAATTGTCAGTTTCATTTACAGCCCTCAAATTCTTGAACGGTTTAAAAATATTGATCTGGTTATCAGTTGCGGCGATTTGCCCTCGTATTATCTGGAATATATAACTTCAATGCTGAATGTTCCTTCGTTTTATGTAAAAGGGAATCATACAAGTTTGGCTGATGAATGGATGCCCAATAATTTGCATAGACGTTCTGTGCGCTATAAACAATTGATCATGGCTGGTGTTGAAGGTTGCTTACAATATAATCGTGGGCCACTCCAGTACACTGAAGGTGAAATGTGGAATCACGTATTCTCATTGACGCCATTATTGTTTATGAATAAGTTGGTTTATGGACGTTATCTGGATGTTTTTGTAACCCATGCATCGCCAAGTGGTATTCATGACCAACCCGATCGACCTCACCAGGGAATTAAAGCATTTCGTTGGCTGATCAAGGTTTTTAAACCACAATATCATTTCCATGGTCATATCCATGTCTATCATCCCAAGACGGTGATTAAAACATATTATGAATCTACGCAGGTTATCAATACTTACGGATTTCAGGAAACGATAGTTGAAATAAAAACCGGGAGGTAATGTTTTGTTCCGGTTATGAAAAAATTGGTGACTTATTTTATTCTGTGATTTTCTCTAATTCGTTCGATGCGTGAAGAAATGTCTGGCTCAGGATGAGGCGAGGCCCCATACGAATCCAGTATATTCGAATTTCCAGTCATTGCTGATAATGCGGCAGACACATTCTCAAAAAGCGCTTTTGGATTGTATCCCCCTTCGAGTACGTATATAATTCTTCCATTGCAGTGAGTGTCTGCTATCTGGAGAAGAATCTGGGTCAGTTGATAAAATCCAGTTGTTGAGACACCTAATTGGGTGATTGGATCAGTCCAGTGGGCATCAAACCCTGCAGAAACAAAAATGACTTCGGGTTTAAGACGATTGGCGACTGGAACAAGGATGTGTTCTGCAATTTGTGAGAATGCTCGATCTCCTGCATTGGCTGGCAAAGGAAGATTAATAATACGACCCCTATGGATTGGTTCGTTATCAAACATTCCGGTTCCAGGGTATATATGTTCTTGATGAGTGGAAATAAAAGTGACCCGTTTCTCGTTTGCAAAGATATCCTGAGTTCCGTTGCCATGGTGTGCATCAAAATCAACAATCATTACTTTTTCGACGCCAATTTGTAAAGCATCGTGTACAGCAATGGCCAGGTTGTTGAATAAACAAAAGCCCATGACCCAGTCTGGTTTGGCGTGATGTCCGGGAGGGCGAACCAATGCGAAAGCTCTCTGTGCTTTACCCTGAAGAATCATTCGTGAACAGGTTAAAACACCACCTGCAGCATTAAGCGCGGCCAAAAATGATCCTTGTGTCACATAAGTAGGAGCCAGATCAATAATCATTGGGCCCTGATTGGCAGCAATCTGTACCGCGTCAACCATAGAGGGTTCATGCACTTGGGCGATTTCGATTGGCTCGGCGGGTATCGTTTCTACCCAGGTAATTTGGTTTGAGTATGAAGCAAGCTGAATCTGGTCAAAGAACTGGAATCGAGACGGTATTTCAGGATGGTTTGGTGACTGATGTTCTGGTGAAGTAACCAGGGAACAGATGCAATTCACAGGATTTTCCTTGTGAGATGGAAGAGTACAATAAAAATTATTATACTCGAAGTGAGCAATGAATTTAAAAAGTCATTCTTTAAGAGCATCGCTGTCTCCAAATATTTTTAGCCAGTCATCAATATCATTTTCCATTGACTTGTGAGAACTCGTTTCAATTAATATTTCTGCTGTGGTAAAGAGTGTAATCATTTGATTAGCAAAGGTTTTTGAGTCCATTATCCGGGCATGTAATTCATGAGCCCGGTTTTGAACCCAATGATCAGAGCTAATTACGGTCCAGTTCTTTGCTGCGTTACCTAAGGCCTTTAAGCGCATTTGGATAGCAGTATCCGCTGTTTGACCTTTAGGTACAAAATGAGCTATAACTGAGCCAAATTTTTGCGTTTTTGTGAAACCGTTTGGCGCATTATCAAAATATATTTCAACTTGCTTATGTTTCAGTCGACAAAATTCTTGTAGCAGATGAATTAATTTCAGCTCATCGTCTATATATTTGAGACTAAAACCAGGTAAATTAGGAATGAGATTATGTCCGTCTATGAGATAAGGCATGAATACCATCAAGAATGTAAGATATTGAAGATGAACGAATACCTTTATTTATTTCAAGAATGTGCTATCATTCATCTGGTAATAATATGAAACAACAATGGAAACGCTTGCTTTATTATATTCTGATTAACGTTTTTGTTTCTGCCTGTACGACGATTACAGTTCTATTAATCTGGGGTAATGTGGTTAAACCTTTCCCCGAGACACAAAAAAACCCGGTTTCAAAGACAGATTCTTCCCGACAAATAGCGCCGACAGTCCTGTCAACAGGTACAGCGACTTCAGGTAATAAAGGATCTCAGCCAGGCAAAGCTACAAATACTCCTGGTATCGTTGGTGATGATTCGATCTTGATTGCTAATATTATTGGTGTGGGCAATGCAAATGATGAGTATGTTGTTATAAAAAGAAGCGGAGAAGGTGAACTCTCTCTTGAAGGTTGGCAATTGGAAGATAGCAATCGGAACATCTATACTTTTCCAAAGTTAACCTTATATAAAGATGGAGTTGTTCAGGTTCATACGAAAGCTGGCGTTAATTCAGTCATCGATCTTTATTGGGGAAGTGATCAATCCATCTGGCAAATTGGCGAAGTCGCCACTTTGCTTGATGATCAAGGTCACGTACGTGCAACGTTTCGGATTCCGTGAATATTACAATTTGGTCTTATAATTTTCAGTTATTGATTTTGGATAGCAGGAAAGGATATGTCTCAAGCATATTATAGAAAATGGCGTCCTCGACAATGGGAAGAAGTCATTGGACAGGATCATGTAATCCAAACGATAAAAAATGCAATAGTCAGTAATCGTATTGCGCATGCCTATTTATTTGCCGGCCCGCGCGGGACGGGTAAAACGACAACAGCTCGCTTACTGGCAAAAGCGATTAATTGTACCGACAACGATCTGGCAAAGAGGCCATGTAATGAATGTGATTGTTGCAAAGCGGTTAACGAAGGTCGCTTTTTGGATTTGATCGAAATTGATGCGGCGTCGAATACCAGCGTTGAAGACGTACGTGACTTGCGCGATAAAATAAATTTCTCACCGTCATTAGGATCACACAAGGTCTATATAATTGATGAAGTGCACATGCTCTCAACGGCGGCATTCAATGCCCTGCTAAAAACGCTTGAAGAACCGCCAGCCCATGCCATATTTATTTTGGCGACCACTGAAGTACATAAAATCCCGGCAACGGTTCTCTCGCGTTGTCAACGGCACGAATTTCGCCGAATTCCAGTTCAGGATATTATCAAATTCTTGCGCACAAAGGCTATTGAAGAGGGTCTTTCTGTCGAAGAAGATACGCTCACATTAATAGCTCGCCAAGCAACAGGCAGCTTACGCGATGCAATCTCTTTGTTGGATCAACTTGCTTCGATGGGGCAGATGTTGACGTTGGAAATGGCGCAGACTGTTTTGGGTACTGCTACTAATCAGGCGGTTATGAATTTGGTAGAAGCGATTCGGATGAAGAATTCTGCCGAAGGTTTGAAGCAGATTCAACAGGCTTTGGACGCCGGTACTGATCCACGTCAATTTGCCCGTCAGATGGTTGAATATCTGCGGAATTTACTCCTTGTTCAAATGGAAAACGCCAGTTCAGTCGATGCACCCGCGGAAATACGCATGCAGATGGGACAGCATGCCCAGGCTTTTGCCCGTTCGGATTTGCTGCGAATTATTCGTGGTTTCAATGATGCCGCTGTGGATTTGCGATCTGGGTGGCAGGCAAGTTTACCACTTGAATTGGCTTTCGCTGAAGCGCTTGAGCAGGATGTAAATTCACAAAGTAAATCAAGCGCGGCGCAGCCTTTCATGGCAAAGCCAGAGACAAATAACAGGATTCAAATTCAAAATGAGAAATTACCAGAAACTGTATCCGTCTCTTTGCCTGCGCAACCAGCGGTTATACCTGTTGCAGAGAAAGAAATAAACCTTGTGGCAAGTGAAAATAATGCCACTGCTTCAGTAACCACAGAAGCAACCGTCAGTTTACAGATAATAACGCAAAACTGGCAACGAATTCTGAAGGCGGTTAGAGAACAGAACCCTAAAACATACGGTTTGTTGAATTCATATCGCTCAATAGAACTCGTTAAAAATGTTTTACATCTGGGTTTTGCTAGTAAAGTGCTTAAAGAACAGATAGAGAAAAAAGAAAACAGTGAAATCGTTCGATCTGCCCTTTTGCAAGTATTGGGTTTGGATATTCCCGTGCAATATTTTATCACTAATACGAAATCGGATATCCCGACTGAGATCGACAGCGATGGAATGGTCGCAACCGCTTTGCGAATTGGCGGCGAAATCGCCAACGTAAAAAAGACTGAGAAATAGAAGAAGGAGATTGGCATGGCAAAAGGTTTTAATCGTCCGATGGTAGGCAATCAGGGAGGCATGATGCAGCAAATAAAGCGTTTGCAGGAGCAAATGGAAGCTGCTCAGGCAAAGCTGGCTGAAGAAGTTACCACGGCTTCGGCAGGTGGCGGCGTTGTGAAAGTCACGATGACGGGAGATCAGCATTGCAAAGCTGTTGAGATTGATCCGGCTTTGTTGCAAGATGCTGATGTTGATATGCTGCAAGATTTGATCCTGAGTGCTATCAATCTGGCTCTTGAGCAATCACGCCAGATGGCTGAACAAAAATTGGGCCCCCTGGCTGGGAATTTACCCTTTTAAGCCCTCATGTTATTACCAGTACCTATTCAAAACCTGATCACGGCTTTTGAACGTCTTCCGGGGATTGGCCCAAAAACAGCATCCAGGCTTGCTTTTTATCTATTAAAAGGGCAGGAAGAATATTCAAGGCAGTTGGCAGATGCATTATTGGCGCTGAGAGCCAGTATAGGTTTTTGTCCGGTTTGTTATAATATTACATCAACTGACAGGCCGCTCTGTGAGATTTGCGCCAGCCCGCATCGAGATGAAGCGGTAGTTTGTGTTGTGGAAGAACCGCTTGATGTACTGGCATTAGAACGGACTGGAGGATATCAGGGACGATATCATGTTTTACACGGGGTTCTCTCGCCAATTGAAGGAATAGGCCCGGATGATTTAAAAATTAAACCGTTGATTGAGCGAATTAAAACTGGCAAGATTAGCGAGATTATATTGGCGACTAATCCCAGTATGGAAGGTGACGCTACAGCATTATATTTACGCCAACAAATTGCTCCTTTTGGCGTACGGGTGACTCGTTTGGCACGTGGATTGCCGGTTGGAGGTGATCTGGAATATGCTGATCAAAATACACTTTTGAGAGCATTATCTGGACGTCAAGAAATGGGATGATCTTGCTGATGGCAAGTGATTTGCAGGGTGGAAATTGTAATTATTACTGGAGAGGAACCAATTAATTAAATGACCGGCCAGTATCAGAAACAAGCAGTAATTTCAAAAATAGCTCTGGTGACTGGTGCATCCAGCGGTATTGGATCTGCGATATCGAAGCTATTAACGGCCCAGGGCTTTTTTGTTGTCGCGGTAGCACGGCGCGAAGATCGCTTAAACTCACTCGTGAAAGAAATTGCTGATTCTGGTGGAGAGGCTGTATATTTCACGATTGATTTATTGAAAGAAGCCGAACGACTCCAGCTTGCCCAAACTGTTTTAGGGCGGTTTGGAGCGCCTGATATTTTGATAAATAATGCAGGAGCGGGATGGTATGGCTATGATGCAGAGATGCCCTGGGCATTAGCGAATGATTTAATTCAGTTAAATATTGCCTCGATTGTCCATCTTACCAGTTTGTTTTTGCCAGCTATGTTGGAACGAAGAAGCGGACATATTATTAATATTGGTTCAATAATCGGGGATATGCCGAGTCAGGGTGTTGTGATATATAGCGCTACGAAATCTTTTCTTAATAGTTATTCGACTGCTTTGAATAGAGAGTTGAAAGGCAGCGGTGTATTTGTCAGCATCGTCAAACCTGGGCCGGTAACGACCGAGTTCTTTGATCGGGTTGCCAGTCAGCCATCGGGCACCTATATTCCGGTGGTTGAGCATTTGGGTGTTACAGCAGAATATGTTGCCAAACAGGTGAGCGCTTTGATTAAAAGACCAAGACGGGTAATTTACGTTCCTTTCTGGCTGGCAATTATTCCATGGATTGAATTGTGTTTGGGCTGGCTGATGGATCTGATGGGGCCATTTCTATTGCGGCTATTACACACTTCGTCTAAGATGGCTGCACCAAAATCTCGTACCCAAGCCTGAAACCTGACGACACAGGTTATCTTTTTTACCGTCTCGTCACCATGCAGGTTCCAATTGCCCCTGATCGTTTGATTTGTATGGCGCCCAGGCCAAAGAGACCAGTTGGACTGAAATATCCGTTTTCTTGGGACGAATGGTGATCGTTTCTAATTTTTCCAGCGTTGGATCCATTTTATTTTCAAGTGCATCAATCTCAGATTTAAGCTGCTCATTCAACTCGTCCAATTGCTTCTGGTAGGCTGCTACGGTTTCCTTGGCCCGGTTAACATCCCCTTGTTCTTCCAGCGAACGACCAACACCACCAATTGCACTGGAGGTTTTACCTCCGGTTAGTTTTCGTCCCATAAATGCGCTCAGTAAAGTGCCCCCGACTGATAGAGCCGTTTGCACTTGCGCTTTTCTGGCCTGTTCTTTTTCTCGGTCAACTACCTGCTGAGCTTTACGAATTTTTTCTTCCATAGCGTTTATCTTGCTTGCATATTTTTTCCTTAATTCTTCCACTGTATTATCACGTCTCTCACGAACGAATTGTTGTAAGCGAACGCGGAAGTCTCGTTCTGATTCACCTGGCTTTGAATATTCATCAGCGCTCGAGCTGTGATATAGATCCATTTTCTGTGATCCATAAAGCCAGGTTACGAAATCGCGATTCCAGTTAGTATAACTCTTTGCTTTGGTAGCGACATCAGGAAGTTCACCAAACTGGATACCCTGAACAGGGCTTTTTTCGAGATCATTTAGAGTGATATCAATCTTTAGCGCTGCTTCCCAATCAATGGGTACAGCCTGATTGACAATCGGCGTGAGGAAAATCTCAGTCTTGGATTCATCAACCTTTGTCTTTGCGTCGGTGAAGCGAATTTTTGCAGCGCCAACCAATGTTGGCTGGTAAACCAGATTAGTACTGGCGCCGCGGACGGGAATGAAGAGTTGAGAGATGTCAGGTGGTAACGCTGGCTGCGTGTTTGCTGTTGACGGCGTGGATGGGGAAGAGACCGGTTTAGATATTTGTGCAGCCGTTGAGGAGCTTGTTTTTTGGGTCGATGCAGTAGATACGGCGGTTACAGATGCAGCGGCTTTTGCAACGGCTGCTTCTGGATGCTTCTCTTTATAGGGGTCCATCAATGTTTTGATCTGGCTGCGGGTGAGCGGGCCGCGCAGATAGGACATACACCATCGGGTTTGGAAAAGAGTGGGGGCGTCATCATGTGTATTATTCATCAAGAAGACCCGATTTCCTAAGCCTGCCAGGAGTTCTTCCATTTCTTTACGGTTAAATTTTTGCCCGGAGGTGGCCGCAGCGCCTTCCAATCCTTCCATGACACGACTTTTATCGCGTTCGGTTTGTAAACGTCCAATGAACCAGGTGCCTGTATTAGCAAGACCTTTGTAATCCAGATCAACTGGATTTTGTGTGGCGAGTACAATTCCTACGCCAAAGGCGCGTGCTTGTTTGAGCAGAGTAAGAAGGGGCTGCTTGGATGGCGGATTGGCTATTGGGGGAAAATAGCCGAAAATTTCATCCATATAGACCAATGCACGTAGGCTGGTGGTGCCGGGTTGTGTTCGCATCCAGCCCAGAATTTGGTTTAATAATAAGGAGACGAAAAACATCCGGGCAGAATCATCAAGGTGGGCAATCGAAAAGATCGCTGTGCGTGGTTTGCCCTTTTCGTTATACAGGATCTGAGAGATATCAAGCGGAACGCCTTCAAGCCAGGCGCTGAAGCCCGGAGAGGCCAGGAGATTATTTAATGCCATTACCAGAGAGAAGCGTTCTTTAGAAGGATAAAACGATTCCAGATTCAAAACGCCAATTTTTGTGATGGGTGGATTTTGTATCTGGGTTATCAGG
Organism: uncultured Anaerolineaceae bacterium; assembly: GCA_964503685.1. Taxonomy (GTDB): domain Bacteria; phylum Chloroflexota; class Anaerolineae; order Anaerolineales; family Anaerolineaceae; genus CAZDAW01. The sequence goes on along the minus strand of CAZDAW010000027.1, from coordinate 12,166 downwards.
GTGGATAGATCAATATCTTGCCCTTGTTGCCACATTTGACTGATGATCGTTGAGATCAGAATATGCTCACGGCTTTGCAGAGGGTCGGCTTGTATGTTTAATAAACCCAATAAACTGGTGACTGTTGTATTGATACGTTCCTGAAACAGTTCATTATCTTCTAATATTTCAGGCGGCGGCGCAGCAAATGATTTGAGAATCGATACGGGCATACCTGCGCTGCTGCCGGGTGTGTAGATGACGAATTCAGTTGCATCGCGCAAACGTTTAATCCGTTCACTATCCTGTCCCCAATCTGCCAGACCTTTTTGCCAGGATGAGGCTTGTTGGTTGGCATAATCTTCAACAGACATGCCTTTGCGGCTGGCATCATCTGGATTGACCCAGGGGAGGAAATCCGTTTTGCTTAATTGGGGGAATGTCAATAATAAATTGGTCAGGTCCCCTTTGGGGTCGATAAGAATAGATGGTACGTTATCAATGGCAGCTTCTTCGATCATGCCAATACATAAACCGGTTTTACCACTACCCGTCATGCCGACGACAACGGCATGTGTTACTAAATCGCGCGAGTCATAGAGCAACATATTGTCAGATAATTTCTTTTCGGCGAGGCTATATTCACGTCCCAGGTAGAAAACACCGAGTTTCTCAAAATCTTGCGCCATTTTTTTACTCCTTACGTTATTTTATGAACCATGGGGTACATACCAATATAAGAACTAATCAGGCATTGGTTAGAATATCTTTGTCTAAATATGCCACCAATATATCACCCGACAGGAGATTAATGTTTCAATATAAACATTATACTAATGGATTATTGGTTTTGAGCAGGTTTCTGAACAATAAAATTATCAAAATTGACTAATAGACCACCTTTATCCATTGTTCCCGCAATTAAACCAGTATCGCCGCTTGAAAATGAATTATCAGACACCTGGTCAATTGTAATGTTGTTTACTGACAATGTTAATGTATTGCCCACACATGCAGCCTGTAAAGTCATGGATGGAGAAAGATTGTTCAGTTGTGAAGCGCTGGTCCAGTCCTTAAGCGAAACCACTTTCCCGTTTTGGTATTTCCAGATAGAGTAAAATCCGTCCTCTGAAACTTCAAAAGCATAAAAATTGCTGAAACTTCCATCGTCGCGAAAGCGGCAGATAATACCATAATCACCCTGTTCGGTTGGGTTAAGAACAGATGCCTGAACCGTGATGATTGAATCGTTAAACGTTTGTCCGGGACGCCCCCAAATGTATGTTTTAGGAGAAGAAATGTTGATTTGATAGCTCCCATTCTGGTAGCCGACAGACCCATCTGTATCATTCCAGTTACTCCAGCGATTAAGCGCATTGGAAAAATCATCCTGGAATAGTATTTCATCCCCTTGTGGTGGCGGTGTCTGGCTGTAATTTTGTGCGCTATAGACAATATTAACAACGCCTTCTTTAGCTGCCTGAATGAGCGGCAGGGCTAATTTGACGGGGCGAAGTGCGTTTATAAACCCCCCAGTTGGAACACAAGCGTCATTATTATCGATAGTTCCGTCACGATTTGTATCAGCTAATACGCGGCAATCCACATACTGATCTGTACCGCCATAGCCAAGTTGAGTTGGAATACCAATGAGCTGTCCCTTTGTATTTGATACCAATCCGCCGCTATTGCCACCGGATATTGTTGCCGAAGTCTTAATAAATGCCCTATCGCCCAGCCCGCTTTCTGAAGTAAAACCGCTGACAACCCCCTGAGTCAAGGTGATTGTCTCACCTCCAATTCCCGGATAGCCAAGAATATTAATTTGATCACCCAATTGAAGTTGATCTGAATCGCCAATGGGTACAGCCGGAAGATTCAGCTTTGCCCGATTGACGGTTTTTCCCTCCAGGTCTGTTGTAGGCCGGATGATGGCAATATCTAATCCGACGTCAGCTTGGACAACTTCAGCATAGAATGACGGCGTTGGCGGTTTATCCTGGCTTGTTGTAACAGATACCAGTATTGCATCTACCGGGTAATCTTTATCAGGTAGAACGACGTGAGCATTCGTTAACACCAGGCCATCCGTTGTGATAATAGAACCAGAACCAGTCCAACCTTCAACCAGGCGATCATTCTCTTTGTAATAAGCTGTAATTTGGACCGCTGACTCGTAAGGGATAGTATTTTCAGCAGGTGAAACAGTGCTATTTTTTATGATTGCCTCACTGTCTATGGCCGTCAGTTGAATGGTGCTGGTTTTTTTTCGGCTGTTGGCTACCACTTCAACCGTACCGGAAAATTTGCCGGCAGATTGGTTTTTTAACAGAAATTGATAATCTTGCTTTTCGCCTGGTGCAAGAGTGTTCCCATATTCAAATGAGGTGTACTCACCATAAGACCTGCGTACCTTATCCGCCGGCGTCGCTTCCAAAAGTATTGACGCATCAAGCAGCGTTTGTGGCAGATGAATTTCATCGATTGTTAAGTTGTTATTTCCAGTGTTTGCCAGAGAAACAGATATCTGGTAGTTTTCACCTTTCGCAATGCTATTAGGTACGTTAAGTTGCATTTCTAATCCGGCTGGCGGAAGAGAAAATAGCGAGCTTGCTCCTCCTAATAAAATGAAAATCGCACCCCCGATCATAATAGCGAGAAATGCAATGCTGCTGTAAAGTAGAATTTTTATATTTTGATTCATGGTCGGTTGTCTGTAAATTTCAGGAGATTATTTTTGCGCCTGGGCATATACTCGTTTAAATTCCTCCAGGTACTGGGCGGCTATTTTGCTGTTGTGAATGATCAGTAGATTTTCATCGTTTTTGTTTTCGGCGTTATAACTGAAGTTATACGAGCCGGTAACTACAATTTCCTTGTCGATGATAAACACTTTGTGATGCATTTGCCCCTGATTCCCATCCAGTCTTATATTCAACTTTTCCCTTTTTAGTGTATCATATTGAGTGCCAAAGTTCGAGTGGTATTGTTCATCTTCAAAAACTCCCCATACTTTAACCCCCGCCTCTGCACGTTTAATAATAATTCGGGCCATATCATCTGAAGTGAAAGAAAATGTCATGAAATGAATACTTTTTTGCGCCTGACTAAGTAATTCAATTATACGATCGGCCACATTTCCATCAGGCGAAAAGAACACTTCGATAAGAGAGCCGTCAATCATGATCTTGGGGTAAGGTGGATGACTTGGCGAACCGGGACCAAAGAGGTCTCTCTCAAACATTTCGTTAAATTGATTTGTATAATCTGCTGCTAACTCTTTTGAGCGAATACAAATCAGATTATTGTTATCTAAGTAGGCGCCAGTTGAAGTGAAGTTCATTGATCCTGTCCAAACTTCAGCATTGTCTATGATGGCAAATTTATTATGCATCAAACCTTCGCGGCGATCACCGATAATTGGAATGCCGGCATCTTTGAGAGCTTGAGGAATATCATCCTCAATGTTATTGCTTTCGATTACGATACGGATTTTTATTCCTCGATTATTTGCTGCCATTAAAGCGTCACGCAGATTTTTTAAACTAAAACTATGGATAGCAATGTCAATGCTCTCTGTGGCATTCTCAACTGCTGTAATCAGCGCTTTGTCGGGACTAATAATCGTTTGTCTGGAGGTGGGGTCCGTAAAGTAAAGTGCATACCAGGATTGCGATTGCAGAGTTGGACTGGCAACTGGAGTAACAACGGCCTCGTGATATGCCTGGGCTTCTGAAGAATTCAGGGCTTTTGTGATATCAACATTTGCCGGAGTTTCAACGGCGCTTGGGGTTTGATGAGAGTTTTGAAAAATAAAAAAAACGATGACGATAAAAAATAATGCAGTGATGATGCACCATGATAATTTTTTACCGGTTTGTTGTTTGAACATTTACAAAATCCCTGGGTAGTAATGGTGATAACATACCAACCTTTTGATTATAGCATAGGGGTATTAATAATCAGTGTAGAGGCGTTTTTGAGATATTCGTTTTTTGAAAAAACGGAAGAAATGAAAGTTTCCTAACATAAAGTCACAAATTATTTATGTGTTGGGTTATGGCGCTATTGTAGCATGGATGTACCTGACAGGAGTCGCCCAATAAATATATGGAAAAATGATGATTTCTCGGGTTCGCTGAAGAGAAGCTGGTGATTCAAATCCCCCCTTAAAACAAATTACCCCCTCACTATAATTTGTGGTGGGATAATTTGTTTTAAGAGACATAATCTACTTGCTGACAATCTTGATTGTCTTTGGTTTGGCTTCTTCAGCTTTTGGTATTCTGAGCTTCAATACACCATTTTCAACATTGGCTTCCGCCTTTTCTGCATCCAATGCAAGGGGCATAGTCATTGTGCGGTTAAAATGGCCATTGGGTAATTCATCGAGTAAATAGTTTGCGTTTTCAGCATGCGTTTTGAAATCGCCCTGGATACAGACGTTTTTATCGTTGATTTGAACATCAATATCTTCTGGTTTGATGCCTGGCACAAGAGCAGTGACTTCATACCAATCTTTTTCTTCAGTAACATTAATTGGAATGTAAACATCGCTTGCAGATATGCACGCTTCAGGGGATTTGCGTTGTTCTTCCCAATGATCCATCATTCTTTGAAAGTTTCTACGACGGGGTGATACATAAAAAGTCATCATTTTGATACCTCCTGACTATTAAATCATTAATGGTTTGAATTATCTTGAAATATTTTCCGTCTAATCTTTTTCCATCATAACGTTTGATTATCAGAAATATGCAAGTGGAATATAGAATTTTTATCAGAAAAGTGAGGGTATAATGCATAGGTGATGGATACCCTGGACGGGCCAATTTTTGGCCCAAAAGATATTCAATCCTATATGACTTGTAACGGGATACAGGGAAGAATCATTTATTGTGATGTACCAACCCTGTCAGTTGAGGCCGCAGCTCTTGCTTTAAATACCAGTCCGGAAAACATTGTCAAATCCATCCTGTTCTTGGTTTCAGACAAGCCTGTTATTGGCATTGCCTGTGGCACGGCACGCATCAATTACAAGGCTATATCCGATTATTATCAAATTGGGCGAAAACAGGTTAAAATAGCTTCCGCCCCGGTTGTTTTGAATATAACCGGATATCAGGCTGGTACTGTGCCGCCATTTGGACATCGTTTGCCCATAACTACACTGGTCGATCAACGAGTCGTCAAACAGGAATGGGTTTTCGCGGGAGGCGGCGCCGAGAATGTTCTTATACTTATAAAGAGTGCAGATATTCTTGAAGCCACGCATGCGCAGGTATTGGATTTACAATTCACAGGAAAGTAAAAGACTTTTACAACGGGTAAAAAATCAGCGTGACACGTTTCATTACTGCTTTATTGATCATTTTTATTCTTGTCGCAGGGTATTTTATCTACCAGGGTTTTTCGTCACCCTCCAATTATACCGGACGGGTTGTTGCCTGGATACGTAATCCGGATGCACACCCGGAGTGGGCTGTTAAGGCTGGTGAGCGATGTCCGAATGCGCCTTTTTTGATTCCCTCCAGCGGGTTCATCGGTTTTTTGTGGGATGATTCGTTTCGAATAGGGCATCGTCATCAGGGAATTGATATCTTTGGCGCGGATGATCTGGGACAGACACAAGTATTGGCAGCGTATGATGGATATCTGACACGCTTGCCCGATTGGAAATCTTCTGTCATTATTCGGGTTCCGAATGACCCCCTTGTTCCTGATCGGCAAATATGGTTATATTATACGCACATGGCAGATGAAAATGGTAACAGCTACATTACTGCAGATTATCCGGCAGGAACATCTGAAGTATTTGTGAAAGCCGGTACACTTTTAGGTTATCAGGGTAATTATTCTGGCGACCCCAACAATCCGGTCGGGGTGCATTTGCACTTCTCAATTGTCCGGGACAATGGAAAGGGGAAGTATCTGAATGAACTGGATATTCGCAATACACTTGATCCCTCGCCGTATCTGGGAATACGTTTGAACGCACACGATAATCCGGCTGATATTCCAGTTTGCTCAAATTAATGGGAATACCGGGGTATGTCTGTTACTTATCACGATCTGGTTTCTTCTCTGAGGCAATTAAACCTGGATCGATTTTGCCCTGTAATTGTGCATGCTTCATTGTCATCGTTCGGTGAAGTGAAAGGCGGAGCAGAGACTCTTTTGGGCGCGTTGTTAACCCAGTTCAATTCAATTCTCATGCCGACTTTTACATATAGCACAATGATTATTCCGCTTGTTGGTCCAGAGGATAATGGCATTCAATATGGTATTAATCAAGATACCAACAAAATGGCAGAGTTCTATTATCCAGGGATGCCGGCTGATCCACTCATGGGAGTGGTTGCAGAAACGCTGCGAATTCATCCCTCTGCGCGTCGGTCAATACACCCAATCCTGTCGTTTTCTGGAATTGGGGTGATTGAAGCAATAAAAGCCCAAACGCTTACAGATCCATTTGCACCTATCCGGATTTTGGCCGAAGAATCAGGTTGGGTTTTATTGCTTGGAGTAGATCATACGGTTAATACCAGCATACACTATGCCGAAAAGGTAGCCGGCCGAAAGCAATTTATTCGCTGGGCGTTAACTCCACAGGGAATACGCGAATGCCCCGGTTTTCCGGGGTGTTCGGATGGTTTTCAGGCAATCGCGCCTTATCTGGAAAGCGTAACGCGTAAAGTTCAGGCCGGGAATGCTTTAATACAGGCGGTTGCCATATCGGAATTGGTCGCAATCGTAAAGGATATTCTGGCAATCAATGCACAGGCTTTGCTTTGTAATCGTAAGATATGTGAACGGTGCGATGCTGTCAGAAAATCGATTGGTCAATAGTTACGGATTTACGCCCAAAAAGTCCAATCCATATAAAGCATCCTGATAGTCTGGATGATCTTCCAGCGCTGCACGGTATTGTTCCGCCGAGTTTTCAAGGTCGCCTTTTTGATAGAAAGCCCAACCACGCCAGACATGCGCTTCTTCAGAGCGCCCATTGCTTTTTTTGAGGGCATAATCGGTCAAAGATAACAGGTCGTCTGTTCTTCCTGTATGAAAATCAGCGATGAAGGGGCCAAACTGGTAGCGTAACATACGTTGCGGCAGGCCAATTTCGCGCGCTTTATCATAGGCCAGATTGGCTTCTTCATATTTCCCAAAATAAACATAATTACTGCCGATGTTAAACCAGGCAAAGGCATCTTTTGGATTAGCCTGTGATTCTTCTTGAGCAGCAGCCAATGCATTCTGTCGATTGCTGTCTATATCCCAATTCACACCCAGAATGGATCGGATGTTAACTTCCTGTTCAGGCCGGTAAACCAAAATATAAACTCTGTTAAATGCTTTCCAGGAATCATCCAGATCATTATAGGGTACAGGCCAATCAGCTTCAGTGAAGGTGTCCTGCGTGATGAAAATTTGTTTGCTATCGTCATAACCCGTTATCAGTAGATAATGTCCTGCCCACTGGTCATCATCAGGCCAATACTGCTTATCGATTTTATAGGCGCGTTCCACCATTACAGGGATGCCATTGGAAAGGAGGGTCTTGAGCAAATCGAGGTTGCCGCCGACACGAAAAGTTGCATTGAGCCAACCAGCATAGTTGGCGACGTAGTAGATTAATTCTTCAACGTTTACATTTTTATCTTCGCGGAGAGGTTTGATAACACTGGATACTGTTGTTTGATTACCTTCCCAGCCGTAGAAGCGCAAGTACAAAGCCATACTGGTTGGGCCGCAATTATTTTGATCTTCTTTTTCCCACTTTGGCGATTCAAGCTTTACATAAGCCGGAAGCGGTGTGGGTGTTGGAGCAGGAGTTGGGGTGGGTGAAGGAGTGATCGTTGCTGCCGGCGATGGTGAAGGGCTGGCTGAAGGTGATGGATTGGTTTGCCCGGCAGCGCTTAATGTTATTGGAGTGGGTAAATTACCGACCGGGTTGATTATTGAATTGATGTATGTGCGGGCAACTTCAATCCGCCAGGAAAGAATGGATTGGATTGTTGGGCTGACGGCAATTGTGATGACGAGTGTCAAAATCAATGCCAAAAGAATACCCATTGTGATCAGTATTTTTTTTGTGCGCTTTTTTTTGTAATTCATATAGTTTGAGTTTTGCATGAGGAATATTGTACCAGAGAAAAAGAATGACTCGGATGAAATGGTATAATCGTGGGCATGAAATATCATATTTGGACAGAAGGCTGCCAGATGAACGTGGCAGATTCTCATCGTACTGCTTCTGCGCTCGAGCAGCTTGGTTATCAATATACTGCCCGACCTGAAGAAGCGGATGTAATTGTATTAAACACATGCGTTGTGCGTCAAAGTGCAGAAGATAGAGCTTATGGGCGTCTCTCTTCGCTTCGTCCCTTAAAAAAAAGTAATCCAGATCTGGTTATCAATGTGATGGGTTGCATGGTGGGTTATAAGGGGAATGATTTGTTGAAAAAACGTTTCCCATATGTCGATGTTTTTTCTCCTCCTTCTGACCCCGAACCGTTGTTGGCTTTTTTAACGCAAAATGAGGGTCAGATGTTTTCAAAAGCAGAAATGGCGCAGCGAAATGCGATGATGGATGAAGGTCTGGTTTTGAAAAATAACCAGGATAAGAAATTTATTTGCGATTATATCCCGGTGGTTTATGGCTGTTCGCACGCCTGTACTTATTGCATTATTCCTTATCGACGCGGCGCTGAACGTAGTCGCCCTGCTGGTGAAATTCTTGCTGATGCTCAAACTCTGGTTGAGCATGGGGCGCGAGATATTACCCTGTTGGGTCAAATTGTTGATCGCTATGGAATAGATTTGGATGATGGGCAAAATTTAGCAGGGTTGTTGCAGAAATTACATGATATTGATGGGATTTATCGTCTGCGTTTTCTCACATCTCATCCCAATTATATGACCGATGAGTTACTTGACGCAGTCGCGGTGTTGCCTAAAGTCTGTCCTCACGTTGAAGTGCCCTGTCAGGCAGGCGATGATCAGGTGCTAAACAATATGAAACGTGGTTATACGGCAGATGATTACCGGCGGTTAATTGAAAAAATTCGTACCCGTATTCCGAGCGTTTCCATTGCCACCGATATTATCGTTGGTTTTCCTGGAGAAACGGATGAGCAATTCAAAAACACCTATAATTTGTTGGCAGAGCTAAAATTGGATGTTGCTCACCTGGCGCGCTATTCGCCACGCCCCGGAACTGTGGCTGCCCGACGAATGATCGATGATGTTCCAGATGAGGAAAAATGGCGACGATTTCGAATGTTGGAAGAGCTTCAAGAAGGTATTGCAACCGAAATCAATGCTCAATTATTGGGTAGGACATTATTTGTGCTATTCGAAGAAAAAGTGCGTGGACGCTGGCGAGGTCGAACAGAAACGATGCGATGGGTTTTTGTCGAGTCCGATCAGGATTTGACCGGAAAACTGTTACCGGTTCAGATTACTTGGACTGGGCCCTGGTCGCTTCAAGGTCAATTGGTGCAGGCGAGTCCATAATTACACAAATCTTGAATTGGACAGTTTAGACAATCGGGTTTTCGCGCATTACAGATATCACGCCCCAGACGAATGATGTTCAAATGAGCGGTAGCATATATCTCTGGTGGGAAAAGCGCTTCCAGGAAGGGATGTGTTTGCTCTACAGTCAATTCAGCCGAGCGCAAACCGACTCTGCCGGTTACTCGATAAATATGTGTATCAACCGGAAAAGCAGGTATCCCTAAAGAAAATAACAGTACAATCGCAGCCGTTTTTGGCCCAACGCCTTTAAATTTTAATAACCAGTCTCGCGCTTGATCGCGGGGTAATTGACGTAAGAACTCAAGGTCTAAAGAGCCGATCTCTGCTGTAATATTACGTAATACAGCCTGTATGCGGGGACCTTTTTGATTTGCCAGCCCTGCGCTGCGTATTGCTTCAATAACCACCTGTGGATCTGCATCACGTACACTTTCCCATGTGGGTAGTTTTTTTCTTAAATTGTTAAATGCCGCATCACGATTTTTGTCATTTGTGTTTTGCGAAAGGATGGTTGATACAAGTTCGTCTATTGCCGGCAAGGGTGAGCGCCAGATGGGTTCACCGTAGCGATTCAACAAACGTTGGTGGATGGTTAAGGCGCGTTGCTTTAGATTTAATTGCGTCGATTCAACGTTGGTGTCAGGGGCTCCCATTAGATGCTCAACATTATTGATTTTTATCAGGATACAGGTTTTTGTAATTTGAAATTTGCCCGCGCTTCGCCAACGATAATTTTTCGCCAATTATAAACAGGGCGGGTCCCAAACTCAGAAAGAGCTTCCAGCTCAGATGTGGAAATTGCACCCAATTGGCGAAGCACTTCCAGAGCAACGGTGGGTAGCGCTCGTCCATCTAAATCGCCATCGCCGATTTTAATGGCAATGCCAAGCGCCGGAGAACCAATTCCCATTACCCCGGGCAGGATACCCATGCCCTGGTACCCTTCAGCGCCGCCTTTGGCTACAATACGTCCACCGGTTGTCGTCATCAGGACTGTATCGAATCTACCCGGCCCCGCAACCATATTGGGCCAGGTGGTCATAGCTTTGCTGATTTTTCTGCAGGCGTCTGCTCGCTTTTGGGGTAGTTCGCCTGGGTCGCACAAACGTGCATAGCCCAGGGCGGCATTTCGCAGAGGTATTGCAAACACCGGCGCCGTACAACCATCGATTCCCAATTCAACTGTTTCAGGGTCTATGGCGCACATCTCGGAGAATGTATTGAGAATTTTTTGTTGAATAGGGTGTTTGGGGTTTAAATATTCATCGATAGGCAAATCGAGCATACGGGCATAGGCCAGCATGCCTGTGTGTTTGCCAGAGCAATTATGTCGATTCTCCGTGGGCGTTTCACCTCGTTTTTGCAACATCTGTGCAGTCGGTTTATGTAACGGCAAATGCGCGCCACAACGCAGATCTGACTCTTGGATGCCAATTTTCTTTTGCATCTCCTTCAATACAGCTACATGCTCATCGGTGCCAGAGTGTGAAGCGCAAATAATCGCAATTTCTTTTTCGGTCAGATGATAAATTTGGTCGCCGCCATCTTCGATGAACGGTAAGGCCTGGAAAGGTTTCGAAGACGAACGCAGAAATGTTATGGTATCTGGATTGCCATATGAGGCGATCAACTCTCCTTTTTTGTTGACAACAGCCAGTGAACCAGCATGGATGGATTCGACAATATTTCCGCGGGTTACTTCGAATATGGGTTGGTATTGTGCTGCCTGAGTCACGTTATTCTTCTCCTTCTGATCCCGGGAGATTGAGGTGGCGTGTGTAATATTGATAAAGTCCCCATTTCAATCGTTTTGTGAATTGCTCTTTGCGTTCTGGTGGGTATTGCAATTTGGATAGGATTGGCTCGACGAGTTTATCTGTTGCATCGGGGGAGGCATTGGATTCCGTCAATTCATTCAACATGTCGAGTATTTGCTGTAAAAGCATTGTTTGTCTGTTTGCCTGTTCAGGTGTGAGAACATCACCGCGACTACTGATCAAAAAATAGTCTTTGTACTCTGGAGCGTGCAGCGTTTTAAGAGTGATGAGCCAGGTCGGTAGATCGGCGTTTGCCAGGAAGGGGGGAGAATTAAGGGTTACTGCATCGCCGACAAAGATGACTTTTGTTTCAGGCACAATGACCCAAATTGCCCCAGTAGTTGGCCCGGGGTGATGTTCGAGGATAACTGGCTGGTCGCCCCAATGTATCAGTAGTTGTTGGCTGAATGTGATTTCAGGCGGACACCAGCGTACACTCCCCAACCCTGAAACCAGTTCCCACTCGGCGCCAGTATCGCCATTCTGAGCTTTAAAAGTAGTGGGCCGGTTTCGAAAAACCTGGGCGGTTTTTTCATGCGCTACAACTGTGCATTCCATTGTTCGTACACCAAGTGTTCTGTCAGGATGTGCGTCGAGATTTATTAAAAGCCGATCAACGCCGCCGCTTAAATTTGATAATGCAGAACGCCACGAACGTCCATCTTCGGGACGGGGAGGTGCATCAATTAAGATTAAGCCGTGAGGCAAGTTTATAACACCTAATGTGACACCCACATAAGAAGTTTCAATAAATAAATTTGGTGATAATTCCTGCATAACTTCTCCGATAAAAAAATTAATCAATCTCGGCTGGCGCGTCCTCTAAG
>CAZDAW010000026.1:17343-37944 GCA_964503685.1 uncultured Anaerolineaceae bacterium | reverse complement strand
AAATAAGATTTGTATATTATTACAAATCTTATTTTGTTTGTGCAAATTAATATCACGTCTATAATTATAGAGATAAATTATCATCATTGAGGTTTTTTTCTCAATAACACAGGTAACTTACCGATAGTATATAGCATAGAACAAATACCAATTTACAAATAAGAGAATGGGAAAACATGAAAGAAGACCAAATAAAAATCGAAGAGTCGCGCCTGATGGGTTTGGAGGATGTAAAAGACTATAAGTGGATAAAAGAGAGACACCGAATTTTTCCGGCCGTGTTTGAAAACAGACAACACCAGAGAATACTCGATTTATCCGCTGGCGTTGGCATTCTGGCATCACGGATTAAAAATCAATATCCGGCCTATATGATTTGTAATGATATCAGTCCTACCTGTTTAAAGATTTTACAAAAAAATGGCTTACAAACTTTATCCTTTGATCTTGACAACCCTCATTCAGCATATCCCTTTCCTGAAGGGTATTTCGATGCTGTCATATCCATGGTCACTATTGAACATTTATATAATGTTGACCATGTTATACGCGAGATAAACCGCATTTTATGCCCCGGCGGCTATTTATATATTTCAACGCCCAATTATGCCGCGCCGGAATACCTCAAACGATTCGTACTTCACGGAGAAACGTTTCACGATCCATTGGCCGAAGAAACTCGTTATGAGTTCTATGCTCATATCCGATATTTTACTTATAAAACTCTGCTAAGATTTGTCAGTTCTTTCGGATTTACCCCAGATACAGTTTACTGTGCGCTGCCTTCCGGCAGTTCGGCTTATAAAGCTCTTTATGCATCATCCAGGGTGAAAGCCTTGGCTTATCGTTACGCCAGGTATATAATGTTTAAAGCATTTCCCACAAGCTGGGCGCCCGAGCCTATTTTATGCTTTCGCAAAATAGATTCCACCAACGTGCATAAAAAAATCAGAAAAGTTATACTATAAATAGTATCTATTTCGATTCTTCTGCAATTAAGAATGACAGTACCATTCTTTTTAGTTTTAGAGAAAAGAGAGCGAGATGGGTTTGCCCTTAGACGTAAAACCGGATAATCCGTCATTATTGTATGAAGGTGTGGAATATAAAGACTTCTGGCGCGGGGGAGATAAACACAAACTGGATGAATTAGAGCACGCTATTGTTCGCCAATTGTTGCCTGCCTCAGGATTCCGATTTATAGATATTGGCTGCGGCTTCGGACGGCTGGCAGATTGTTACATCGATCGCTTTAAACAGGTGATCATGGTTGACGGTTCCATGTCCCTGATGCAGCAAGCGCAAAAAAATACAGAAGGAAAAGCCTTCTATCTGTTGAGCGATGTTATGTCGCTTCCTTTCCGAAATGCCAGCTTTGACGCAGTGCTCATGGTGCGGGTCTTTCACCATATTTCCGCCTCACAGGCCTGCATGCAAGAGCTTCGTCGCATCCTTTGCGGCGGCGGCAGATTAATTATGACTTATCACAATAAACAAAACGCTCTGCGAATTCTCAAATGGATTTTGTTATTATCACGCGACAACCCTTTTACGCTCGATCCCACGGGTGTTGGAACAACCCTTCTCTCTCACCACCCCAAAGCGATGGTCCAGTTCTTCAATGCGAATCGATTTACCAATATCCAGTATCGCGGGGCTGGAGTAGTGGATAAAATCGCCGGTAAATTAGGAAATTTTGGAAAAAAACTCCCTAATGGAATAAAACTGGCGCCGTTTTTCGGTAAAACAAAACTGGCGCCTTGGATTTTTTGCAGCGCCGAAGCGGTCGGCGATGAAAAACAGCCCGATACGATGGATATTAACGAATTACTTATATGCCCAATATGCAAAGGATTGCCCGTCCAGGAAACTAAAGCCTATCGATGCATTCAATGCAATCATCGCTATCCTATTACCAATGGAATTATTGATTTTCGAACCAGATAATATGTCTGAAATCGCGATCACCTCAACTCTCTCTGAAGATGACTGGCGCACTTTTGTTAACGAGCACCCCGAAGGAAATATCTTCCACACCCCCGAAATGTTCCACGTGTTCGAACGCGCAAAGAAGCACAAACCGGAATTGTGGGCTGCAACATCCAATGGGGAAATTCTGGCAATGCTCTTGCCTGTCCGTATCTTTTTACTGAATCGATTATTATGCCCTTTAACCACCCGATCAGTTTCCTACGGCAGCATACTTTACGCGCACAACCCCATGGGAGAAGCGGGTTTATCCAAATTGCTCAATACCTATACGCGCGAAGTATCCGGGCCGCTGCTTTTTACTGAACTGCGCCATTTAACAGATCAACAGGCCGCACAGGCTGCCCTGACTCATGCAGGCTTTTGCTATGAGGATAACCTGAATTATCTAATCGACCTTAATCGGCCGGCCGAAGAGATCTTCAAAAATATGGGCCCGCGCACGCGCAAAACATTACGCCATGCTCTTAACAATAAGGAAGTCACAGTTGAAGAGATTACCGAACGCAGTGAGATCAAAACAGTTTACAATCTTTTAAAATCCACTTACCTTGCTGCCCAAGTACCGCTGGCCGATTTCTCACTCTTCGAAGCCGCTTTTGATATCCTGTATCCCCTTGGAATGGTTCGATTCACCGTCGCCAGAGTCAAGGACGCGCCGGCGTCAGTTTCAGTGGATTTATATTATAAAAAGACCATTTACGGTTGGTTTGGTGGAACGGATCGGGCGTATGCGGCCTACGTTCCCAATGAAATACTGACCTGGCATCTGCTTGAATGGGGCGCCAATCATGGCTATCATGTTTACGATTTCGGCGGCGCAGGCAGGCCTGAAGAGGAATACAGTGTGCGCACATTCAAATCAAAGTTTGGCGGTACATTGGTCAATTATGGGCGAAATGTTTACATCCATTCACCCTTACTAATGAATGTCAGTAAAATCGGTTACCGGTTGACGCGGAGACTCTTTTTTGGAGGTAGTTAGGTATGGAAGAAGCACCAGCAATTGTAACGCCTCTCGATGATCACATGGGATTGGACATCGCCCGCGCGCTGAAAAAACACGGCATAATGGTTTACGGTATCGATGCAGATCGAACTGTCGCAGGACAGTATTCAAACGCCTGTCGCTTTATTAAATGTCCAAATTTCACTGAAAATAATGGAACAAGCTACTTAAACTTTCTTGAAGATTTCGGCAAGAAATTGGGACGTAAAGCCATCCTCTACCCGCTTAGCGATTGGCACGTACTCTTCTTTTCAAAGTATCGCAATATCCTCGAAAAATACTACATCTACATCATGCCAGATGACGATACCATCCGCAAACTCACTACCAAAGATGGCCTGCAAACTATTGCGACTCAATATCAGATCCCTGTACCACAGACGATTTTTATCGACCCTGACGAAGATATCGAATCAATTGCAAGCCGGGTGATTTTCCCGGCAGTTCTTAAACCAACTGAGAGCACTTACTGGCACACAACACAGATTGGCCGAATGCTGCGAAAAGGTTTACTGAATGGAAGAGCCAAAGTGATTGTCTGCCGCGATCAAAACCAATTGATTCAAGCCTATCAAAAAATTGCCGCTTATGATAATCGCCTTGTCGTTCAGGAAATCATACCCGGAAGCGATGATCATCTGGTTTACATTTCATTTTACCTTAACCGCCATTCTCAGCCATTGGGAATATTTGCCGGGCGCAAATACCGAGTCATTCCAATCGGGTTTGGCTCAGCCAGTTATGTGCGCAGTTTTCACGATCCGACGCTCGAAAAAATTGCGCTGAAATTACTTTCCTCAGTCAATTACCAGGGGTTGGGAGGAATCGAGTTCAAGCTTGACCCGCGCGACAATCAATATAAATTGATCGAGGTCAATACCCGATATGGGATGTGGGATGGCCTAGGCGTCTATTGCGGCGTTGATCTGCCTTACATCGCTTATCGAGATGCTCTTAATCTGCCAGTCGAAAGTCAATTTAATTATCGCGATGACGTGATTTGGGTAGACTGGCAACGTGATTTACGCGCAGCCATACTGTACTGGCAAAATGGACAACTTACACCAAAGGAATGGCTGAGTTCACTCCACGGCGAAAAAATGTGGGCCATCTATAATCGGAAAGACTGGCGACCCGGAGTAGCTTTTACCGGGAATTTGATTATTAAATTATTGGACAGGCTTATTAATTTCCATAAGGATAAATAGTAAGTCAAAGATAAAGAACCTCTGGAACAACAATTCTCCAGCCAATTTCTGGCGCTGCCTGACAATCATTGCCGATGACCAACAGCAGGACGCTATTAAAACGGCTCTGCCAATTAAGGGAATCACATCTTCTGAGAATAATATTGATGCGCTTCTTGAAATGACTCCAGGTAAAAAACAATTTGGCGCAGGCCGCTGGCGGCTCAGCTTAAGGGTTTTTGCGCCTGCGGTTTTCGCTCACTCTGACCCATCCGTCAGCCTAAATAAATGCCGGCTTTTGAGATGGCTCTGGCAGCCC
Source organism: uncultured Anaerolineaceae bacterium (assembly GCA_964503685.1). Lineage (GTDB taxonomy): Bacteria > Chloroflexota > Anaerolineae > Anaerolineales > Anaerolineaceae > CAZDAW01. The sequence continues at coordinate 33,440 of CAZDAW010000026.1, read as the reverse complement.
ACTTGTTGAATAATTTTTTGCCAAGTCCTGTCTTCTCTGGCCTGTTGGAGAGAAGTTGTACATGGTAATCAATTTTTACATGCAAATAAATATCTCGTCTATAATTAACTCAAGTTGCTGCCCTGGCAATCATCTCTGCATTTGTCGCTGCGAGAAGGGCGCTTTTTGCCCAACGAAGCAGTCTCAACGTCAAAGTCCGAGATTGCCACGCCACGACATTCTGTCGAGGCTCGCAATGACTCCAGGCGGCAACCTGGATTAATTATGAAAATAAAAATTTATCGTTGAGGCTTTTCCCTCAATAACGCAAATAAATTACCGATTGTATATAGCATAGAACAAATATCAATTATCCATCAAAGAACGAGGACCATGAAAGAAGACCCAATAAAAGTCGATTTATCCGCTGGTGTTGACATTCTGGCGCAGCGGGTTAAAAATCAGTATCCAACCTGTATGATTTGTAATAATGTCAGTCCTACCCGTTCAAAGATTTTACAGAAAAATGGATTACAAACTTTATCCTTTGACCTTAGCAAACCTCATTCTGCGCGCCCCTTTCCTGAAGAGTACTTCGATGCTATCATATCCATGGTCACTGCAAAAGACTTACCTGCACAAAAAGCTCAAGAATGCAGGGATATTCAAATCAATTGCAGTTCCTCAGTTGTTATGAAATCATTGAATTTAAAACGGGAGTTGGAATGACTGAAATCACAATCACCACGAATCTTTCCGAAGATAACTGGCGCACTTTTGTTAACGAGCACCCCGAAGGAAATATCTTCCACACCCCCGAAATGTTCCACGTGTTCGAACGCGCAAAGAAGCACAAACCGGAATTGTGGGCTGCAACATCCAATGGGGAAATTCTGGCAATGCTCTTGCCTGTCCGTATCTTTTTACTGAATCGATTATTATGCCCTTTAACCACCCGATCAGTTTCCTACGGCAGCATACTTTACGCGCACAACCCCATGGGAGAAGCGGGTTTATCCAAATTGCTCAATACCTATACGCGCGAAGTATCCGGGCCGCTGCTTTTTACTGAACTGCGCCATTTAACAGATCAACAGGCCGCACAGGCTGCCCTGACTCATGCAGGCTTTTGCTATGAGGATAACCTGAATTATCTAATCGACCTTAATCGGCCGGCCGAAGAGATCTTCAAAAATATGGGCCCGCGCACGCGCAAAACATTACGCCATGCTCTTAACAATAAGGAAGTCACAGTTGAAGAGATTACCGAACGCAGTGAGATCAAAACAGTTTACAATCTTTTAAAATCCACTTACCTTGCTGCCCAAGTACCGCTGGCCGATTTCTCACTCTTCGAAGCCGCTTTTGATATCCTGTATCCCCTTGGAATGATTCGATTTACCCTTGTTAGAGTCAAAGGTATGCCTGCATCAGCTTCAGCCGATTTGTATTATAAAAAGACCATTTTTGGCTGGTTTAATGGAACAGATCGTACGTATGCAGCTTATAGAACTAATGAGGTGTTGACCTGGCATCTGATTGAATGGGGCGCCAAGAACGGTTATCATATTTTTGATTTCGGCGGCGCAGGCAGGCCTGAAGAAGAATATGGCGTGCGCACATTCAAATCAAAGTTTGGCGGTACATTGGTCAATTATGGGCGAAATGTTTACATCCATTCACCCTTACTAATGAATATCAGTAAAATCGGTTATCAGTTGACGCGGGGACTCTTTTTTGGAAACAATTAGCTCTGGAAAAATCGCCGGCAGTTATAATAATTGGAATATTGCCCATGCTTTGGAAAATACGGCATATCAGAGTAATTTTTGCATGAAGTCTGTTAATATAATGGTTGGACAGGCCTGTCAATCATTATAAGAATAAAATAGGGAGTAATATGAAGAACCTCTGGAGCAACAATTCTCCAGCCAATTTCTGGCGCTGCCTGGCAACCATCACCGATGACCAGTGGCAGGACGCTATTAAAGAAGCTCTGCCAATTAAGGGGATCACATTACCTGACGATAATATCGATGTGCTTCTTGAAATGATCCTGGGTGAAAAACAATTTGGCGCAGACCACTGGCAGCTCAACGCTATGAAGCGGCTTTATTATGACCTGAAACCCCTCATCCCCCGTTGGATGATCCGCCTGCTCAGAAAAACTTACAGCGTTTCACGCACTCCCGAATTTCCTCTGGGATGGCCCATAGAGGATCGTTACGCACGTTTTCAATGGCGGATCATGCGTTTGTTATTGGAAATCACCGGTATAACGGAAATGCCATTTATTTACTTTTGGCCAGAAGGCCGCCGGTGTGCCTTTATCCTCACGCACGATATCGAAACCGAACAAGGCCAGGCTTATGCGTGGAAAGTACTTGAACTTGAAGCAAACCTTGGCTACAAGTCGTCTTTTAACTTTATCCCGGAACGCTACCCCATAGACAACAATTTACTGAATACGCTTCGTTCTCACGGATTTGAAATTGGCGTGCATGGTCTTAAGCACGACGGCAAATTATTCTCATCCTACCCAACATTCATGGAAAGAAGTCATAAGATCAATGCATATTTAAAGGAGTTTAGCGCCTGCGGTTTTCGCTCACCTCTGACCCATCGTCAGCCCGAATGGATGCAGGCCCTTGAGATCGAATACGATCTTTCCTTTTTCGATACCGATCCTTTTGAGCCCATTCCGGGAGGTGTCATGTCCATCTGGCCATTTGAGATCGGTAAATTTATTGAATTACCTTACACCCTTGTTCAGGATTATTCTCTGGTCGAACTTCTGGGCAATAAATCGCCAGACATCTGGTTGCAAAAAGTGGATTTCCTAGAAAAATATCATGGTTTGATCCTTATTAATACACCCGGAAAATTGGAACGTGTATGTTGATTTTCTGAAAGCTATGAAAGACCGCAACAATTATTGGTTGACCCTTCCAAAAGAAGCATCCGCCTGGTGGCGGAGTCGAATGACTGCACCCATGGTTGATGATTTACCTGGAGGAGTTGCAGGAACTGTTATATTGGATCAGGATGACATTACGATAAACTTATAGAATTGTTCTTACTTTACGTATAAACGGGATAAAAATGGCATCTTCTCAAAATATTAAAGTCTGCATGATTGTCCATCAAATGTATATGGTGGATGCGCGCGTTCGGAATTACGCTGAAGGACTTGCTCAATGCGATGTGCAAGTGGATGTTATTTGCGCGTCCAGCTCTAATACGCCTTCTTCTATAAATCAAAAAATCAGGCTTTACCCAATTCCCATTACGCGCTCTTCCTCTCACAAAAGAATCCCCTGGTCTGAATATCTATTCTCCTTTGCGCATTATTCATGGAAATTACTCAAATTATTTATCAGGAATAAATATCAAGTCATCCATATTCACAATATGCCCAATTTTCTGATTTTTACTGCGTTTATACCAAAATTGTTGGGCGCGAAATTGATTTTGGATATCCACGACACGATGCCCGAATTTTACACCGCAAAATTCGGAGCAAATGCTCACAAATTCTTCATCCCTGTCTTGAAACTGGAAGAAAGAATCTCCTCGCAATTTGCCGACCATATCCTTACAGCAAATAACAACTTTAAAAGGACGATCTCTGAAAGAGGAATCCCGGCAAATAAGATCACAGTTATTAACAATATTCCTGATCCCAAAATATTTAACCGGGCAAATTACGCGGCAGAACGTTCTGCCAAAAGAGATACTTTTACGCTGATTTACCCGGGTACAATCGCCCCACGTTACGGGCTTGATACGGCCATTCGAGCCATGCCCGATCTGATCAAAAAAATATCCAACATCCGCCTGATCATCATTGGAAACGTTTCCGCTTTTTCACAAGAACTGATTGAATTAGCCAAAAACCTGAACGTTTCTTCTTTTGTCAGCATCTCACCGCCCATTCCTCTTGAGAAAGTTCCAGAAGCCATGGCTAAAGCTGACATTGGAATCTATCCGGCTATACCCGACGCCCACATGACAATTGCTGCCCCTGGTAAAGTGATGGAATATGCGGTAATGGGATTGCCAATCGTTTCTTCGAGGGTAAGAGTTGTTGAAGACATGTTCTCTACCGAAGCTGCTTTATACCACGACCCTGGCAATGTAGAACAGTTTATCCAGTGTATATTGGAAATTTATCATAATCCATCATTGAAAGCGCGCCTGGTTGAGAAGGCTGACGAGGAATTTGTTCAAGTACACACATGGATCAATGAACAACAACTTTATCATGAGGTAATTAATCGGCTTGTTCCAAATAAAAACAAACCTATTCGCTTTAACTAGTCGAAAGATTTAACGGAGTATAGCCATGAATGATACTTATTTTCACCCTACTGCCATAGTTGAAACAGAACAGATCGGCAACGGCACAAAAATATGGGCGTATGCGCATGTGATGAAAAATGTTTCGATAGGAGCAAACTGCAACATTGGTGATCACTGTTTCATCGAGAGCGGCGCTGTTGTTGGAAATAATGTGACGATCAAAAACGGGAACATGCTTTTTGAAGGAATTACATTAGAAGACGGCGTCTTTGTCGGCCCGCATGTTTTCTTCACAAATGATCGTTTCCCGCGTTCTCCGCGCCTGCCTGAAGCGAAAATCCGGTACCAAAATCACGATTGGTTCTCGCCGACGCTGATTAAATACGGGGCTACATTAGGCGCTGCTGCAATTATTATCGCCGGAACGACCATTGGAGAATTTGCCATGATCGGAGCCGGCGCCGTTATAACAAAAGATGTCGCTCCCCACGCCCTAATGATCGGTAACCCGGGACGACTTTATGGATGGGTGTGCAAGTGTGGAACCAGACTAAATATCAAAGATGATAATGCTGTCTGTCCGATATGTGGTTTAGTTTACAAGATGCTAGAGAATCGCCTCGTACAAAAATAGTCCATCCGGATCATAAAATTCCAGCATTTTTCCCGCCTTCAATCAAAAACAGGGCTGCTATGATGGAGCAGCCCTGTCGCATTTGAGCATTGCAAATTACATTAACCTACCTCTACGCCGGGTTATCTGCAACACCCCAAATACAATGACGGCGATGCCAACAAGGATAATCGGAATAATCAAAAAGAGCGAATAATCCTTCGGGCGCGTCTCTTGAGTTGTACCTGGAATCATCATGGTCGGCGTCGGCTTGGTGCTGACCGGTTCAAGCGCCGGTTGTTGATTTGTCATATCCTGAATGACTGTCTCCAATGAACGTCGGGCAGGAGAACTCAACAGAATGGCTTCAATATCATAGCCGGAAATATAAGATATTTCGCCTGCCATTTTATCCACCCGGCCTTCAGATCCAAATGCGGTTAACGCATCCTTAACCCCCGCATCGTTCGTCCCACTGACCACCGTAACGCCCAGCGACGGATCCCAATCGGCGGGTATAACTTCTATGACGCCAATTGTAAAATTGGCGGGCAGTCGATAGATAACATCACCTACTTTCTGTTGCAAAGCGTCTTCACCTGCAACGAATGGTTGGGGCAATTTGTCGTTAATTGCAGCAATCAACGGATTGCGCGTGGGGCGTCCAATGGCCACAACATTGTATCCTTCATATCCTTCACGCGGCAGGTCAGCCGACCCCATACTTACCGAGTATTTAAACAAAGGATCCAACATCGTACTGCCTAAAAGCTGGGCAAACCGCGTCATTCCATCAAGTTCATCTTTATTTGGTTCTGCCGGCAGCGATATCACAACGTTTGGCTTATACGTCAGATAATAAAATGGATTGGTAAACATCAATTGGTCATCTGCATCCGTAATCAAATCGTGAGGCACATAAATAAGGCTGGTATTAAAGACTTCCAACCAGTAAGCCAGGGGATTATATGCTGAACAATCCAGTTCTGCTCCAATCCCGCCAATGATATGCAACAGATTCCGTTCTCCGGGCTTGAAATCATCCGGGCTCAAAGGTATGGTCACTTTTTTCCGTCCAGCCGTACTCTTATCAACCGGAAGACTGCCAACCAGGCGGCCGTTCATTTCAACCGTTATCGTTGAATTTGCTGTACTCAGGTTGGCGGAGTGCGTATATTCGATGAGCAATGATGGATTTGACTTAATCCGCCAATTACGTGGAATGAAGAATGGGATATAGATTTCTTCTGTCGTAACCCCATAGAAAATCCAATCGCCTGCTTTTAAATCTTCAAAAGTTAATATCTCATCTGAGGCGCCTTTTTGCTCCTCCGAGGTATCATTGACCGCTTGAATTACCGCCAAATTCCCATTGAGACCCATTTCGGGATCGGCTGAAGCCAATCCGCTCGCCGCTCGGATGACTCCTGCATCACTGCCTCCTGACACAATCAGATAGACATATTCTGCATTAATATGAGAGGGTATCATTTGCACAACGCCATCATCAGGTTGAATTGCAATATTTGATGACGCAATGAGATCGCCGTTTAAGGATGTTGGTAATAATCCCGCTTTATAAAGACCATCGATAAACACATTTTTACTTGGCTGTCCGATAATCACCGCGTTCGATTTTTCAAGATCGGCCCGAGTTACATCAGAAGCCTTGAGTACATTGATTTTCACGGTTCCCGATGATTGGTTACCGAAAGCTCCAGCCATCATCGCGGCGGCAGTCAAATCACCCTCTGAAAATTTATCTGGAATGATAAATTGGAGAGTTTCCTGGAGAAAAGATTCGCTCGTGATGGGACGTGGAAAATTCGCCAGGTTAATATCAGGCAGGTTGACATTGAAACCAAATGATATAAATGAGTCATTATAGATTTGAAGCGCTGTATCCCCGCCCAATTCACAATCCCGCCCGCGGGCATAATCAATCCTGATTGTCCGGGCATTGATCAATAAATTACGAGATACCGCGGCCGTTTGCGGAAAAGTGAACGTTACTGTCTGGTCAATGCCTGATTGAGGAGTAAATACACCGGCCAATACATCATCAACGTAAACTTCGGCAAAAGGCCAAAGTCCTGCCTCTAAATCGCTAATCTCAACCGGATTACCGCTTACATCCAGCACAGCATAGTGAATATTAATCGTACTGCTAGATGGGATAATCGCCCAACGATATGGGAAAGGCACATAAATACTCATCGAACCCGGAAAATGGATTGTGTAATTTGTCTTCCCAAGTTCCGCAAAAGTAAACTTTCCATTTGTCTGGAAAGAATTAAGCTCAGGAATTGGCGTGGGGGTCGGTTCCAGACCAGAAACCTGGTACAAACCTCCTCTATCATCAACAGATTGAGGGCCATCAGATGGCGCAGTCAGGATATTTGCCTGACCAACAGATACATTCGTTGCAATAAGCAAGATGACCAGAGTAGAGATCAAATAAAAAGTGATCCTTTTTTGCGACATAATACCACCGTCCTCTCATTCATTATCCGGTTAATAAACAGACTCGCTATAACAATTCGCTGTTAATAAAATGGCATCCTGCCCAATCGTACAGCAAAGAAAACTTCGATCAATTTTTATTCAGAAAATACACCCGTTGCATTATATAAAACAGCTCGTTGTGAACAACCATCCCTCAATAGATATATCTGCAATAGATCCAAACACAGAACCATACTACTCAATATTCCCCAAGTTTAACCTATACGATAACATTATACAATAAAAATAAATGTTATCCATATAATCAAACTTTTTTCTGGTCAATAATACGCGTTCCAACAGGCGAGTCTATCACCTGGGTAAGTTTATCCTCAGCTTTATTAAGTATCGCCTCGAAGGTTAATGCTTCATCAGGAAAAGACGCAGAACCAAAAGATAAATTAATCCCCAAACTTTCTTTAACAACCGCTTGCAAACGCCGGCCGAATTTTACAGAATTTTCTGCCGAAGTACCCGGACAGACGATCATGAAGCGCCCATTCTGGTCCAGATCTACGACCAGATCAATCTGCCTTGTATGTTGGCTGATCGTTTCCGCAAGCCTGGCAACGACAAAACGCATTGCCAGAGCCTGTTGGATTTCCTGAGCGGCCTGGGTAAAGACTTCTTCAGGTATCGAAGATTCTCCGACTGCAGGTTCTATGATCAATGTGGATATGGGATAACGATTCCGTCTTCCACGGCTGAATTCAACTTGAATGATTGGCTCAGCTTTCTCGAGACTGTAAACACGCCGGTTGGTTTTAGGAGCAATTGCATTTTCAACCAGATACTCAAGCTCAAATAAATAATGAGCTACCTGACTGGATAAAGCCACCGAGATCAGATAAAAGAACAATTCCTTTCCAATAACATAAATAATAACCCAATCTACCATTGTTTTTGGCGGGAAAAATAATAACTTTCCCAGGGCATATAAAACAAAACCACAAATCAACAAAATCCATACTCTTTGCCGGCGGACGAAAGGGATCAAAATAATAACAACAACACTGGATATGGTTAAAACATAAACAAAAGGATGGACGCCCAATCCATCCGGTTCACCGAGGTTAATGAGCTCGATGTTAAAAAAAATGGTTAAGAAAACCAATAATGCCACAATAAATAATGCCGTCTTTTTTACCATGAGTACTCTCTTTCCAATACTATCAGGATTCTCATCACGTAATGCAACATAATACCCGGATTGGGAATTATGTAATCATGTCAATCTAATTATTTAACATTATAAGGCACAATTCAACAATTTTTTATTTTTATTATCACAGATTTTTAAACAATTCGCCCAATTCCAAAAGCGCTCGACCCAGACGCGTCCCGCACCAGGTGATCAAACTGCCATCCAATAAAACTACCCTTTGATCTCTGGCTGCCGCCGTCCCTTCAAATATTTTGAGAATTTCCTGGCGATGGCCGGCATTATACGGGTAAGGCTCATCAGGAAGTAAAATGATTTCGGGATCAGCCGAGATAATTTCGTCCGATATAACGCATGGATAACGTATATCCCGATCTTCGCTTATCTCTGGTTCCTGCAAACCAAGATCTGCTGCTAACGGGTAACGCCGCACCCGCTTTGAAAATATATTTTCCCCGCCCAATAATTGAAGCAAATCATGCGTGTAAGTATCCTGATTGAAGGTCATCCACCAGAGTAAACTGTTTTGATACACCCCCTGCCATATCGGGCAAAAATAACGCCGTCCTGGTAAATCACCGGAAGCATAAAAGGTCCATTCGACAACTTGCTCCAGAGTCCGCATTTTCATTGCTGCTGATTTGCTCTGAAAAATATCGACCATTTCGTTAAGCATATCGATAACCTGACGAACCGTTTTGGGAAAAGTCACCCATGTATTCAAGCCCGCTTTCATCAGTAACTCTATGTCGCTCCGGGAATTTTCTTCCCGATTAGCTAATACAAGATCAGGCTTCAGCGCGATGACTTCATCAATTCGGATATTTTTTGGCCCCCCAAGGCGCGGTAATTGATCGATCTGATCGGCAGGATGGATGCAATAATCCGTAACACCTACTACCACATCACCCAGGCCGAGATCGAACAAACTCTCTGTTAAAGAAGGAACAAGCGATACGACACGTGCAGGAGGATGGGACATATTAACAGCGGAATAAGATTGCCGGCATCGTCTGCGTGTACACAAGTGACGCTGACTGCCGCGGTCTCAGGTGGAGAAACGTTTCGCGAAGCAATGGATTGTAATAAGTTAATGATATGAGCAGCTATAAGAACAGGGCCTGGTTGCTCTCCTTCCAATGACCCTGCAGCGCCCGTACCCGCAATACCGGTTGCAACGGCCAGCCCAAAAGAATTTAACTCAGGCGCAATTACACTGGCAGTCCGAGTTTCATGATAACCGAACTGGGGATAACAATAAAAATGACGCCGGAGGCCTCTGGAATATTCAAAGAGCGTCTTTGCCTCAGCGAGAAAATCCATAAACGGTACTCCATGCTATTAGAAAACAATTCTCCGGAATTTTTCTTCGTAACGGGGAAACTCAGGTGTACTGTCTGGTGTATGGCGGCTGCGCATCCGCTGGATCAATTGATCGGGCTCTCCAATTTGCGTCTTATGTTCCAATAAAGCCTGAATTTTTTGTTCCCAAAAATCAGTTACATCAAGCGTCAAATTGGCCTGACTCGGGAGCGAAATCCAGACCTCTCGTATTGTAACCGGTTCGAGATGCTCCTGGGTGAGTAATTCTTCGAAGAAGAGAAAATTATTCGCTGCCGGAAATACCGCATCCAAAGCTACCTGGCCGGCTGCCCGATGATCTGGATGATTAATCCGGTTCTCCTGGTGAAAAAGATTGGTTGGATCACACGTCAACACAACATCGGGACGTATTTTACGGATAACGCGCGTCACGTCCCGTCTCAAATTCAAATCAGGCATCAGGTAACCATCCTGATTATTCAGAAGACAAACGGATTTAATGCCGAGTTTCAGTGCGGCGCGTTTTTGTTCAATAACCCTGATTTCTGCTAGTTTCTGCGGCGTCATCGATCGGTCATCAGTCCCTTTATCACCCCGGGTAAGAATGCAATAATGCACCTCGTGCCCGGCGTTTATCCAGCGCGCCAGAGTGGCTCCACAAAAGAACTCCGGATCATCGGGGTGAGCCAGAATCACAAGAATACGCTGGGATGATTTCCACCCTTCAGGCTGAAGGATCACTTATTCTTATTCCTCTTATGAGCAGGCGATGGCGCATGATTGGGCAGGTCTCGTTTCCTATCGACCTGCGGTCTTTCTTTTGGCAGTTCATGATCTTCAAGAACATGCACCTCGTCCACATGGTATTCTCTCGCGCCTGCTTCTCCAAGCTCAACCAGCAAGCCGCCACGCAATGGATATACATCCAGTATTTTTCCATCCCCATCCGGCGTTCGAACGTGTTTTCCGCGTTTGGGTAATAATGCCCGCGCCGCCGCATATTGTTCATACTCATAGATCAAGCAGCAGCGTAAACGTCCGCACATTCCAGTGATTTCTGCGGGCGTTAGCGAAATTCCCTGCTCCTTAGCCATTTTAATCGAGATCGAACTGAATTCTGTCAAAAACCGTCCACAGCAGCGCTTCTCTAAACCACAGGCCCCCATACCGTTTATCAGTTTAGCGATATCACGAGGGCCAATCTGACGCATTTCCAGTTGTGTGTGCGGGTACAGCTTCTGCATATCCTGCCGAAGTGATTTTAAATCTGCCTTCTCATCAGCTTCGCTGCTAAAGTAAATCGACAACCGGGAGCCATCGTAACTGTATTCAACAGTAATGATCTTAATCCCCTGTAGTTTCAACTCGGCTGCCCGATTGCGACAGGCTTGCAAAACATCTGGCTCTTTGTTATGCCAGGACTGGCTCAACAACAGATCACGCGGCGTTGCCAGACGTTCAACCTGTTTCCATTTTCCTTCAGGCGGTTGTCCAGGATTCTCGACGAGTTGGGCGACCTGGCCCAACTGTTTGCCGCGACTCGTTTCAACAATCACATGATCGCCAGGCTTTAGGTCACGGCAATTACTGGCATCAAAGTGATATATTTTCCCGACACGCTGAAAACGTATACCAACAATAAACGGATCCATGTCAATTATTATATCACCGGACAGTATTCATACTTAATTGCGCAGCAACTCGTTCCGCCAGTGAAGCCAGCGCATTTCCAACCGCCGATTCAGGATGAGATAAAACGACGGGCTTTCCCATATCACCGCCCTGCCGCACAACCGGATCCATTGGTATGGCTCCCAGAAAAGGTACGCCAGATTGTTGCGCCAATTTCTCTCCCCCGCCTTTACCAAATATATCCATCATGCTGCCATCACCCAGTTCCAGATAACTCATATTTTCGATCACACCCAAAACAGGAATCTCTAACTCGCGGAAAAACTCCAACCCCCGGCGAGCATCTTCCAGAGAAACCTGTTGAGGCAAAGTTACAATGAGACCGCCGCTAAGCGGTAAACTTTGCGCCAGGCTGAGTTGGGCATCGCCCGTTCCAGGCGGCAAATCAATAATTAAATAATCAAGATCACCCCAATCCACATCGCTTAAAAACTGTCGGATGGCCGAATGCAACATCGGTCCGCGCCACACCAAAGGTTGACCGGGCTGAACAAGGAGTCCAATTGAAATGACTTTCACGCCATAGGCTTCTGCGGGTGTGATCTTCTCATTATGAGCGGGGGGAAGATGTTCGAGTCCCATCATAATTGGCACATTAGGGCCATAGATATCTGCATCCATTAACCCAACTTTTGCTCCGCTCTTCGCCAGTGATACAGCCATATTGACTGCCACGGTCGTCTTGCCAACGCCGCCTTTCCCAGAAGCAACTGCAATTGCCTTGCGAATGGGAAGACTCAACATTTCCTGTATTCGCTTATCACCTGCAACGGCCGCATCCATCACTACCTCGACATGGCGGACACCGGGGATATGTTCCACTGCTGCACGCGCTTCACTTTCAATATACGAACGTAAAGGGCAGGCAGGAGTCGTAAGCACAATTCTGAAACGTACCTCGTCCCCCTTGACAACAACATCCTGAACCATTTTCAGGCTGACAAGATCTTTATGTAATTCTGGATCTTCAACTTTGCTCAGCGCAGAGATTACTTCTTCAATAGTCACTTTTTGTGAAGACATTAATGAGTTTACCTTTCTCGTTAAAACCTATCGACGACCTGTGTTATTTATAAAAAGGTTTTTTTTGCAAATATTTTTCAACATCCTTGAGCGTTTCCTGAAACAATTTAACCAATTCCTGATCTTGTCCGCGAAATCGGCGGATAGTTTGCCGGGCGCACTGGGTGCATCCTCGTAAAGCCCGAAAAGAATCGGCGTTACACGAAACGCATCCCCCCATTCTTACCATCATCAGAACGAACGCCAAATGATGAGGAGTACTTTCGTCCATATCCATCACCTGAGAAACCAACTCACGCCAGGTCTCTGTACGAAGATCGCGTAATTCCGGGATCACACGTGAAGGAAATAACAGTTCAGTATCCTGATTGAACATTGATTAGGCATCCTTTCATGGTAAATAGTCCGCGGAAAACATCAATGAATTGTATCATCCAAAGTTAACCTGTCAAGTTAGGTTAAAAAAAGTGAAGATATGATAGGATTAAATAATAATGACGCCTGTTTTCCACATCGGCAACCTTCCAATAACAGGTGATCTCATCCTGGCTCCGATGGATGGAATCACTGACCAGCCTTTTCGCGCCCTGGCGCGTCGCATGGGATCGGCAATGAGTTATACCGAATTCATTAGCGCTATTGATTTAATTAATGAAAACTTTCGTATTCCACGCCTTATTGACTACAAAGAGGAAGAACGCCCTTTGGTTTACCAGATCATCGATAACGATCCCGATCGAATTCTTCAGGCCGCTTTATATCTACGTAAAAAGAATCCGGATGCCATCGACATTAATATGGGGTGTTCAGCGCGCACAGTCAGCGGGCGGGGCGCCGGCGTGGGTTTGATGCGTGAACCGCAAAAGATCGCCCGTATCTTCAATTCATTAAGCCGCGCCCTCGATATTCCGGTGACCGGTAAGATGCGCCTGGGCTGGGACGAAGATTCGCGAAATTATCTGGAAATTGCCCGCATCATCCAGGAAAATGGAGGCCAATGCCTGGCTATACATGGACGAACAAAACGGCAGGGCTTTAGCGGCCAGGTGGACTGGGATGCCATTGCCGAGGTGAAACAGACGCTCTCCATTCCGGTCATTGGCGGAGGCGATATTAAAACACTGGCTGATATTGAATACTTCAAAACCTATACCGGCTGCGACGCCCTTATGATCGGGCGCGCGGCCATTGGCAAACCCTGGCTCTTTGCCCGCCGCGAGCGCAGCCAGATACCATCTGAAGAAGTGTTTTCGGTCATGCAGGACCATCTGAATAGCATGCTCGCTTTTTACACCAAACACGGCTGCAAAGATGGGCTCACGCGTTTTCGGAAATTTGCCAGAGGTTATCTCATACCAGAAAGCCAATCCAGTCAACACCTCGCCGCCCCCGAACAACTCAATCATCTGCTGACAACCAGCGATCCTGATCAATTCTTGATTATATTAAAGGAGATATTAATAAAAGATGGAAAAGGTTAATCTCGAGCAAAAGTTTTCTCTGTTCAATGACTACTGGCATCCGCGCATCGTCGGCGACCTCAATGATAGTTTCGTCAAGCTCGCCAAACTCAAAGGAGAATTCATCTGGCATCTGCACGAAAAGGAAGATGAATTATTCATGGTCATAAAAGGAAAATTGGCGATTCGTTTCCGCGATCATGAGGTTGAATTGAACGAGGGCGAATTTCTCATCATTCCCCATGGGATTGAACACCTGCCCGTAGCCGAAGAAGAAGTGCATGTTTTACTGCTCGAACCCAAATCCACGGTCAACACCGGTAATATTGAGAATGAACGCACGGTTTCTGCCGATTGGATATAGCCGCACCTCTGGCTGAGCAACTCCTGCATGGTTTATTCGTATATAGATTATGAAAAGAATCATTTATGAAAGAGTAACTATATTTGCCGCAATTCTTACTCATATCAAATGGTTTTCATGTATAATCTTTTTATAGTATAAGAAAGATATCGACATTCACGATGTCTGGCAAACTATCCGTATCAGTTTTCTTTAAGGAGGAAAGATGAGCGATTTATTTGAACGTATTACAGCCGATTTTGATGTATTCAAAAAACTATTAGCGAAAATACCCGGATTTAAAGGTTACATCGAAAAGCAGGATCGCCGGGCGGCCGACAAATTATTACGCGAGACAGTTGCCAGCCGTTTTGAAGAACTCTGGCAGCGAATTTCTGGCCTGCAAAGAGATTTAATCAGCAGCGCCAATCTTGAATATGTTGATGATATGGAAGCAGCCGCCATTAAACTGCGCCAGTTCATTGACCGGGTGCGTACAGCTGCATACGGATATGCCGGCTTCTTTGACGCTGTGAAAGTGAAGGAAGAGGAATTAGCAAAAGTTTATCAGTATGATTATGCGATGTTTGAACTGCGCGATCAGGTCAGTCGCGCCATCGATAACATTGAAACTTCGATGGGTGGTGACGGTTTACCGGCAGCAATCCGCAACCTGACCAATCTTGCTCAGCAATGCATTGATGTTTTCGAGCGCCGTCACGAAGTTATGACAGGTGAGATCGACCCAAATCTGACTCAATCCCAGTAGTGATCGTTCAGGGTTCACCAATACACCTGAGCTGATAAGATTACCCTGAACTTGGAGGAATAAATATGGCTAGAATTTTTGATGTTGTTGAATATCGTAGTGAAATGACAGACGAACTGGTACACCGGTTCCCTGAAACGGGTGTAGCGGATCTCCGAATTGGGTCGCAGGTAATCGTAAGCGAGTCCCAGCGGGCAGTTTTCTTTCGCGGCGGTAACGCCCTCGATGTTCTTGGCCCTGGAACTCATACCATTACGACCCTCAATATTCCCAAATTAATTGACCTCATTGGCAAAGCCTTCAACGACCGCACACCTTTCACCGCAGAAATTTACTTCGTTTCGATGAAAGAGTTTGCCGACCGCAAGTGGGGCACTCCACAGCCGATTATTGTCCGCAACCCCGGCATGGGCCTGGGAGTTGCTTTGCTGCAAGGTTTTGGCACCTACAGCTTCCAGGTTAAGGACGCCCAGCAGTTCGTAACCCAGATCGTTGGACAAAAAGGCTCTTACAACACATCCGAAATCGAGAACCGTCTGCGCACCGTTCTGCTCTCTAAACTACAAGACCTGCTCGGCGAAACGGCTGCCAAACGCGCCGTACCTGAAATCATCGGCCTGACGGAAGAACTGAGCGCAGGTGTGCGCGCTAAAGCGCAGGATGATTTCAATGCACTGGGTTTGACCCTGAAATCATTCTATATCGGAAACCTGAAGCCCTCCGAAAAATCGGCCGAAGAGCTGCGCGCCATGGGTATGCTGGATATGCAAACCTACACTCAGCTTCAAGCTGCCGATGCCATGCGCGATGCTGCCCAGAACCCAAGCGGCGGCGCAGGTTTAACTGCCGGTATCGGCGCTGGAATGGGCATCGGAAACATTCTGGGCCAGTCGCTGCAAGGCATGACAGGCGCCGGAGCAGCCAGC
>CAZDAW010000026.1:0-17243 GCA_964503685.1 uncultured Anaerolineaceae bacterium | reverse complement strand
ACGTGATGACCCCCGCTGAAGCCGCCCAGGTCTTACGCGTCTCAGAAGAAGATGTCATTGCCGCCATCAACGCCGGTGATCTCAAAGCCAAGAAGATTGGCAACGCCTATCGCATCAGCAAGGAAGCGCTGGAAGCATTTCTCAAAGGGTAACCAGCTTATCCAATTATCTATCGATTAACATTCAATTAATTTAATTCAGGTTGCCACCCGGCGCGAGCCTTGATATTCTGTCGAGGCTCGCAGTAACAAATGCAGAGATCATTGTCAAGGCAGCAACTTGCGTTAATATATAACCTGACCCATAGGGCGGCCATAGAGCTGCCCTATGTTTGTTTACGCAGTAATTGACGACTTGCCAGAAATCCGAGTTTACGGTATAGTCACCAGAGACTGTTATCCATACCCAATTCTCTTATATGCATTGATGATAAAAAGACTATGACCACAGACGAAAATCGTTCTTCATGGCTTGATCGCCCTTTATCTTCCATCCTTCCTCCACTGAATATCGAGACAATCCTCTTCGGCGTCATCATCATCCTGGCTGTTGTGAGTCGTTTCTACGACCTCGGCGCTCGCGTTATGAGCCATGATGAAAGCCTGCATACTTATTATTCCTGGAATCTTTACCGGGGAAATGGTTTTCAACACACTCCATTGATGCATGGCCCGTTCCAATTTCATATCATCGCCCTCTGCTACGCATTGTTTGGCGACAGCGATTTCACCGCCCGCATTCCCGCTGCCCTGTTCAGTATTGCCACTGTATTGATGATGTGGAAATATCGTAAATATTTGGGGCGCGCTGGCGCACTGGTCGCAGCTTTTTTATTAGTCATTTCTCCATATATGCTCTATTATGGCCGTTATACACGCAACGAGGCGATTGTCGCATTTCTGGGGGTATTAACCCTGTATTCAATATTGCGTTACCAGGAAACCGGGCAGAATCGCTATCTCTACCTCCTTACAATCGCAACGGTTATCCATTTTACAGCCAAAGAGACTTCATTTATATATACAGCTCAGGCGCTCCTCTTCCTGGCGTTCCTTTTCCTGTCAAACGTCATTCGCCGACCGTGGGTTAATGCCAGCCTGTTGCAGCCCTTCATTACCCTTGTTGGCATTGCAGTTTTGCTGACCTGTCTGGCAATTGGCGGCGCCATGATCTTCGGCAAACAAGCCAGCATCAGCGGCGCCGAAACAGTGCAGCCGGTAATCCCGGGGCAGTCATCGCCCCTGGCTACTCCCGGCAGCGCAGGTCTTATGGCGCTGACCAGTGGTCAATTTGTCATTCTGAGTTTTGCATTTTTAGCAGCGATCTTATTTATTGGCGCAATTTTCTTACTGGTCAAAGGCCTGACCTGGGAAAGTATTCGCAGCGAACGATCTTTTGACATGCTGATCGTTCTGGGGACGATGATATTGCCCCATCTTTCAGCCTTTCCGGTCAAGCTCCTGATGAATTGGGATCCTCTTGACTACAGCCAGGCAGGTTTACTGCATACTGCCATTTTCCTCATTCCGCTGGCCGCAATTGCCATCGCCATCGGAATATGGTGGAATCCGCGGGTATGGCTGGTTAACTTTATCATCTTCTATGGTATTTTTACCGTGTTCTTCACCACTATTTTCACCAACGGGCAGGGTTTTTTTACCGGGTTGGTAGGTTCGTTGGGCTACTGGCTGGAGCAACAAGGAGTGGAGCGCGGCAGTCAGCCATGGTATTACTATATCCTGATTCAGCTTCCTATGTATGAATACCTGCCGGTGATCGGCGGTTTACTGGCCATGATCGGGGGATTGTTTGGGGTTAAACCACCTGCTTCGATACCCGACGGCTCTAAGGCCAAAACACCCGATAGCCAAACCAGCCAGCCAGCGCCAACCTTTGCCCTTCTGGTCTGGTGGGCATTATCCAGCCTTGTTGCCTTTACCATCGCCGGAGAAAAAATGCCCTGGCTGACTGTGCATATAACATTGCCGTTTATTCTGCTTAGCGGCTGGTCAATCGGCAAACTGATCGAGAAGATCGATTGGACGAAAATTCGTACTCAAAAAGGGGGAGTGATCATCCTGCTATTATTTGTATTCATCACCAGCGTTCTCGGAGCAATTGGATCGTTGCTTGGAACGCAGCCGCCCTTCCAGGGTAAAGAACTGGTTCAACTGCAAGCAACAGCAACCTTCCTGTTTGCCGCAATAGCCGCCGCAGCCAGCGCAGGCGGGTTAATTTACCTGACAAAGGATTGGGAAAGCGTTCAATTCAGCCGGATGCTTGGGATAGTGTTTTTTGGCCTGCTGGCAGTAATGACTACCCGAACATCAATTATGGCCAACTATATCAATTACGACCAGGCAAATGAATACCTGGTTTATGCTCATTCCGCACGCGGCGTTAAAGACGTACTGGAACAGGTTGAGGAGATTTCACGCCGCACCACTGGAGGATTGGCGCTATCAGTTGCCTTTGATGATGCGGTTTCCTGGCCTTACACCTGGTACCTGCGCAACTATACCAACCAGCATTTTTTTGGCGCTAACCCAACCCGCGATGTTAAAAACGATCCCGTTATTATCGTGGGCGCCAGTAATTATGGAAAAATCGAGCCCCTGGTCGGACAGGCTTTTTATAAATTCGATTATGTTCGCATGATATGGCCCAACCAGGATTATTTCAACCTGACATGGGAACGTATTTCAAACGCGCTGAATAACCCGCAAATGCGGCAGGCTATTTTTGATATATGGCTTAATCGTGATTTTAGGAAATACGCAGAAGTCACCGGACAGCAAACAACAACGCCGGAAAACTGGCAACCCAGCGACCGGATGCGTCTGTATATTCGTAAAGATGTCGCTGCTCAAATCTGGGAATATGGCGCCGGGGCAGCAACAACGGAAGAAATCATGGCCGACCCATACGAAAAGGGCAGGGTTAAACTCAGTCCCGACCTGGTATTGGGCGGCCCAGGATCGGAATCGGGACAGTTTCAGGCGCCGCGCGCTGTTTCGGTCGGCCCGAATAATAGCCTGTATGTAGCCGATTCGAACAACCACCGCATCCAGCATCTGAGCGAAGACGGCGCCGTACTGCAAACCTGGGGCAGCTTTGCCGATATCGCCGCCGGACCGGCGCCTGAAGGTACATTCAACCAGCCCTGGGGAGTGGCCTATTCCTCCGTCAATGAAGCAGTATATGTAGCCGATACATGGAATCACCGCATCCAAAAGTTCACTCCCGATGGAAAGTTTCTGACCATGTGGGGATATTTTGGGCAGGCCGAAAACCCTGAAGCCTTCTGGGGGCCGCGCGGTATTGCTGTTGACAAATCAGGCCGCGTCTATGTCACCGACACGGGCAACAAACGGGTGGTTATTTTCAATAAGGATGGCCAGTACCTTGCACAATTCGGCCAGCTTGGCACCAATCTGGGAGAACTCGACGAGCCGGTCGGCATTGCAGTCGACGATGTTGGGAATATCTATGTGGTTGATACATGGAATCAGCGCGTACAGGTATTTACCCCGGATGCCAGTTTTATAAACTTTACTGCAAAGACCAGTTGGGAAATTTCAGGCTGGTATGGAGAATCCCTGGAAAATAAACCGTTTATCGCCACCGATTCGAAACAAAACGTCTTCGTTACCGATCCTGAAGCATATCGGGTTCTCGAATTCAACAGCGCCGGACAGTTCATCCGCACCTGGGGAGAATATGCCATCGATACAGAGGGATTCGGGTTGACGAGTGGTATTGCGGTCGACGCGCAGGACCGGGTCTGGGTAAGTGATCCTGGCAACCAGCGCCTGTTGCGTTTCACCATGCCCGAAGGTTAATAAACCGATCTTAATACTTCCATAAATTTGGAGCATCAGAATTATTGACAAAAATAATGAGATTCTCTACACTAGTAGTGTGTCAAATAAAAATGACAGGGTAACTGACAGCGACTTCGGTTATTTTCTGATAGAAAATCACCTGAAGTCGTTGCTACGAATCGTATAAAATCGTAACCTGGGCCGTGTTTTCCGATCCGCGTTTACGCCTCATCTTGCACTCATAAGGGGCTTCGTCATGCGTTTACATGAATATCAGTCGAAACAGACAATTGCTAAATACAATATAGCGATCCCAAGAGGAAAAATCACGATGACCGCCAGCGAGGCAAAACAAATCGCCGAAGAATTGGGCATCCGCACCGTTATTAAATCACAGGTGCTCGTTGGAGGTCGCGGTAAAGCGGGCGGCGTCCATCTGGCTAAAGACCCCCAAGAAGCTGAAGACCTGGCGACGCTTATCCTGGGTATGGATATCAAAGGATTACCCGTTCGAAAAATTCTGGTAGAAGAAGCCATCAACATTGATAAAGAAATCTATCTAGGAATCACCAACGACCGGTTAGCCCAGAAACCCATTTTCATTGCATCCGCCGAAGGTGGCATGGATATTGAAGAAGTCGCCAGACAGCATCCAGAAAGAATCACAAAAATATATATTGACCCCCTCCTTGGTCTGCGTGATTATCAGGCGCGTGATCTGGCAATCGGCATTGATCTGCCGAGAACATTGTGGAAAAATTTCATTGAAATTGCGCGGAGCCTGTGGAAGGCTTACCTCGAAATAGATGCAACACTTATTGAAATTAATCCACTGGTCATAACCAACGAGAACAAACTGATCGCTCTGGATGCTAAAATTATCCTGGATGATAACGCTTTATATCGCCACCCTGATCTGGCTGATTTGCGTGATCCTGATTCTGAAGCAGAGGTTGAAGCGGAATCTCGTAAATTCGGGTTGACCTATATCAAATTAAACGGTCAAATTGGCTGCATGGTAAACGGCGCTGGTCTGGCGATGGCAACCATGGATATCATCAAATTGTTTGGCGGCGAACCGGCGAATTTTTTGGATATTGGCGGCGGCGCCAGCTCCGAGAAAGTTGCCTCAGCAATGCGCATCATCCTTTCTGAACCCAATGTCAAAGCAATACTGGTTAATGTCTTTGGAGGAATCACTCGCTGCGATGAAGTGGCCCGCGGGATTCGCATGGTTCTTGATGAAAATGACGTTGATAGACCAATCGTCATTCGCCTCGTTGGCACAAATGCAGATGAGGGACTTAAACTATTATCAGATACCCATCTGATTATTGCTAACACCTTAACCGAGGCAGCCCAAAAAGCTGTTAATGCTGCGAAGAGAGTCTGAGATGAGCATACTCGTAGATAAAACAACCCATGTACTGGTGCAGGGTATCACCGGAAATGAAGGACTGTTTCACACTCAGCAAATGGTGAAGTACGGTACAAATGTGGTAGCCGGCGTCACACCAGGTCATGGCGGCGAATGGGTGATGGATGGAAAAATCCCGGTTTTTGATTCGGTAAAGCTGGCTGTCGAAGCGACCGGCGCCAATACCAGCGTCCTTTTTGTACCATCACGTCATGCGCCAGATGCGATGTACGAAGCAGCTGACGCCGGCATCTCGTTAATAATTTGCATCACCGAGGGAATCCCCTTTCAGGATACCATACGCGTACACAGTTACCTTGAACAAAAAAATGTCCGTTTGATTGGGCCAAACAGTCCAGGAATATTGACGCCCAATGAATGCAAAGCAGGCATCATCCCCGGGCATATTGCTCTGCCCGGCAATATTGGGATTGTCTCTCGTTCAGGTACACTCACTTATGAAATTCTCTCAGCTTTAAAGCAAGAAGGTTGGGGTTGCAGCACTTGCGTCGGCATCGGTGGAGATCCGGTTATCGGTACAAATTTTATCGATGTATTGGGAATGTTCGAAGCCGATCCTCATACCGATAAGATCATCCTGGTTGGAGAAATCGGCGGAACAGATGAAGAGCAGGCAGCCGATTACATCAGTCGTCACATAACCAAACCCGTCATTGGGTTCATTGCCGGGCAAACCGCCCCGCCAGGCAAACGCATGGGGCATGCCGGCGCTATTATCGAGGCTGGCAGTGGATTGGCTAAGGATAAGATCAATGCGCTGGCCAATGCAGGCGTAATGATAGCCCACCACCCTGAAGAAATACCTCAATTGCTTAAATAACCGGAAAATTATATATACAGAGACAGGAATATCCGAAAGAGAATGAAGCTCTTTCGGATTGATTTTATCTTCGCAGAATGTTTACAGGGTCTAGATTATTTGCGGTTTTTATCTATGTAAGCGACAGCATCGCCTACTGTCTTGATTGTTCGGGCATCCTCATCTGAAATATTCAGATCGAACTTTTCACAAAAGCCGTCGATCAAAAAGAACTGGTCCATCGAATCGGCTTTCAAATCTTCAATGAAACGTGTTTCGAGTGTAATGTTTTCGCCACCAATCTTCATGACTTCCTTGATGACATCTTTGACTTCAACAAATGTATCAGCCACAACAACCTCCTTATAAATTATTTCGTATGGGTGGTTACTCAAATTACATATTGTAACGTGAGCGTTAAATCTGTCAAGGCAGAATATATTAAATCGCCTTTTCTACAAAGAATAACACCAGAAGATTCAGAAAGTTTCCACTCGTTGACAGATTATATTTAGGTTGGTAAGATAAACTTGTCTCCCAATATAAAGGTTGCCATGCCTATCGATTCAACCATTCCTTCACGAAAATCAGACCACATTCAGATCAATATGAACGAGAATGTGCAAAGTGGGCTATCCACTGGATTGGAAGCTTATTCTTTCACGCATCAGGCCTTGCCAGAATTTGACCTGGCCCAGGTGGATATGCGCCTGATGCTCTTTAACAAACAATTACAGGCCCCTATCCTGATATCATCAATGACAGGCGGGACGGAAGAAGCAAAAAAAATCAACATTCGCCTGGCAGAAGCAGCGCAAAATTCCGGCATTGCCCTGGGACTGGGTTCGCAGCGAGTGGCCATCGAACTGCCCGAGTTATCCCATACATTTTCGGTGCGTAAATATGCGCCAGATATTCTGTTGTTTGCCAATTTAGGCGCTGTTCAGTTAAATTATGGATATGGCGTCGAACATTGCCGCAGGGCAATAGATATGATTGAAGCAGACGCATTAATCCTTCACCTGAACTCGCTTCAAGAAGCATTGCAGCCCAATGGCGAAGGGAACTTTTCCGGGCTTCTCAAACGCATCGAACAGGTTTGCAAACAAATAGAAGCGCCTGTCATAGTAAAAGAAGTCGGATGGGGTATATCAGAAAAGGCAGCGCGCCTTTTGGCCGAAGCAGGAGTTGCCGCAATTGATGTCGCCGGAGCGGGCGGGACCTCGTGGTCGCAAGTAGAAATGCACCGAATTCAAGACGAGAGTTTGGCCCAGGTCGCGGCTGCTTTCCGCGACTGGGGCATACCCACCGCCGAATCAATCCGACAGGTTGTAAAAGCTGCACCTGGCGTATTGGTTTTCGCATCTGGCGGTTTACTTAACGGTGTTGATATCGCCAAATGTCTGGCATTAGGGGCAACGTTGGGAGGAATTGCCAGACCATTTTTAAGGTTGGGTTACGAATCGTCCGATAATGTCTATAAGCGTATTGAAGAAATCAAACGTCAGTTACAGATTTGCATGTTTGCATCGGGCGCGATTAATTTAAATGCGCTGCATCAGACGCCATTAGTCGCCAAAACATCTCGCCTGAATACATAGAGCGAATTTACAACGCGATGAGTCCATTTATCAATAACAAAGGTACGAGCCATGTCACTGAATGAATTGACGCAATCCATGTTACCGGTGGTCGAAAACGAGCTAAAATCGATGGTAGGAACGATCGACCAGCCGAAGTTGAAAGAATTGCATGACATGCTGGCTTATCATCTCGGCTGGATTGGGGAAGGCGCAGGAGTGAAAGCCCGCGGGAAACGAATTCGCCCGCTGCTGGTTTTACTATGCACAGCAGCCAGTGGAGGGAAATGGCGTAACGCATTGCCGGCCGCCGCCGCAATTGAATTGCTGCATAACTTTTCACTAATCCATGATGATATCCAGGATCAAAGTCCATTACGGCGAAACCGTCCGACCCTGTGGAAAAAATGGGGAATTGCCCAGGCAATCAACGCCGGCGATTTGATGTTTTCTCTCGCCAACACCGCTCTGCTAAAGCTAAATGAAACCGGTCCTTCTGAAACCGTAATACAGGCCGGAAAACTTTTTCAGGCAGCCTGCACCAGCCTGACTCAGGGTCAATACCTGGACCTGAGTTATGAAACGCAAAAAGGAATCACCCTGGAAGCCTACTGGTTGATGATCGAAGGAAAAACAGCCGCGTTGATCGCGGCCTGTTGCGGGATAGGGGCCCTGATCGGCGGCGCCGACACTTCGGCGCAGGAAGCCTACTATCAATTTGGCCGCAACCTTGGGCTGGCTTTTCAGGTGCAGGATGATATTTTAGGTATTTGGGGAGAAAGTGAAGAAACCGGCAAATCCACCGAAAGCGACCTGATAGCCGGTAAAAAAACACTGCCGGTTATCTATGGTCTGCAACAAAAAAGTGATTTTGCCCGACGCTGGCTGGCAGGTCCAATCACGGCCGGCGAAATTCCCGAACTGATCATCATGCTTGAATCTACTGGCGCAAAAACCTATGCGCAAGAAAAGGCCGATCGTCTGACAAATCAGGCTCTGGCCGCCCTGGATAAAGCTGCTCCAAATAAAGCAGAGGGCAAGGCATTAATTGAACTGGCAAATAAATTACTAAACAGAAATAACTGAACTCAATGGGATAAAGGGAAAATGCTTGAATGCAGAGATATAAGGCGCAAAATCTGATAATCAGCATATTGTTATGCACGAGTTTTTTCCTCAGCGGGAGTCGCCCCAGGCTTGAATCTAGCTTTTACCCCCAAACAGCAAATCCTCACATCCTCAACGCGGTAAACAATGCTTATCCTCCCCTCCCCCTTCCCGAAGGGCCTGACGATCCCTGGTTTGATTATCACCACATTGTCATTAAGTTTAAACCAGAAACGCACGCCCGATTGAGAGGCGACGCCATCATTTCTGTAACGGGAGTCGATCTTACCCCCGTCCAGGACTTATTAAGTCAACAATCTGGCATCAGCATCCACCGCCGTTTCTCCTTGCCCGAAGATGAATTGGAGGCTCAACGAAATCAGGTTATTCAAAACCGGGGAAATGGCGCCGATCTTTCTGATTTGCCGGATCTTAATTTGTATTATTCAATTCAACTGGATGAAACAGTCTCATTTGAGAAGGCAATGCAGTTAATCGAAACCTTAGCCGGGATGAAAGCAATCGAAACTGTTTTCGCTAATCCTGTCCCCGCTCCGGCGACATTGCCTGCCGCCAAAATCACCCCAGTATTGACTGACGAACAAGTTTATCTGAATGATGCACCCCTGGGAATCGGAGCGCGGCCCAATAGCTGGGGGCAGCCAGGAGGCAAAGGGGCCGGTATCCAGATCATCGATATTGAAGGCGGTTGGATCATGGATCACGAAGACCTGGGATTAAACCCGGCTGATTTGATCAACGGTGTAAACAGCACTGATTCAACCTGGTATAATCATGGCTCTGCCGTACTGGGTGAGTTGCGCGGAATAGAAAATGGCATTGGAATCACCGGTATTGTCCCCCAGGCAGATGTTCGTGTTTCCTCTGTCTTTGGGGAAAATAACTCTATCGCCAATGCAATCAATGTTGCCATCAGCCAAAGCAACGCGGGAGACGTCATTCTCATCGAGTTGCATATCCTCGGACCGGATAGCGGAGAAACCTGCATCTGTAATTGCAGTCAGTTCGAATTGATCCCGGTAGAATACTACCCTGATGTTTTTGATGTCATTCAACTTGCCACGTTAAATGGGATCACAATTGTAGAAGCAGCCGGGAACGGCTCGATGAACCTCGATAATTCGATTTATAAACGCGCTTTTGATCCCACCTATCGCGATTCAGGCGCCATCATCGTTGGCGCCAGCACTTCATCTGCCCCACACCAACCCATGTGTTGGACCAATTACGGCAGCCGGGTAGATGCTTATGCCTGGGGTGAAAATGTTGTCACTGCCGGATATGGAGACCGATTTTTAGATGTAGATACATCCGGGAACCCCATCCGCAGCCGAACTTACACAGCAACCTTCAGCGGCACTTCCAGCGCGACGCCCATAGTTGCCGGCAGCGCGGCCGCTTTACAAAGCATGACTCTCGCTCAATCAGCCTCGCCGCTCAACCCCCTCGTTATTCGAAGGAAACTCCGTCAGACCGGGACGCCCCAAAACCCCGTTCCCAAACATATCGGCAATTTACCAGACATCAGCGCGGCTTTTGCATATTCCCCACCTGCCGCTGCTGCACTCACATTGACGGCGCCCCTCGATGGCGCAGAAACAACCCATATACCCATCCTGGTCTGGAATGCAGACCCGGATTCGATCCAATACGATCTGCAAGTCAGTTCACAAGCCGATTTCAATAACCTCATTGTGGACGCCGCCGTCTCAATGCCTCATTACGCGTTTAGCGCGCCCTTACTGGAAGGAACTTATTACTGGCGGGCGCGGGGCTATCCCTTTGGCATGGCGGGAGCATGGAGCGCGCCCCGTCAATTTACATCTCATCGGATTGCACCCGCCGCGCCCATCCTGTTAACGCCAGCAAACCGGGAAATTGTAAAAGGAATTACAGCAGACCTGGATTGGGAAGACAACTCTCCTGGCTCAGTGGTCTATTACCGTACACAAATTTCTCGCCGGGCAGATTTCTCCTCAACCTTCATTGATGAATACACCACAGAATCATGCTTAACACTCGCTGAAGCCGATTCCAGAAGTGGATCCATCTTACCTCCCAATGCAACGCTTTACTGGCGAGTGCAGACCATCCTCGGTGATATGAACAGCGAATGGTCGCCAGTTTGGAAATTTTATACTACCGTTTCGGCGCCTGTCCTGCTTACACCAGCAGAATATGTTCAATCCACCGACACACGCCCAAAATTTAGCTGGCATAAAACACAGGGCGCCAATGCTTATCAGATCTTGCTTTCGCTTTCACCCCATTTCGACGCAGTTTACCGGAAAACGACCACCGGCGGAAGCAGCTATCGGCCATCCAGTGATTTACCGCGGGGAGAGAATATCTACTGGAAAGTACGGGCGCGCGGTCGCTACGGTTGGGGAGAATTTTCGGAAAGTCAGTTCTACTCAGCCGACCCGCCGACAAAACCGCACACATTGTCGCCATCTGGCGTTATCTACACCTATTTACCCGATTTCGACTGGGACGATTCTACTGGCATCGTTGATGAATATCAGATTCAGATTTCAAATAGTAAATCTTTTAAATCCACAAATATCGATGAAAAAATTGAACGTGATTTGGGAACAGGCCAGATAAACTCATTCTATAAGCCCTTAGCAGAACTGCCAGCCGGGAGCTACTACTGGCGGGTAAGAGCGATTTCCAGCCACCCTGAACAATACTCTGACTGGTCAAAAATCAAATTGTTTAAAACGCCGGCCACTATAACCGGCAGCGTATTCGATAAGAATACAGACCTTCCGTTGGTTGGCGCAACCGTTCAATTGAAAAATACAATTTACACCGCCGCAACCGATCTGAATGGCAGCTATACCATAAACGGTATTAAATCTGGCCGATATACTTTACTTATCGAAATGGATGGTTATATTCCCATCCGACGATCGGTCACAATCAGAGATGGAACTATACGAAAATTCTATTCCAGGATGGGACTTCAGTAGAGTTAAAAAATAAACTATTCACATGAGTTTGTGCTATAATCCAATCACCCGGCGCTTCTGGCAAAGGGTGATTTGTTATTATACGGAGGTTTTACAATGTACAAAAGCCATACCTGTGGAGAATTACGAGCATCTCATATCGGTCAAAATGTAACTCTGGCGGGCTGGGTCTTTCGCCACCGTGATCATGGCGGGGTAATGTTTCTCGATTTGCGCGACCGCTTCGGCATCGTCCAGGTAGTAGCTAATCCCTCGCTCTCGAAAGAAGCGCACAGTATAGCAGAAAGCGTACGGGCTGAATGGGTTATTCAGGTAAAAGGCATCGTCAGGCACCGCCCTGAAGGCGCAGAAAACCCTGACCTGCCCACAGGTGAAATCGAAGTGGAAGCCAGCACAATCACCGTACTTGCCCCGGCAAAGACATTACCCATTCAAATCAATAAAGAAGAAGATGTCGATGAGAACCTCCGTCTAAAATATCGCTATCTGGACCTCCGCCGCGAGCGAATGCGCCGGAATATTGAGTTACGCCACAGAATGGTCAAATTCATCCGCGATTATCTGGATGAAAAAGGATTTCTCGAAGTTGAAACCCCCATACTATTCAAAACAACGCCCGAAGGCGCCCGCGACTATCTGGTGCCATCACGAGTTCACCCTGGCGAGTTTTACGCCCTGCCGCAGTCGCCTCAACAATTAAAACAACTTCTCATGGTCGCCGGTGTTGAACGCTATTTCCAAATCGCACGCTGCTTCCGAGACGAAGATCAGCGGGGCGACCGACAGCCAGAATTCACGCAACTGGATATGGAAATGTCTTTCATCGAACGCGAAGACATCATGCAACTCGTTGAAGGTATGTTCACGGCAATGGTAGCTAAAGTCACGCCGCAAAAACGCTTATTTGCCAGCCCATGGCCGCGTCTTACATATCATGAAGCAATGGACCGCTTTGGCAAGGATAATCCTGATATTCGTTTTGGAATGGAACTGCGCGATTTTACAGACCTGGCTGCTGGAAGCGGATTTAAAGTATTCGAAGATACGATTGCCAGCGGCGGGCACGTGCGCGGTTTTAATGCCTCTGGCCTGGGCAATTACAGCCGGAAAGAAATCGATGAACTGGTAGAATACGCCAAACAACTCGGCGCGAAAGGCATGGCCTATATTGCCCTGACCTCTGAAGGGGAACAACGCTCATCATTCGCCAAATTTCTCAAGCCTGAAACTGTGCAGACCATCCTGACGCGTCTGGAAGCCAAAAATGGCGACTTGCTGCTCTTTGTCGCTGATAAACCGGCCATTGTTTATGATGTGCTCGGTCGTATGCGCGTCATGCTGGGCGACCGTCTGGGATTGCGTGATCCGAACATACTTGGTTTCTGCTGGGTAATTGACTTTCCATACATGGTATGGAGCGAAGAAGAAAAACGCTGGGATCCAAGTCACCACTTATTCACTGCCCCGATGGTTGAAGACATCCCCTTATTGGATACTGATCCTGGAAAGGCGCGTGGACAGCAATATGATTTGGTGCTGAACAATTACGAAGTTGGCGGCGGTTCAATCAGAATCCACGATAGAGATTTGCAGGAAAAAGTATTCAAATTGATTGGTCTCGACCCAGAAGTCGCCCGCGAACGTTTCGGTCATATTCTGGAAGCGTTCGAGTATGGTGTACCCCCGCACGGTGGGATTGCTCCTGGTATAGACCGCATCTGCATGATACTGGCAGATGAACCCAATATTCGCGAAGTCATCGCCTTCCCCAAAAACCAGGCAGCCCGTGATGTGATGGCTGATGCGCCCTCGCCGGCCGAAGCCAAACAACTGAAAGAATTGCATATCAAGCTGGATATCTGAAATAACGCCAGATTTTAGACGCGATGGCTTGCATGTGGAATTAATTCGATTTTTGTGTTCTTCCTCTTTGCACCTTGACAGAATTGTGGTATAAAAAAACTACCCTGCTGTGTTCGTGATGCAGCCTTTGAGGTTTTGTACCAACACTCTTATGAGGGGCTTTTATCTCACGGCGGTGACGCGTTAGGCTTTGCCAAGGCGGATCTTCCGGGTCGAAGCCCAACCTGCTTTGTCAGGTTCAAAACTACGCTACACACGGCATGGCGGGGTCTTGATTTATCGGCGGCGATCCTGAGAATATTCAGGATCGTCATGAATATATTAATAAACAACTACATATCTGGAGAAATAGCGGCTGAGTCTCGGACAAGATCTGAGATAACGAGGTGGAGGTTCCTCTCCTGCGGAGAGTGTTAACCCTGAAACATCAGGGAAAAATCGAAAAGTCAGCGGATGCCTCCGGAGCCTGCCACAGGTTCCCTTCTCCTTTACAAAAAGCGAATGCAAATCAAAACCACCTGGCGACAGATGGGACAAAGAATGCATAGTGGACAGGTCTGACCTGAGATTGACAAGTTGCTGTCAAATGGAAGGGCTGCCAGAGTGTGTTTATACTATTAACTGGGCATGCCTGTGTGCAACGCCCAGATTTTATTTAATCTTTGCTGCAGGAGGCAAATATGGATAAGAAAGAATTGCTCGCAAGAGCCAAAGAAGATGGAATCAAATTCATCTCCTTTCAATTCGCTGACGTGACCGGTACCGTCAAAAGCCTTGATATGCCCGTCAGCCGGTTAGGCGCCGCCTATGATGATGGGATCTGGTTCGATGGGTCCTCCGTCGAAGGGTTTTCCCGCATCCAGGAAAGTGATATGCTGCTCCGCTTTGACCCTGACACCTATGCGGTATTACCCTGGTCGCCAACCGAACTGCGCCGGGCGCGTTTATTCTGCGACATCTACCAGCCCGATGGCAACCCCTTCCCCGGCGACCCGCGCGGCGCATTAAAACGGATATTGAAACAAATCAGTGATAAAGGGTGGACATTTAACGTCGGCCCTGAACCTGAGTTCTTTCTCTTCCAGCACAAGGAAAATGGGAACAATGTCCATCCGGTGCCGCATGATGTCGGCGGTTATTTCGATTTTTCGCCCAATGATGAGGCCGTCCGTGTACGAACCGAATTGATGGAAGCCTTGAGATCAATGGGACTGGAAGTTGAAGTAGGGCATCATGAAGTTGCCCTGGGACAACATGAAATTGATTTCCGTTTCGATGACGCCCTCAAAACCGCTGATAATGTTCTGACGCTGAAATATACCGTTAAGGCAATCGCCGCGCAACATGGTCTGATCGCATCCTTTATGCCCAAACCGGTATTCGGCATCAACGGTTCCGGAATGCACTGTCATCAATCACTGTTCGACAAAGATGGAAACAATTTGTTCTTTGATCCGAATGACGAGTTCAAACTTTCAAAACTTGCCTATCATTTTATCGCTGGACAGCTCGAACATGCCCGCGCCCTGGCAGCCATAGTGGCTCCCTCGGTCAATTCCTACAAACGATTGGTGCCAGGTTATGAAGCCCCGGTTTACGTCGGTTGGGCCGAAATCAATCGTTCAGCGCTGATCCGCATTCCACGTTACACCAAAGGTCAGGATAAAAGCATGCGCGCTGAACTGCGCTTCCCCGACCCAAGCGCAAATCCTTATCTGGCATTCACCGCCATGCTGGCCGTCGCGCTTGACGGCATCGAACGAAAAATAATGCCCCCCAAGCCTCTTAACAATATCAACGTTTACCACATGACTCCCGAAGAAAGAGCAGCCATGAATATCACAGAATTACCTATTTCATTGGCCCGGGCCCTGGATGAATTAGATAAAGATGAGGTCATTAAAAAAGCTCTCGGCCCTGCCATTTACGAGGCTTTCCGCAGTAACAAACTGGCAGAATGGGAGAATTACCGCATCTATGTCACCGATTGGGAAGTGGAAAGATATCTGGAAAGAGCGTAATATTTTATTTTAGTTCCCTCATATTATATTGTCACAGTTCAAATTCAAAACAACTCCCGCAAATCAATTCATGCGGGAGTTGTTGATTCAAAAAAGACATCACCTGCCTGAATTATCCCCGCAAGACAAGCTATCTCCGGCTGTAAGACGGCAAAATGTACACACCCCATTCGTTGATGTCGGTTGCCCGCAAACCGGACAGGGTTTTAAAAAATCAGGCTGCACACTCGATTGCATGTTAAACAAACCCTGTTCTCTGGCTTTTAAGTAGGAGAGATAAAATGTCAGTTTAGCCCCCGGCCGATCTTCTTCCAGACGGCTGAGGATATCCTTATAATATAAAGATTTTGAACCAACCGAGAACGGGCATTCATCATACACATAATCAATCCCAGAAAGCAGCGCATAAGCGGCGGTTTCTCGTTCGTAAAAGCGGCAAAAAGGTTTTACTTTCCGGGCAAAACCAGGCTCAGGTTCAAGCACCGGACTCTGGCGGCCCAAAAAATCGCCCAACCAGTTTATTGTATTTCCAAACAGAACAGCCGCTTCATCATCAAGGTTATGACCGGTTGCCAGCACCGTGTAACCCTTTTCACGCGCGATGCGGTTCATTACATGACGTTTGACAATGCCGCACACCGAACAAGGTTTGTCTTTTCCACGCCGGGTACGGGCAGTTATCATCTCAATCGTTTCCCCATATAATTCTGGTATATCCACGATATGAAGGGTCAAACGCCGTTGTTCAGCAAACCGTCTGGCGTATTCCTGTGATTGGCGCGAATAATTTACCCCGCCATCAATACCCAGGCCGATATACAACCCATCCACCTGATAACCCAGTTTGCAAAGAATATCCCACAGAGAAAGCGAATCTTTGCCGCCCGAAACAGCGACTAAGATCCGATCTTCATGGGTAAACATGCGATACTTCTTAATAAAACGCTCAGTTTGTTCGCACATCCAATTTAAAAAGTCCCCCTTGCACAACGCCAGGCGATGTTCATACAACTTAATAACCGCTTTTTCACCGCATCGACGGCATTTCATAAATAAGCTCACCCTCCAGAAATCACAGATACCAGCTTGATAGTATCTCCATCGCGTAACACTTCATCATCGGTTATCATCTCGCCATTGCGAATAGCAAGATAAGAATCCGGATGCAGACCCAGTAATTTCAGCGCCTGTTCCAGACGCAAATTGGGTTTAACCTCATACACTTTATCCCGTAAAGTCAGTTTGACCGCCATAAAAAATTCCTTCATTCATTCCTTGTTCTGAAATACATTGCGCTATGAAAATATATTGTAAAAAGCGAGCATACAACTTCATTTTATTAAATTCCAATTTTTCATTGGGTAGTATAATTATATTGGCATAATAAATAAGAGTAAATTGTAGATATAGTACAAACAACGAACCTGTCAAAATTTTCCGCATCAGAAAATCATTACCAATTTGCTGGGATTAATGGGCGCCGGTCGATTTCTCGCCGATAAGCTATTTACTCTTATTATTTGATATGTGAAAGTTAATCCCTCAAAGTAAATCAGACAACCAGGGCGATACGTGAATACAAAGAAGCAAACCAACACCAGGAGAAAAGAGATGG
>CAZDAW010000025.1:0-38445 GCA_964503685.1 uncultured Anaerolineaceae bacterium | reverse complement strand
AGGGCGCTTTTTGCCCGACGAAGCAGTCTCAACGTCAAAATCCGAGATTGCCACGTAATGACATCTAGGTGGCAATTTGGATTAACGATCTGGCAGTTTTAGTATTCAGATATTCAGGAATAATCAACCCCACCCCAGCCTGCCCCACAAAATTTCCGTGGCGAACACCGCCAACAACGCCAAGAACCAGGCGACCAAACCAGCATTTCGCAGGAAGAATTCCAAAGCTGCCTGGCCGGTGGATCATTACGTGCTGCAAATCAAACCGTCCGGTTGGGCGTGGAGCGACCTGGCGACGGTGGACGGCGCCGGGCTGACGATGGTGGATTACACCCCCATGGTCGATCTGACGGCCAACACGCTCTATCAGTGGCGGGTGAACGCCTGCAACGACCTGGAACCAGCCCAGTGCAGCGGCTTTAGCAAGCCGCGTAAGTTCAAGACCGCGCCGTAATTTTTTGTAAAGTGGGACGGCATTTTCCAACCTGTATGCGACTAATTTGTCAGGGCGGCGCTCCCGAAGAACCATTTGGGTTTTTGATCTCATCAGCGGAAGAGGATGTTGCTAAGCCTGCATTATCCAGGAGGATCAAGCGGGTCGTAAATTATATCGGTGGGTATGTGTTTTGACATTACGAAATGATACTGAATTCCACTTTTATCCTTGAAAGATACAAAATAATTATCAAAACTTTTTGGAATTTCTACGTTTACAAATTCGAATCCCTTGTCCATATACCTTAACTTTACATAATTTTCAGCAGATACTCTTGCTATGAAAGAAGGTATAATGCCAGTCAACCAAAATATCAATGCAGCAATTATTGTTAAAAGAGCAATTATTCTTTTATTGTGAATCATAAATTGGTATTCCTCTTTTGAGACGCAAAGGCGCGTTGCCAACGCGCCGACCAATCGGGGTGCGCCGGTGAATCCTGTGCCTGTGTGATGAGTTTGCCCGATGTCCATCCAGAGGCGGCACAACCCACCCAATGGAACTAATTGTTCATAGCAGAAACGATTATTGGTTCAATTTGTTTCCACAGAGTAATTAGCCCAGTTACAGTTTGTAATAGAGTAGGAATACGCTCGATAAGGGTTTTAGTAACCGTGTTCGTTTAGGCGTGGAGACTGCTTCGTCGGGCTGACGCCCTTCTCGCAGCGACAAACGCATCGGACCTCGAAAAGTCAATCTCTACGCCCGATTTTATGATGCAGATCGCTGAAAATGAATCAAAATGGAGGAATGGTGCTAAAATTAGGTGGGTTCAGCCACAACTATCATCCTTTCAGGGTGAAAATGCTAGCAAAATAGATCACATGTGAAATTGCAGTCAATCTTTTATCCAAAAAATTGTAACTTTCGATTACAACGACCAATAAAACCAATCTTTTTGGAGCTAAAATGAACGATACTTTCACGGCAGATGTCGTAGTGGTTGGCGCTGGTACGGCGGGAACATATTTCGCCTGGCAGGCAGCTAAAGAAGGGTTCAAGGTCATCCTTCTCGAAGCTCGCGCTCTGGATGTGATGGGGATGAATATCGAAGTCATCCACATGGATCAAAGCGCTTTTGCCGAATTCGGTGTGCCCGAACCCCAACCGCCTGAGTTGATTCACCTGGAAAACGTCGGCGTGATGTGGTCGCCTGACCGCACCATCACGGATAAAGTTGAGCATCCTTTTTATGTGTTGAATTTGCCCGCCTTGTACCGCCGGCTGCACGGCTATGCAGCGCAGAGCGGTGTTGAGATCGTTGAGAATGCCAATGTGACCGGCGTGCTGATCGAAAACGGTTTTCTGTGCGGCGTATCAGGAGAAATCAAGGGAAAACCTTTCGAAGCACGCGCCAGGTTGATCGTGGACGCATCCGGCATGAATGGCGCTGTTCGCACAAGACTGCCTGATGATTTCGGCGTTGAAAACAAGCCTATCGACCCGGCAAAAGTCTATTGCTGCTGCCTGGAACTGCGCACCGAGCTGCCCGCCGGGTCGCTTACCGGCAGTAATTCCTTTATCTCAGAGGGCGGTTTTTGGAACCGTTCATACGGCGATGATATTATCATCGGTATGAGCCAGCATGGGGGTTACGATTACACATGGCAGAAGCATAAAGAATTCCGCGAGCGCAATTGGGGAGATCCGGGCAGGCTGGTTTCTCGCCGGCAAGGTATGGTACCCTATCGGCGCTCTCCGTTTTCGTTAGTGGGTAACGGGTTCCTGGTGGTTGGAGATGCCGCATTCCAAAACAGGCCGTTTTCTGGCGAAGGGATCATTTCTGGTTGGGGGGGCTGCCGTGCAGCGCTTCCTGTTGCCGCCCAGGCTCTTCGCAAAGGCGATGTGAGCCGCAGCAGTTTATGGGGATACAACACCGCTTATTTCCATGATCAGGGGGCCAAGTTTGCGGCTGCCATGGCTCAATTACCGGCGGCGGCCGAATTTAATGACAGGGACGCCAATTATCTGTTTCGCCATCACATCATCTTCAATGGCAAAGATTTTGCCGAACTGGCGGAGAAATATGAGGCTTCGATGGGTACCGGGAAGCTCCTCAAAATGGTTTTCATCTTGCTGTGGGGAGTCATCACCGGTCAATTCCAGGCATCCACGCTGAAGGTTTTGTTGACCGTCAGCATGCAGGCCGGCAGGCTCAAAAGCCATTACCTGAAATTTCCGACTGACCCGGAACTATTCCCTGCCTGGGAAAAGCAGGCGGCGCTGCTCTGGGGAGAAAGGAATTAACCCTTGGAGGCGTCATATCAAGTTGACCTGCTCGATATTACGGCATTGAAATACGCAGACCGGATTACTGCCAGCGCGCTTCAAGGCCTGGCGAACCGAGAAGCTCCCAGCCTGTATCTGATCAATGGCGATTATGATGATCCTGGCACCCGGAAGACCAACGTCGTCCACATGACAGACGATAACTGGTATAAGAAGTATCGGGAATATCTCAAAGACAACGATGCCGCCAATCTGGAATATTATCAATCCGCCTACAAGCTGAAGACGCAAGCCTTATCTGGCCTTGATGAAGCCGTCCAGAAATACAGGCGTCTGCTCAATGGGCTGGTCGTCTGGGATCCTGAACTGAACGATTCGGTGAACCTGGCTTTGATGCTTGCCGCGCAGGAAAACCTGTTGATCGTTGCGCCAGATCAGGTTGAATGGGCGAAATCACTGGGCCTTGAAACTATCCGCCATGATCTGCGCGGCAAATTTACAAACCGTGTGGATTTATATCGTTGGGCTTTTGAAAATCTGTTTCCAAAATGCAAGCCTGGCCAGGTTGCCTGTATGGAACCGCAATGGAAGCGCAGCGAATTCGCCGATTATATCGTTCAAAACAAGCTCTTCGTTTACTGTCTTTCCTCCTTTGAGAAAGGCGGTCTGCGCACCCTCGGACAAAATTTGCTCATGCTGCTGGTGGGCGGGCCTTTTGGATTGCGCAATTTTTTGTTTACCACCCGCCTGGATGGGCCTGTTAAAGCATTGGCCCGTTTGCTGTTGAGCAGTGGGTCGCCTGAGACTCATCTGAGTCACAGGATACAACGTTCGGTTAAAGCGCTGCCCTTTCCCACGATCTTTGGCTGGCATAGTGATCGGGATGATGAACTGAACTTCATGCTGCAATTATCGATGAATGGCATGCGGCTGGCGCCGACTTTTATGGCCGGGAACTACAGTTTTCACTGCAAACTGCCGGCAGCCGGTGAATTCAGACAGCAATATATCCATCCGGAACAGGTGAAGCTCGAAGATAAAATCTATTTGACCTTTACCCTTTCTGACGGCGACCAGCTGACATTGATGAACACCGGCGAACTGGGAAATTGGCGCAGGCCTGAACGCGGCATGACGCCTTTCAACTGGGAAATGCAGCCGTTATTGGCCGAAATTGCCCCGGCCCTGCTGGGCTATTATTACAGCAGCCTCAAAGAGACCGATTTGCTGGTGGCGGGACCTTCAGGCGCTGGTTACATAATCCCACCGCTTTCCAGCAATTTTTCTGCATACATGGCGGAAAGCGCGCGGCTCTGCGACCAGGTGGATGTGAGAGTCGTCACATCCTATATTGCCGATCCACCCTTGAGGGTGGTAAAAGACCACGGCAAAGCCCCGGGGAACTTTCTCGGTTACCTGGCCGGATATTTCCACCTGGGGCGCACTCCCATGTATATGACAGAAAATCGCCCCTTTGTGGCGTATGTCTGGCCAAAACCCGAACAAATTCCCTGGGAGTGCGATCAAGTATTTGAAGGCATCCGGGCTTTGATCGACAAGCCCGGCCCCACACCCCGCTTCATTGCCTGCCACCTTTTTGCCTACTGCACGACCATAACTGACGTGTACCATTTTATTCAAACGCTGGATCAGAACAAGGTGAAAGTCGTTCGAGCCGATGAATTTCTTTATGCTTCGGCGCAAGCCATGCAAGCCAATTCTTCGATGATCAAAAAAACTGGAGAGGTTAAATGAACGAAAAAGTCCCCGGCAAGATTAAAGTCAGGTACGGCGTGGGAGACATGGGCGTAGCCATGCTGACCGCCATTACCCAATTCTTTCTGATGATTTATTACACCGATGTGGCCCTGATCGATCCTGCCATTGTCGGATCCGCTCTCATGGCCGGCAAGCTGACATGGGATGCGGTCAATGATCCATTGTTTGGCTACTTATCCGATCGAACAAAAACCCGTTGGGGAAGGCGGCGCCCGTATCTGTTGTTTGGGGCGGTTCCCCTGGCCCTGGGAACGTGGCTGTTATTTTCTATTCCAAAAGGTTTAACCGGCGCGGGAGCATTCCTGATCGTTTTATTCTCATTCCTCCTCTTTGATACTCTTCATACCATTGTTTCGGTTAATTATTCGGCTCTCACTCCAGAGCTGAGCGAGGATTACGACGAGCGCACCTCAATCACAACCATCCGCGAGATCTTTACAGTGGTGGGATATATTTTGGGCGCGGCGACCACCACGGTTGTTGCCGGGCTGCTGATGACCACTTTTAATTTAAACGAACACGCGGCCTATAGTGGAATGGGTCTGTTCTTTGGTCTGATTGCGATGGCGGCTGTCCTCGTTACCGCTTTTGGCGTAAAAGAAAAGCCCTCTGCGGTGGTTCCGGCGAAAATTCCGCCCTTCAAGGCTATTGTCTCCACGTTGAAGAACAAGCCCTTCATGTGGCTGATGGGCTGCTTCTTGCTCACCAATTTCAGCTTTACTTTGCTCACAACCCTGCTTCCTTATTATTTAACTTACCAGTTAAACATGACCGACCAAATGCCGATTGTGATGATCTCGATGCTAGGCTCGATCGGCCTCTTTTTATATCCCATGAAGATGCTGACAGACCGGATCGGTAAAGGCCCGGCTTACGCGGCCGGTTTAGGTTTGGCTGCATTAGCCTGCGCATCCACCTTCCTTTTGCCCCACTCCCCCACGCCGTTGATTTATGTGGTTGGCGTGGTTGCCGGGATGGGATTTTCAGCGCAGTGGGTGTGCCCGTGGAGCATGCTGCCGGATGTGGTTGAGTACGATGAATTAAAGACAGGGCAGCGCCAGGAAGGCCTGTATTACGGGATGTGGAATTTCATCACAAAATTCACGAACGCCTTTGGCATTGCCGTAGCCGGCTGGTCATTGGCGTTGTTTGGCTATGTTGCCAATGTTGAACAGACATCCCGCGCCCTTTTTGGTATCCGCCTATTTTTCGGCCCGGTT
Source organism: uncultured Anaerolineaceae bacterium (assembly GCA_964503685.1). Taxonomy (GTDB): domain Bacteria; phylum Chloroflexota; class Anaerolineae; order Anaerolineales; family Anaerolineaceae; genus CAZDAW01. The sequence continues at coordinate 32,721 of CAZDAW010000025.1, read as the reverse complement.
TCTGCAGTCGTGATCTTTATCGCTCTGCCGCTTCTGATCTGGTACCCGATCACCCGAAAAAGCCATTTGAAGCTGCTGGCCGAACTGGAAGTAAAAAGAGCGCAAAAAGCAAATTCTGGCGAGTGATCAGGAAATAGCGCGCATCAGAAGGCTTTCAGAAAACTTGAGTCGGCCTTCGTGCGGCATGGGTTTTTTCGCAAAACGAACAGGCCGTTGACCATTTCGGTCATTTATGGCATAATTTCTAAAACGAAACGCGATGATGGAAACGAGTAGGCCTGTTGGGGCTGGCAGCGAATCCGGGGCGGTGTGAGCCGGAGCAGCGAAGCGGGTCAAAAATCCTTCCGGAGCGGCGATCTGAACCGGGCGAGCAGCCCGCAGTAGGTGAGACGGGCAGCCTCCCGTTATCAGCGGCGAAGGTATAACCCGGCCGGGTTGTACCGGATTGAGGCGCTTGCGCTGCGGTGGGTTGATATCCGCCGGCGCAAGAACCAGGGTGGTACCGCGGGAAATCCTTTCCTCCCGTCCCTGTTTTGGGATGGGAGTTTTGTTTATTCTGATATTATTCTTTTGAGGTGTTGAATGTTCAAACCGGTTTCGCCGAAATTATCGGTCACACAATTGGAAGAAGCGATTCTGCAGTTCTGGAAGTCGAACGACATTTTTCAAAAATCGATGAAGAACCGGGAGGGCGGCAAGGAGTACGTCTTCTTTGAAGGGCCGCCGACTGCCAACGGGCGCCCGGGCGTGCATCATGTGCTGGCGCGGGCGTTCAAAGACCTCTTCCCGCGCTACAAAACGATGCGCGGTTACCACTCTCTGCGCCGCGGCGGCTGGGATACGCACGGCCTGCCGGTAGAGATTGAGGTTGAAAAGAAGCTCGGCTTCACCAACAAACAGCAGATCGAAGAATACGGCATCGCTCCTTTCAATGAATTGTGCCGCAAATCGGTTTTCACCTACATTCAGGAATGGGAGAAACTGACTGACCGCATGGGCTACTGGGTTGATCTGAAGGAAGCCTATGTGACCTACACCAACGATTATATCGAATCGGTGTGGTGGATATTAAAGACGCTCTGGGATAAGAACCTGCTTTACCAGGGATTCAAAGTGGTGCCTTACTGCCCGCGCTGCGGCACGCCTCTTTCAGACCACGAGGTGGCTCTGGGTTACGAAGAAACGAGCGACCCCTCGATTTTCGTGCGCATGCCTCTGGTGGATAAGCCGGGAACCTCCTTGCTGGTGTGGACGACTACGCCCTGGACGCTGCCGGCCAACGTGGCGGTTGCCGCCCATCCCGACGTGGATTACGTCACGGTTGAGCGCCAGCTCCCTGAAGGCGGCAGCGAACGCCTGATTCTGGCGCGCCCGCTGGTGGAAAAGGTGTTCCGCGAGGAGCAGGTGAAAATCGTGGAGACGTTCAAAGGTAAAGCTCTGCGCGGCAAGCAATACCAGCCGCTGTTCACCTTCGTTCCGCCTGACAAGCCGGCGCATTACGTGGCTATGGCCGACTTTGTGACCACCGAAGACGGCACCGGCCTGGTGCATATCGCCCCGGCTTTTGGCGCCGACGATATGCAACTGGCTAACGATCAGGATCTGCCGGTGATCATGACGGTTGCTCCCAACGGTACGTTCATCACCGATGTGCGCCCGTGGAGCGGGCAATTCGTCAAGGACGCCGATCCTTATATCACCCGCGATCTCGATTCGCGCGGCCTGCTTTTCCGCGTGGAAAAATATACGCACACCTACCCGTTCTGCTGGCGCTGCGCTACCCCGCTGCTTTATTACGCCCGCCCTACCTGGTATATCCGCACCAGCCAGCTCAAAGACCGCCTGGTGGCGTTGAACGAAGAAGTCAACTGGTATCCCGGTCATATCAAAAGCGGGCGCTTCGGCAACTGGCTGGCAAACAACATCGACTGGGCGCTGGGCCGCGAACGGTATTGGGGTACGCCCCTGCCGGTGTGGGAATGCGAGAAGTGTCATAACCAGGTGTGCATCGGTTCGGTCAAAGAGCTTTCGGAGAAAGCTGGGCGCGATCTTTCCGATCTGGATCTGCACCGCCCGCACGTTGATGAGATCAAATTCGTTTGCCCTGATTGCGGCGGGACGATGAAACGGGTGGCCGAGCTGATCGACGTGTGGTTTGATTCGGGTTCGATGCAGGTTGCTCAGTGGCATTATCCGTTCGAGAATCAGGCGGAGTTCGAACAGCAGCACCCGGCCGATTATATCTGCGAGGCGGTTGATCAGACCCGCGGCTGGTTCTATTCACTGCACGCCATAGCCACCCTGCTCTTCGATCAGGTTAGCTTCCGCAACTGCGTCTGCCTGGGCCTGATTCTGGACGCCGAAGGGCAGAAGATGTCTAAGACGCGCGGTAATATCGTTGATCCGTGGGACGTATTCAACAAGCACGGGGCAGACGCCTTCCGCTGGTATCTTTACACCGCCACACCGCCCGGTCAGGAGCGGCGCTTCTCGATCGACCTGGTGGGCGAAGTAGTGCGTAACTTCACTCTGATGCTGTGGAATACCTATTCCTTCTTTGTGACTTACGCCAACCTGGATAAATGGCAGCCCGACCCGAAGGTGACGCCGAAATACAGCGCCCTCGACCGCTGGCTGCTTTCTTCGCTGAATGCGCTGGTGCGCGATGTGACCGAAGCCTTTGAAACTTACGACGCTACCGGGGCAACCCGTCCGATCGAAACGTTCGTCAACCAGCTTTCGACCTGGTACCTGCGCCGCTCGCGCCGCCGCTTCTGGAAGAATGAGACCGACGACGATAAATACGCCGCCTACGCCACGTTATACCAGGCGCTGACGACGCTGAGTTATCTGCTCGCGCCGAGCATGCCTTTCATGGCTGAAGAGCTGTATCAAAACCTGGTGCGCACATACGATCCGAACGCAAAGGAGTCGGTGCATCTGGCCGATTGGCCCGAATACGACGCCAGCATGATTGATGAAACTCTCAACCGCCAGATGGCAACGGTGATGAAGGTGGCTTCGCTGGGGCACGCCGCCCGCAATAAGGCGAACCGCAAGGTGCGCCAGCCGCTGGCTGAAGTAGCCTTCTCGGTAGGTAACCTCGAAGAACGTAAGGCCGTCGAAGCCTACGCTGAACTGCTGGCCGACGAGCTCAACGTCAAGAAGGTGCGGGCGCTGGATACGGCGAGCGACGCCGTCTCTTACAGCCTGAACCCGCTGCCCAAGCAGTTGGGGCAGAAGTACGGCAGCCGCTTCCCGGCGGTGCGCCAGGCGGTTCTGGCTGCGGATGCGACGCAAGCCGCCCTGAAATTGCTGGCCGGCGAGCCTTTGCCGGTGACGGTGAACGGCGAGACCCTGGAAATATTACCTGAAGAGGTTGAAGTGCGCGCTCAGGCGAAAGAAGGTTACGCCGTGGCGACCGAAGGCGCTTATCAGGCCGCCCTGGTTACCGACCTGACCCCCGAACTGGTGGAAGAGGGGCTGGCGCGCGAGTTCGTGCGCCGTGTGCAGGACCTGCGCAAGACGGCCGAGCTGGATATCGCCGACCGGATCAGGCTGCAATATCAGGCGAGCGCCGGACTGGCGAAAGCGATCAACTCTTTCCGCGATTACGTGATGGGCGAGACCCTGACTGTCGAATTGAAGGAAGGTGCAGCGCCTCAGGATTGGGCTGCCGCCAGCGACGAATTCGACGGCGAGAAGGTGACAATCGGCTTGAAGAAAGCCTGATAACTTTGGTTGTTGTAGGGTGTCGTTGAGCGGGTTGCGCCTCATGCCCCAATCTGTCTCAGGGAGAGCTCAACGCACCAAAAAAACGCAGTAGTACACGGATCACACGGAGAAGCACAGATTGAAAAATCTGCGCCATCTGTATGATCCGTGCGTTTTCTTTATTGCGGATTGGGTAGTAAAATGGAGTATCAATGAAAATCATGGAGGCAGGTGGTTGAAAGAAAAAGTCCGCAATTATGCATTCTTATTCGGCGTCGCGGCTGTGATCATCTTTTTAGACCAGTGGACCAAGATGCTCGTTCGCACCCGGCTGACCCTGGGGGAAACCTGGGCGCCGTGGGAATGGCTTGCGCCTTACGTTCACGTGGTGCATTGGACGAACAGCGGCGTGGCGTTCGGCATGTTTCAGAACACGGGGATGATTTTCGCCGTCGTTTCGGCGGTGGTCGCGCTGGCGATTATTTATTATTACCCGCAGATTCCTGTGAGAGAATGGGCGCTGCGCCTTGGATTAGGAATTATCCTCGGTGGAGCGGTGGGTAACCTGATCGACCGCCTGAGGTTTAACGGCAGCGTAACAGATTTTCTGTCCATCCGTTATTTTGCGGTGATCAACCTGGCCGACGCCAGCATCACGGTCGGAGTGGCGATCTTGCTGCTGGCAACCTGGATTAAAGAGCGGCAGTTGAAGCGAGATGCAGATGCCAGATAGCCTTTTTCGGTGTATTCATAGTAAAATCAGAGTATTCGTGTTTATTGGAGGTCTTGTTTGAAGAAATATATCCGTGATTTTGCTGCGCTGCTCGCCTTTGCTGCCGTTATTGTTGGGTTGGACCAGTGGTCAAAAGTGTTTGTGCGGGCGCAGCTAGCGCCGGGAGAAATGTGGGCGCCGTGGGAATGGCTGATGCCTTATGCACGCTTCATTTATGTTAACAACAGCGGAGCGGCTTTTGGCATATTCCAGAACGGGGGGATGTTTTTTACCGTCATGGCGGTTGTGGTTGCCCTGATCATCCTGGTTTACTTTCCGCAAATTCCTGAAGAAGATTGGGCGTTCAGACTGGCGTTGGGGATGCAGCTTGGAGGGGCGGTGGGTAATCTGATCGACCGTCTCCAGTTTGGGGCAGTCACCGATTTTATCTCCGTGGGGACTTTCCCTGTTTTCAATATCGCTGACAGCAGCATTACAGTCGGCGTTGGGGTCTTGTTGCTGGCAATGTGGATCAAAGAACGGCGGGAACGCAACAAACCGGCTGAAGCCCTGGTTGAAAGTGATGGCGCCGGCAATCTGTCGGTTGATTCGAAGACGGAGTAGTCGTGCGCGATCAGGTTCGCCGTTTTCATTACGAAGGGGAAAAGGGGCTGCGTCTGGATAAATATCTGGTCAACTGTTTGCCCGAGTTGACTCGTTCGCGCCTGCAAGGGCTGGTGGAAGATGGTTTTGTGCGGGTTGACGGCGCGCTGGCTGTAAAATCGGGGATGACGCTGCAGGGGGGCGAAACGGTTGAAGTGCGCATTCCGCCGCCGGAGCCGACCGGCGTGCAGGCGGAAGAGATTCCCCTTCAGATTGTATTTGAAAATGATGATTTGATGATCATCAACAAACCGGCCGGAATGGTGGTGCATCCGGCGGCCGGTCATTCACGGGGGACGCTGATCAATGCCGCCCTGGCGTACGCCCCGGAGATCGAGGGCATTGGCGGGGAGCTGCGCCCCGGGGTGGTGCACCGGTTGGATAAAGACACATCGGGGTTGATTCTCATGGCGAAAAACGACCGGGCGCACCAGTGGCTGCAAGAGCAGTTTCGCTCGCGGCGGGTCGAAAAGACTTACCTGGCGCTGGTGGATGGAAAGCCGCCGACGCCGCAGGGGCGAATCGAAGCGCCGGTGGGGCGCGATCCCAGTCACCGCAAACAGATGGCGGTGGTTCCCGAAAGCCGCGGGCGCCCTGCGGTCAGCGAATATCGCACCCGGACGCAATACCCCAAACACACCTTACTGGAAGTTCACCCCATCACCGGACGTACGCATCAGATTCGCCTGCACATGGCGTTTTTAGGCTGCCCGATTGTCGGCGATACGGTTTACGGACACCGCACGCCGACGCTGGCGCTCGACCGGCAGTTCCTGCATGCCTGGCGTATCCGGGTCGCGCTTCCCGGCGATGAGCAATTGAGCCAGTTCGAAGCAGATTTGCCGCCCGACCTGGCGGATGCGCTGGCAGGCTTGAAGCCTGTATAAAAAAAAATCAGGAGATGACTGACATGAACATCATTGATCTGCGCTCAGATACTGTAACATACCCCACGCCAGCCATGCGCGAGGCCATGGCAAAAGCGCCTGTGGGCGACGATGTTTATGGCGAAGACCCCACGGTCAACCGCCTGCAAGAGATGGCAGCCGCCATGCTGGGACAGGAAGCCGGGTTGCTGGTTCCTTCGGGGACGATGGGCAACCTGGCGTCGATCATGGCGCATTGCGGGCGGGGCGATGAAATCATCATGGGGACGCAATCGCATACCTATTTGCATGAAGTCGGCGGTTATGCTGCGCTGGGCGGCATTCATTCCTGCCAGTTGCCCAATCAAAAAGATGGCACTCTGAGTCTGGAGGATATCCGGGCGGCTATTCGTGAACCCGATGTACATCATCCGGTCACCCGCCTGATTGAGCTTGAGAACACCCAGAATCACTGCGGCGGGGTACCTCTTACCGTTGAATATACTCAGGCGGTGGTTGATCTGGCTCATTCGCGGGGGATCAAGGTGCATCTGGATGGGGCGCGCATTTTCAATGCAGCCGTTGCGCTGGGCGTTCCGGCAGATAAGCTCACCTCTCAGGTGGATTCGGTCACCTTTTGTTTGAGCAAGGGCTTGTGCGCGCCGGTGGGTTCGGTTATCTGTGGGTCAAAAGCGTTTATCAGCCGGGTTCTTTCCATACGCAAACAACTGGGCGGCGGCATGCGCCAGGCAGGTATTCTGGCTGCGGCGGGCATTGTGGCGCTGGAATCGATGATCGAACGCCTGGAAGAAGACCACCGGCGGGCAAAAAAGCTGGCGCAGAGACTGGCAGACGTTCCCGGGTTGGTGCTGGATGAGAGCACGCCGCACACAAACATGATCTTCTTCAGGCTGGCGCCTGATATCCGCTTGTCAACTGAGGAACTGGTCGTCAAATTGCGCCAACAGGGTGTGTTGATTGGGGCGGCTGGAGTCCGCTACTATCGCCTGGTGACGCATTACTGGATTGATGATGCGGCAGTGGATCAGGCCGTTTCTGCATTCAATGCGGTTATGGGAGCGCTTCCATAGTATAAATATATGATATAATATAACATAATCGCACGAAAGGGCGGTGCTTTTATGGAGACTCAGGCGAAAGCGTTTTTAGCTTATCTCTCGTCTCAGCCAGATTACTCGCGCAGCACTCTTATTGCCTATCATAGTGATTTGGCGACATTCATTAATTATTTAAAGTCCGAAAACACGCACAAACCCGCTATCCGCGATCTAAACGAGCAGGAAGTGACTCGTTTTCTGGCGACCGAAAGAGAGGCTGGGCGGCGGAAGAGCACCCTGATTCGGCGGTATTCGACCTTGCGTCAGTTTGGCAACTATCTCTTCCAGCAGAAGTTACTCAAGGAAAATCCGCTTTCCAGAGAATCGGATGATGTTATTGCGGTGATTTCGGGCGCTGTTTCCCAATCTGCATCAATTTATCTGACCGATGCGCAGGTGGAGCAATTGCTGGCGACTTTGAAAAAAACGAAACGGCCGCGCACCTTGCGCGACCTGACGATCATTTCATTATTGCTAGAGACCGGCCTGGGCATTAACGTCATTATCAACCTTTCGCTTGCCGATGTCGATTTGACGGGAATGCAAATCAGAGTCCGGCTGGATGATGGCAGCGATATGTGGCTGCGCCTGGAAGAAGCTGGCCGCGCGCTCGAAGAATATTTGCGGGATGGGCGCCCGCAATTGAATCGCTCGCTTAGCGAAAAAGCAGTATTCATCAGTCAGATGGGCGGGCAAATGCGCCGTCAGGGCATCTGGCAGATTTTGCGCCACTGGGGAGAGGCGGCGCGTTTACCGATGACCCTGTCGCCGCGGCTGGTCAGGTACACCGCAGCGCGGCGCCAGTCACAAAGCGGCCGTTCGGCGGCGGAAATATGCCGCTTATTGGGCCATCGAAATCCGCTTTCTACATACGCCTTATTACGCCGCCTGGATGCCGCGGCCGTTGAGGATCAACCGGTCAGTCTAAAATAAATGATGAAAGGAAAGTTTCTATGATCCAATACCTAACCCTGGAGATTATCGATCAGGTCTGTAAAGTGATCGGCGAGAAGACCAGACGCCGGCCGGAAATCGGCCTGATTCTGGGATCTGGCCTGGGCAGCCTGGCTGATTCGGTGAAGCAGGCCGATATCATAGCGTTTCAGGATTTGCCGAACTGGCCTTCGACGACTGTTGAAGGGCATGCCGGCCGTCTGGTTATCGGCGAGCTGGAAGGCAAGCAGGTGATGGTCATGCAGGGCAGGGTGCATTTTTATGAGGGTTACAGTATTGCCCACGTGACTTTACCGGTGCGGGTGATGCAGCGCCTGGGCATTGGGATTTTAATCGTGACGAACGCGGCGGGCGCCGTCAACCCGGATTACGAACCGGGTGAATTGATGATGATCAAGGATCATATCAATCTGATGGGAATGGCGGGGAGCAATCCGTTGATGGGGCCAAATCTTGATGTCTTTGGGCCGCGTTTTCCGGATATGAGCCAGGCGTACGACCGTGATTTGATGAAAATTGCCCGCGAAGTCGCCGCAGAAACTGATTTGCTCTTACATGAGGGCGTGTACGCCGGATTATCAGGCCCGTCTTTCGAAACCCCGGCCGATTTGCGTTTCCTCAGAACGGTGGGAACCGACGCGGTGGGAATGTCCACTGTGCCCGAAGTGACAGTAGCCCGGCACGGCGGCACGCGGGTTCTGGGTATCTCTGGAATCAGCAATAAAGCGAATCTGGATGGGAATACCATAACCAGCCACCAGGAAGTGCTGGAAGCCGGCCGCGTGCTGGTTCCGAAATTGACGGGTTTGATTCAGGGTGTGCTGCGACGTCTATAGAATACAGTTGTGAATAAGCTGCCGGGTTCAACGAAGTGCGTTTTGTAAAAGGCGTTCTGCCTGATTCAATGAGGAAAGTTCTTGCCATCATAATTTGCCTGGTGTCGAATGGTTGAAGTATTACGTTTCTTAACAATTTATGAATACTGGATCTATCTGGGATTGGGCCTTCTGGCCATTATCTATGCCCGCAGGTTAATCTCAGGGATAAAAACCTGGCAGGAGTCGATTTTTGGATTGGAACGGGATATTGCCCGCCGCCAGATATCTCAATCGATCAGTGTTTTGGTGATAATTTTACTGGTAGTCGTCGGAATTTTTTTTCTTGTCACGGTCATATCTGTGAAAATACCCGGGGTTCGGGAACTGCCAACTCCGACGCTGGATTTGAGGGCGACTTCCGACGCCGCCTCGCCGGCCGGAACGCAACCGGCTGGAGAAGGGACGACAACCCCTGTTCCGGCTGTAACCCAATCGGCGACAGGGTGCATCCCGGATCAAATCGAGATCACCTCGCCGGCGCCGGGTGAGAAAGTGCAGGGCGAAGTAGAGTTGATCGGTACGGTGAATGTTACCGATTTTGGATTTTATAAATATGAAGTGGGTCAGTCTGGCGTGGAAGAGTGGCGAACGATTGCCGCCGCCAACGAGCTCGTCCTCGATGGTTTGCTGGGCAAGTGGGATACGACCCAATTCGTTCCCGGAGATTACCTGCTGCGCATCGTCGTGACGGATAATAAAGGGAATACCCGCGAGCCGCCCTGTGTGATTCCTGTGCAGGTATTGGCCCCATAAAATATAGAGGAATGTATTTATGCCTGAAATAGAAGTACGTCCGGCGCAAGCTGATGACATCCCCGGACTGGTTGAGATCGAACATAATTACGTCAGCGATTATGTCTGGCAGATGGATTTACAGGTGGATTCGACGCAGTCAGTGGTTAATTTCCGCAAGATTCGTTTGCCGCGGTCTGTAAAAGTGGAATATCCGCGGCCGATGGAAACGCTGTTTGAAGAATGGCCCAAACGCTGCACGGTTCTGACCGCGGTGTTTGAACAGAAGGCAATTGGTTATATTCGTTTAAAACAGGGCGTTGCGCCGAATACAGTCTGGGTTACGGATATGGCTGTGGCTTCATTGATGCGGCGTAAGGGAATTGCCAGCGCCTTATTGCTGGCCGCTCAGGAATGGGCTATTCATAAGAAGCAAGCCGCAATGATTGTCGAGATGCAATCGAAGAATCACGCTGCAATTGAGTTGGTTAAGAAGTTGGGTTTTGAATTTTGTGGGTATAATGATCATTACTACGGTAATCAGGACATTGCCCTGTTTTATGCCCGCTTTTTGCGGTAGAGAGTAAAAAACGAGGTTATTTGTAGTGGACTGGGACTTTGGCTTACTGGTAATACTCAAAGCTGTCAATCAAATCCTGGCGGCAGGAATTGCCATCACGGCATTTTCCATACTGCTGTACGCTTTATCGTTTAATCTAATTGACCGGGTGGCGCACGCGTTTGTCCTGATCATGGCCTGCGTGGTTGTGGTTTATACTGCCGAAGCGATCGGCAGTACGGTTTCAACCGAATGGGAAATTAATTTCTGGCTGCATTTACAATGGATGGGGATCATTTTCCTGCCGGCTGCCTATCTTCATATTTCTGATGCGTTGCTCTCGACGACGGGGGAACCGGCGCAAAACCGGCGGAAGGTTGCTGTTCGCCTGGCGTATCTGATTTCGGCCATTTTTCTGATCATGTTGCCGCTTTCCATATTCGTCGGGCCGGTGGTTATGACGAAACAGCCGGCTCCACATTTGCAAAGGACGGTCGTTACCGAGATCTTTACGGTTTATTACATCTGCATGATGGGCGCCGCCTGGTATAACTTCATCAAAGCTTATAACCGAACGGTGACGCCGACCAGCCGCCGGCGGATGGTTTATCTGATTACCGGCGCGATTGCCCCGGCGATTGGTTCTTATCCGTACCTGCTCTACGGGTCCAATATTGCTGCCCGGTACCCGATTTTCTTCTGGTGGGCCGATGCGGTGACGAATGTGCTGGTTGGTCTGTTGATTGTGGTGATGACCTACGCGGTTGCATTTTTCGGCGTTCCCTGGCCCGACAGGGTGGTAAAAAGTCGTCTGTTCAAGTGGCTGATGCGCGGGCCTTTCACTGCCTCATTGACTCTGGCGGTGGTGACGATTACCCGCCGCGCCGGTGAAATTTTTGGCATGTCTTACACGGCTTTTGTGCCGATTGTTATGGTGTGTTCGATTCTTCTGTTTGAGTACCTGATTATTCTGACCGGGCAATACTGGGAGCGGAAATTTTTTCACGGCGGCGACCCCAATGATGTTAAATTGCTGCAATTACTGGAAGAGCGTCTGCTGACGACGAGCGATACGCGCCAGTTCCTCGAGGCCGTAACGGCGGCAATTTGCGACCGGCTGCAAGTCAGGCAGGCGTTTATTGCGGCGCTTAATGAGAAAGGAATGGAGCTGGTTGTCAGAGCCGGCGATGGCGGCTTTTTGGAAGAAGGGATGGGCCAACAGGAACTCTACCAGATGGTAACTCAAAACCCCGGCAACCAGGATCATTTCAAATGGGGCAATTATGTACTGCTGCCGCTGCGCGAACCGGGCCAACAATCGCAGGGCGATCTGCTGGGTGTTTTGGGCATATTGCAGAACGGGCATCCTGTCTTTGAGGAAGATCAGCGCCCAGCTCTGAAGCTGTTGACAGAACGGGCTGCTATGGCGCTGCAGAATCGGCGAATGCAGCATCGGGTATTTGAATCCCTGAAGTCAATAACGCCTGATGCAGAATTCATTCAACGGCTGCGGGCTGCTTCACGTTATGATCGCTCGGGAGTATTGATTGAAGATCCAATTATCGAACAGGAGAACCTGGGACAATGGATCAAAGATGCGTTGAATCATTACTGGGGCGGCCCGAAATTGACCGAAAGCCCCCTGATTAACCTGCAAATCGTTCAGGATGCTCTGCATGAGCATGAGGGCAACAGCGCCAATGCTCTCCGGGCAATCTTGCGCCGGGCAGTTGATATGACCCGTCCGGAGGGACAAAGGCGTTTTACCGGCGAGTGGACGATTTATAATATATTGGAAATGCGGTTCATTGAAGGGAGGAAGATACGTGAGATAGCTTATAAGTTGGCCTTGTCAGAGGCGGACCTATATCGAAAACAGCGAGTCGCCATTGAGGCCGTTGCCCGCGCTATCACTGAAATGGAGGCGGAAACCTTTAATCACAAAGAACAAGTCGATTCGCCAATGGAACGTATTCAGGTTTAAACCGTTGCATATTTTAGTTATGTGTTGGGGAGGTTTTGCGTATGTTTCCTGCTGAAGAACACAAGGATGATAATCCAGTGGATGAATTTCCGGGAATCAATGAAGGGTGGTGGTCATCAGTTCTGGCTGACGAGCGATATTATGTTGAGCATAGAGGTCTTGCCGGAAATAAGTTAAACGCCCCATCTGCAAGCAAAGAAGTTGATTGGGAGTACGTCGTCGACTTGTTTGAAAAAGAGAAGATTCTCGATTTAGAGGTGACCGGTTACAACCGGGGCGGTCTGCTGGTGAGTTGTGATCAGATTCAGGGCTTTATTCCGATATCGCATCTGGTAGGTGTGGCTTCTTCCATGAATGAGGAAGCTCGCGAGAAGGTGTTGAAAAAGTATGTTGGCATGAATTTGCGCGGCAAGGTCATCGAGTGCAACCCAACGAGCGACCGGGTCGTGTTTTCAGAACGGGCGGCACAGGCCGGAGAGGGGCGGCGGAAAGAGTTGCTGCAAACGATTGAGATTGGGCAAAAGGTTCACGGTGTGGTGACCAATATCACCGAGTTTGGCGTCTTCATTGACCTTGGCGGCGTCGAAGGGCTGATTCATGTATCGGAATTATCCTGGGGACGGGTTTCGCACCCTGCCAGTATTATTCGGGTTGGCGAAGAATGCGACGCGGTCATCCTCCAGGTTTCTGAAGAGCAGGCCAGGGTGGCCCTCAGCCTGAAGCGTCTTTATCCCAATCCATGGGAGGAGGCCGGTGAAAAATATCGGGTTGGACAGGTGCTGGATGCATGGATTACCTGCCCGGTGAAATATGGATTTTTTGCGAAGCTTGAAGACGGCATTGAAGGATTGATTCATAACTCGGCGATGAGCCTGCCGATGGACAAAAAACTTAGCGGCGAGACTTTAACGCCGGGGCGTAAAATTCGTGTTCAAATATTGCATATTGATGTTGAAAAACGGCGTCTGGGGTTGAGCCTGGTTTCGGTCGAATAGAATATGGCTTCTCCCAGGGAAAAGAACACGCAAAAAAAGTCAAAGCAGGCTGGCGGCATTGAAAATCAACCTGCGCCGGTGGATTTAAATGCAGTGATACTGGATGCCGGCGGCTGGGTTTCGACAGCGTTTGGCCGTTTCAAGCGCGATTTTCTGGGAATCATGCTGATCGTTCTGGCGGTTTTAACGCTTTTTGCGCTGGCTGGGTGGACCGGGGGGACGCTGCTTAAACCTTATGGCATCTTTTTATGGCGGCAGTTGGGTTGGGGCGCGGCGCTGGTCGCTCTGGCTGCCGGATTGGGCGGCGTTCAGGTCATTCGTAAAAAACCCGAAGAGTGGTCGGTTCACGCCTGGCGGAAAGTGCTCGTTTTGGAAGGCATGGCTTTCACGGCGTTGACGATTCTGTCTGTCGTCGGGGGCGGTGCGCGGGATCGGGCGGCGGCCGGCCTGGACGGGGGAATCATTGGCTGGGGGCTGGCTTACTTTTTGGCGATCATTCTGGGACCTTTCATTCGCGACGCGCTGTTGTTTTTGCTCTTTCTGATTCTGGCAATCGACTTTTTTGGCGGTTGGGATGTATTAAGGAAGTGGGCAAGAACCACGGTTGAAGCAGAACAAATTAACCCGCCGGCGAGCGGGCAAACGGCAGGCAGGGAGCGAAGCGTAAGCGAAGCCGCGACAACCTCATCCGTTGAGACGGCAAAAGCGAAAAACCGGCATTCTCGCCTGACTGAAAAACTACCGGCTGAATATCGAAAATCATTCCGGGTGGAAAACGTTCAACCTGAAAAACCGGCTGCGCCCCGGCCTCGCGACGAGCGTCTGCCGCCTTTGAATTTGCTGATGGGGGAACAAAGCAACCGTCCTGATGAACGTTTCATCAACCAGACGGCCGGCCTGATCGAGAAAACCCTGGCCGAGTTTGGTATTCCGGCAAAGGTGAGCGGGTTTCGCATAGGCCCCACGGTGACGCAATTTGCAGTTGAGCCGGGTTACATCGAAAAATCGAGCGGCGCTGAGGGTGAGGCGGCGTTACAAAAAGTGCGAGTGGCGCAGATTGCCGGGCTGCAGAAGGACCTTGCTCTGGCGCTGTCTGCCGAGCGGTTGCGCATTGTGGCGCCTGTACCCGGCCGGGCGTATGTGGGCATTGAAGTGCCTAACATGCGTTCAACCATCGTCCGCCTGCGTTCGATATTGGAATCAGATACGTTCAACCGCCTGGATTCGCCGCTGGCTGTTGCCCTGGGCAGGGACGTTTCAGGGCAGCCTGTGGTTGCTGACCTGGCGAAGATGCCCCATTTGTTAATAGCCGGAACGACCGGTTCGGGTAAATCGGTGAGCATTGCTGCGTTGACGACATGCCTGGTCATGAATAATACCCCCGATGATTTACGCCTGGTGATGATCGATCCCAAGATGGTGGAGCTGGTGCGTTTCAACGGCCTGCCGCATTTATTTGGCAAGGTAGAAACGGAGGTTGAACGGATACTCGGCGTGCTGCAGTGGGCAATGACGGAAATGGATCATCGCTACCGGATGCTGGAGGCTGCCAGGGCGCGTGATATCCTGGCGTATAACGCCCGTATGCAGCGCCGGGGCAAACCCACGCTGCCGCGCATCGTCATTATTGTTGATGAGCTGGCCGATTTGATGATGACCGCCCCGGAACAGACTGAACACAGCCTGGTGCGTCTGGCGCAGATGGCGCGAGCTACAGGGATGCACATGGTTCTGGCAACCCAACGCCCCAGCACAGATGTGGTGACCGGATTGATCAAGGCCAATTTTCCGGCGCGCATTTCGTTTACCGTAGCGTCTTCGGTCGATTCGCGGGTGATTCTGGATACCACCGGCGCGGAAGACCTGCTTGGCCGCGGCGATATGCTGTTCGTCAACCCGGAAGTCGGCAGTCCAATCCGCACCCAGGGCGTGATGATCACCGATCAGGAACTTGAGCGGGTCGTCGCATTCTGGCAGAAGATGAGCCCGGTTGAAGAAGTTGAAAAAGCGCCCTGGGAAGAAATCATTTATGAAAACGAGGAAGGCGATAGCGGCAGCGATGCGCTGATTGATCAGGCAATCGAAATTGTACGCCAAACGCGACGCGCCAGCGCATCTCTGTTGCAGCGCCGGTTACGGATTGGTTATCCCAGGGCAGCGCGATTGATCGATGAACTGGAAGAACTGGGAGTGGTTGGGCCTTCGCAAGGGGGTGGGCGCGAGCGCGAAGTGCTCCCCGACCCTGATGACGCGGCTGGGGAAGCTGAAGCCGCTTGACAGTTTAGCCCATGTAAGATAGCATAAGTCTATCTTATCCGGCTGGTTTAACTATGAAAAGGATTTAATGTTGTGGCAAACCTGGCAAATAATAATAGAAGAAAGAGTATGTCGTTGACTGATTTCCTTCGGCAAACATTTAAGGGTGTGCTGGACACACTGGGCGGTTTCTTCAATCGCCTGGGGATTATGCCGAACACGATGACGATTATGGGTTTGATCGGTAATACGATTGGCGCCTACCTGATCATCAGAGGGGAAATCATGTGGGGAGGCATCTTTGTGCTGATTATGGGGCCTATCGATGCGCTGGATGGAACGATGGCGCGCCTGCGCGGGCAGCCGAGTCAATTCGGCGCGTTCGTCGATTCGGTCACCGATCGCTATTCGGAATTGGTCATTTACGGCGCGCTGTTGGTTTATTTCTTGAACACGGGCAATCAGGGTGGTTGTATTCTTGTGTATCTGGCAGCTGCCGGGTCTGTGCTGGTTTCGTACATCAGGGCGCGCGCCGAAGGACTGGGATTTGACGCCAAGGTAGGTTTACTGACTCGGGTAGAGCGCTATCTGGTGGTTGCGCCGGGTTTGGTCTTCAATTTTCCGCTGCTGGCAATGGGCATTGTTGCCATTCTGGCCAATTTCACGGCAGTTCAGCGCATCATTCATGTCCGCCGCCAGGCGTACCTTGAATTGCTGGCAAAGAAAAAAGATGCAACTGAACCAATAAACTCATAACACAAGGAATAGCATTCTATGCCAACTGGATTTTCGATCGGACCACTTTTTATACATTTTTATGGCATCATCATCATGCTGGGCGCTCTGGCGGCCGCGTTCCTGGCGGCTCATCTTGCCAGGCGCAAGGGCGAAAACCCTGAAATAATCTGGGATGTGATGCCCTGGGCCTTAATCGGCGGCATTGTTGGAGCAAGGTTGTGGCATATTCTCACCCCGCCGCCTTCTTTTGTCGCGCAGGGTATTACGACCATGTATTACCTGACCCATCCGCTGGATGCAATTGCCACCTGGCGCGGCGGCGTGGGAATACCGGGGGCCGTCATTGGGGGGCTGCTGGCGGTGTATCTGTATGCTCGCAAGCATAAGCTGAGCCTGGGTATGCTGGTCGATTTTATCGCGCCGGGGCTGGCTCTGGCCCAGGCTATCGGACGCTGGGGCAACTTTGTTAACCAGGAAGTGTATGGCGCGCCGACCAACCTGCCCTGGAAGATCTTTATCGACGAAGCCTATCGTTTACCGGAATATAAGGACGTGGCGTATTACCATCCTCTGTTTTTATATGAGTCGCTGTGGAACCTGATGAATATGGGAATCCTGCTTTGGATCGGTAAACGTTTTGCCGACCGTCTCAAAGCTGGCGATATATTCCTCACTTACCTCATCATTTATCCTGTCGGGCGTTTCCTGCTGGAATTCCTGCGCCTGGATTCTTCTCAGGTGGCCGGTTTAAATGTGAACCAAACTCTGATGGGCGTGATTGCTATCTGCGCGGCGGCGGCTTTATTCCTGCGCCATCGTTTTGGTAAGCCCGAAAGGTCTTCCAGCGACACGGAAACAACGCCGGAAGCAGAAACAAAGGATCAGACAACAATTGCAGAAACCGGACAGACCGATTAGATATTTTAGATACCTGTTCATTATTGGGCTGATTGCGGAGACACAGAAAGCGCAGAGATTTGTTTAGAAAATGTGCACTGTGTCTTCGTTGGTTTAATGGTATGGGATGAAAACTATGGTTGAAGTGATGGTTCTGGCGGAAGACCTGACCAAGCAATTCGATGATTTTACGGCGGTCGATCACGTCAATTTACGGGTGGAAAGGGGGCAGGCGCTGGTGCTGTTGGGGCCAAACGGGGCGGGAAAAACGACGACTGTGCGTATGCTGACTTCGGTGTTGCGGCCAACCTGCGGCCGCGCCCGCGTGGCCGGTTATGATATTTTGCAGGAACCTGAACTGGTGTGCGCTTCAGTGGGGGTGTTGACTGAACACCACGGGCTGTATGGGCGGATGAACGCAGTAGAATACCTGGATTTTTTCGGACAGCTTTACGGGATGGAGCGGGCGCGAATTCGCCAGCGGGTGGATGCCCTTCTGGAAAATTTTGGGCTTGCAGATAGCCGAAGCAAACGCCTGGGAGAATATTCGAAGGGGATGCGCCAGAAACTGGCCCTGGTGCGCGCTTTACTGAACGAACCGCCGGTTTTGCTGCTCGATGAGCCGACTTCAGCCATGGACCCTGAATCTGCCCGGGTCGTGCGTGATGCGATGCATCAGTTGAAAAACGCCGACCGCTCAATAATTTTGTGTACGCATAATTTGGTGGAGGCTGAAGAACTGGCTGACACGATTGCCATCATTCGCCAGGGGAAAATCATTGTTAATGATTCGGTCGCCCGTTTAAAAAGTACTTTGTTGGGCAAACCTGAATATGAATTGCGTCTGGCGCAAAATGTGGATGGATTGGCGCTTAATTTCCCGGCGGGGGTATGTCTGACCGGCAGAGGAGAAGACTGGATCCGCTTGTCGATCGAGCAGCCAGACGAACAAAACGCGGCTGTGCTGCGTTACCTGTTGAACGACCTGGGCTTGCCGGTGATCTCGCTGAAAGAAATACCTTTCAGTCTGGAGCAGGCGTACCTGGCAGCGATGAACCGGGCGGTTGAGGTTGAGGAGACGGCGCATGCTTGATCAACTGCGGCCGGCCCTGATCATTGCCCGCCGCGAGGTGCGCGACCAATTCCGCGACTGGCGGATCATCTTTCCGATTATCATTCTCACGGTTTTCTTTCCATTTCTGATGAATTTCACAGCCCGAGAAATGGTCAATTTTGCCAATAAGTACGGCGCCAGCCTGATCGCTGACCGCCTGGTACCCTTCCTGATGATGATTGTTGGCTTCTTCCCGATTTCATTTTCCCTGGTGATCGCCCTGGAAAGTTTTGTCGGCGAAAAAGAGCGCGGCAGTATCGAACCCCTGTTGAACACACCCCTGAAGGACTGGCAGTTATATATTGGGAAACTGCTGTCTTCAACCGTTCCGCCCCTGCTCGGCAGTTTTCTGGGAATCACAGTATATTCCATTGGGTTGTATCGCAACCACGTGCCGCTGCCTGAAACATCCATGATGATTCAGATTATCGCCCTGACCATTGTGCAGGCATTGATGATGGTCAGCGGGGCTGTTGTGGTTTCGACTCAGGCGACTTCGGTTCGGGCGGCGAATTTGCTGGCTTCTTTTATTGTGATACCCTCTGCCCTTTTAATACAGGGCGAGAGCATTGTCATGTTCTGGGGTAATTACGATACTCTGTGGTGGGTGGTTTTTGGTATCATGATTCTGGCGCTGCTGCTGGCGCGGGTGGGCATGGCGCAATTTCGCCGCGAGGAACTGCTGGGGCGGGAACTTGATGCGCTTAACATTCACTGGATGCTGCGCACCTTTGCCGCCGCGTTCAGGGGGAAGGCGCATAACTTTCGGGAATGGTATCGGGTTGAAGTTCTGGGGACGTTCAGGCAACTGGGATTGCCGATCCTTGCCATGTCGATTCTGGTTGTCGCCGGCGTGATCCTGGGGGCGATGCAGACCGAGCGCTTTCTGATTCCCCTCGAAGACAGCGGCTTGCAGGATATGGAACATCGCCTGGTTGAACTGGCAAAAACCTGGCCTGTTGGTAATTTTGTTCCGGTGTTGTTGATTTTCTGGCAAAACATACGCGTGTTTATTCTATCCATGATCCTGGGAGTGTTTTCGTTCGGCGTTCTGGGCGTTATGCCGATGATGTTGACGATGGGCGTCAGCGGTTATTTAATGGGATTGTTGTCCTGTTATGGCATGTCGCCGTGGGTTTATTTTGCGGCGTTTATCCTGCCGCATGGTATCATAGAGATCCCTGCGGCAGTGATCGCCGGCGCGGCTGTCTTGCGAATGGGCGCTATTCTGGCAAAACCAACCCAGGGGAGAACGATTGGCGAGATCTGGCTTGGGGCGCTGGCAGATTGGATGAAAGTGTTCCTCGGCCTGGCGGCGCCGCTGCTGCTGGCGGCGGCAATGATCGAAGCCTGGATCACACCGCGCCTGGCTTTGTGGTTATTCTAATTTTATTGTTGTTGTTATGGGAGGGTAATCAATGCCAAAAATTATCATATTAGGTTCGTCCAATGCCATTCCAGATGCGCATCACGAGAATACGCATTTTGTTGTCGTTGGAAAGAAGCGCGTCGTTCTGGTAGATTGCGTCAGTAACCCGATTCTGCGTTTGAAACAGGCCGGGGTGGCGTTTGAACAATTGACCGATTTAGTGGTAACCCATTTTCACCCGGATCATGTCGCGGGCGTGCCGCTGTTGTTGATGGATATGTGGTTGATGGGGCGGCGCGAGCCATTGCATATTTACGGACTTCATCACACGCTCGACCGAATCGAGGGCATGATGGGCTTTTATGATTGGGCGCATTGGCCTGGATTTTTCCCGGTGGTCTTTCACCGTCTGCCAGCCAGTGAAAAGACGCTTGTTCTCGAATGTGATGAGATGCGGGTGCTGGCTTCGCCGGTCCGGCATCTTGTTCCGACAATCGGGGTGCGGTTTGAGTTCGCCAATAATGGTTCCAGCGCGGTTTACTCGTGTGATACAGAACCTTGCCCTGAGGTGGTGAATCTGGCAGCCGGGGCAACTGTGTTGATTCACGAATCGTCAGGAAATGGGCCGGGACATACTTCGGCGTCGCAGGCGGGAGAAATTGCCCGGCAGTCAGGGGCGGCGGCGCTTTATTTGATTCATTACCCGACAGGCGATTTCAATTCGCAGGAGCTGGTCGGAGAGGCGCAAAAGACTTTCGGCGGCGAGGTGCGCCTGGCGGAAGATTTTATGGTGATTGAACCAGGTAAGTGAGGGGAATCGATTACCAGCCGGCGATAAAAGGCTCCCATTCCTGGAATTCTTCCAGGTGTTTGCCAAATATATAACGGGCGGTCGGCGCCGGTTCTTTGGGCTGGCGCAGGAGAACCATGTGCGCTTCTTCCAGCGTGCGTCCACCTTTCAGGTGGTTGCAGCGGGCGCAGGCGGCTACGACATTATTCCAGCTGTGCTGCCCGCCCAGGTGACGGGGTATGACGTGGTCGATGGTCAGGTCAGGGGTGCGTTTTCCGCAATACTGGCAGGTGTTGTTATCGCGCCGGAAGATTTCGCGGCGAGTGAGGGTGATGCGGGGACGGGGACGGATGACCATCTTTTCCAGACGGATAATGGAAGGGGAAGGGTAACTGCTGGTTACGGCTTTGATCTCCCCGCGGCCATCCAGAACCAGGCTGGCTTTTCCCGCTAAAATCAGGCAAATGGCCCGCTTGGTGTTGCAAACATTGATCGGTTCAAAGTTTGCGTTCAAAACTAAAACCGGCGCTTTCATGGCGACCTCATCAATAATGTTTGATTATAGCACGACTTGAAAAATATACTTCAGAATGACTTATAATAATTTAATCCAGGTTGCCACCCGGATGTCATTGCGAGCCTCGACAGAATGGCGAGGCGTGGCAATCTCGGATTGTGACGTTGAGACTGCTTCGTTGGGCAAAAAGCGCCCTTCTCGCAGTGACAAACGCAGAGATTGTTGTCAGGGCAGCAATTTGAGTTAATTTATTAAAGGATTGTTAAATCATGAAAATATTGATCACCGGCGGTACAGGTTTGATTGGAAGCGCGCTGACGCGGACCCTGCTTGAGGCCGACCACGACGTTTTTATTTTGAGCCGCAGCCCGACTGAAGCTGTTGCTCCTAATGGCGCGAAAATCTATGGATGGGACGGCGAAACTGATCGCGGCTGGGGACAATTTGTCGAGCAGGCCGATGCGGTGGTTAACCTGGCCGGAGAGAATATTGGCGCCGGCCGCTGGAGCGAAGAGCGTAAAGAGCGCATTTTGCAAAGCCGGGTCAGGGCGGGTAAAGTGGTTGTGGAGGCCATCCGCAACGCCAAAGATAAACCGGCGGTTCTCATTCAGGCTTCGGCGGTGGGGTATTATGGGGTACACGGAGACGAAATGATCGATGAAAGCGCCCCGGCGGGGGATGATTTTTTGGCTGGCGTGGCGAAGGCGTGGGAGGAAAGCACAAAACCGGTTGAAGAATTGGGAATTCGCCGGGTGATCATTCGCAGCGGGATCGTGCTTGATCCAAATCGGGGCGCGCTGCCGCGTTTATTGAGGCCATTCAGGTTATTCGCCGGCGGCCCTCTGGGAAGCGGCGCTCAGTGGATGCCCTGGATCCATTGGCAGGATGAAGTTGGGGCTATCCTCCATTTGTTAAAGGATCCCGGTGCGAGCGGCGTTTATAATTTATGCGCGCCTGAACCGGTTCGCAACGCCGACTTTGGGAAAGCGGTCAGCAGGGTATTAAAAAGTCCGTACTGGATGCCCGCTCCCGCTTTCGTTTTGCGTTTGTTGCTGGGCGAAATGAGCACGCTTGTATTGGATGGGCAGCGCGCTGTTCCCTTGCGGTTGATGAACAATGGCTATCGTTTTAAATTTGAAAAGGTGGACAAGGCATTACTTGATTTGCTAAAACGGTGAACAATGTATTTTCAGGTATAATCAACTATTATTTATCAGGATCAAATTGGAATAATTAACCTTTAAATGAAATAAAATTTTATTTGGAGCATACTATGAACATCGAAGAGCAGGTTGCGTACCTGATGCAGGGTACTGAATATGGAGATGAAGAGCTGAAGCAGACGATGACCAACGAGCTGCGCCAGCGTCTGATTGAAGCGGATAAAGAGGGCCGCCCGCTGCGCGTGTACTGCGGTTATGACCCGCGCACAGCCGATTTGCACCTTGGACATACCGTCTCCATGCGCAAGCTGCGCCAGTTTCAGGAACTGGGACATGAGGTCACCTTCCTGATCGGCAATTACACATCGTTGATCGGCGACCCCTCTGATAAGGACAAGTTGCGTCCGCAGTTGACGCCTGAACAGGTGGCTGAAAACGGGCGTACTTACGCCGAACAGGCTTTTCGGATTCTGGATAAAGAAAAGACTATCATCCGCTACAACGCCGAGTGGCTCTCAAAGCTCACATTTGCAGACCTGATCAAATTGGCTTCGAATTTCACCGTTCAGCAGTTTATGACGCGCGAGAATTTCAAGCTGCGCTGGGAACGCGGCGATGCCATTTACCTGCACGAGACTTTTTACGCCATCATGCAGGCTTACGACGCCTACGCCATGCGCTCAGATGTGCAGGTGGGAGGCACCGACCAGTTATTTAATATCATCACGGCGGGGCGCAAGCTGATGACTTTTATGGGCGAAAAACCGAACATTGGCGTCATCATCGGCATTCTGCCGGGAACCGACGGCGTGATTCGCATGAGTAAATCATTGGGTAACCATATCCCCCTGAACTCCACCCCGGAGGATATGTACGGAAAGGTGATGAGTGTGCCGGATTCGGCGATGGGATCTTATTTTCGCCTGGTGACGCGCTGGCATCCGGGGGAGATTGCCGAACTGGAAGCAAACTTGAAATCGGGGAAGATGCACCCGCGCGATGTGAAGATGAAGCTGGCGCGGGAAATCGTCGGGACGATTTTTGGCGATGAAGCTGCTGCCCCGGCGGAAGAGGCGTTTGTGCGTTTGTTCCAACAGCATGCTGCCCCTGAAGCGATGCAGGAATATGCCTTGAAGGATGGGCAGACGCTGGTGGATGTGATGATTGCCGCCGGCTTAGCGCCCAGCAAGAGCGAGGCGCGCCGTCTGGTCGCTCAACATGGGGTGCGCCTGGAGGGTGAGGTGTTGACCGACCCGACGGCTGTGTTGACTACTGGCGGCGTGCTGCAGGTTGGCAAGCGAAATTTCGTCCGATTAACCCGATAAGTCGGTTGGGCGTATTCTGCAATCTTCTGAAGAATAATGACTTACCGTTTGTGGTTTGACAAGAGGATTAAATGATCAGTCGAATATGGCACGGGTATACAACACCGGAAAATGCCGACGCGTACGAAGCTTTGTTGAAGAGCGAAATTTTCGTGGGGATAAAAGATCGCCGCATAGCCGGTTATCAGGGTATTCAACTTTTCAGACGCAACGCAGGCGAGGAAGTTGAGTTTATCACCATCATGTGGTTCGATTCGCTCGATTCGGTAAAGGCTTTTGCAGGAGAAGATTACGAAGCGGCAGTTGTCCTGCCGCAGGCGCGGGCGCTGTTGAAGCGCTTCGACGCCCGTTCGCAGCATTATGAAGTTCGAGCAGAAATGAAATCCTGATGTGAATCAGGGGTTCATGGCGGCTTCGAGAAGCGCTGCCCCGATCTGTTCTGTCAGTGTGGGGTTGTCTTCTTCCAATAATACACACACAGCCAGAGGCGCGCCCTGCCAGTTGGGCAGGGTTCCGCCGAGGTACCAGCTCACTTTTTGATTGCCCGTATCGGCGGCGTTGCCCAGGCTCTGCCAGATGGGCATATCCGAAACCGCCAGCAGGCGTGTTGTATCAGAGACTTCTTCTGCTGTAAAAACCTGCTTATCCTTGCCGTCTATCGGCAGGATGACCCATCCCTGATGAGGCGTCAGCACGGAGCTGACCAGGCGCGGGGCAGGGATGACGCCTTTCGAGGTGAGCGCTGCGGCTGCCAATGCCATTTGCATGGGCGAAGTTCTCAGATAATAATGCCCGAAGAGAAGTTCATCGCTGCTGACTGTTGCCGGCGGTTCGGGCAGGCTGGTAGTGTCCAGAGGAAGCTGAGGCGATTCGTAGAAACCGAGTTCTTTGACCAGCTTGAGCAGACTGGCCTTATCCTGTTGGGCGGCAAGCAAACGGGTTGGAACGGGGCAGCCGTTTGAAATCAAAGATGCCCAGGTGAGCGTACCGGTCGGTGTTTGAGCGCATTCCAGCAGTTTGCCCTGAAAGAAATAAGTAAAGACTTTTGGCAACGTTTTGGATTGGATTGTCTTGCTATTTTTGACCAAAACGAACGGCGCCAGAGCCGTACCGGTTGGGTAAAGCGCCTGTACGCTGCGGTTGAGCAGTGGAGAGGAAGTATCTTTGGTGAGCTTTTCCCAATCTCTTTCAAGGGTATTGGCGTCAAAATAGGGGTGTGAAGCCATGACCAGAATTTCACCCGTTTGAGCATTGAGAAGGACGATGGCGCCTTTATGGTCGCCCAGAAGTTCATCGGCTTTAGATTGAAGCTGGATATCAAGGGTGGTGCGGACGTTGAGGCCGGGCGGGGGGTGCCCATAAAGGAGATGATTCCACCAGATGACGGAAGAAGGGTTGCCTTCGATACCGCGCAGGTAATTATCAAGGCTGGCGTTCAGACCGGCCTGCCCGTAAATTGCCTGGGTGTAGCCAACCACCGGGCTTAATGATGGGTAATTATAATGCTGCATGTAATTACCCGGATCGCCGATGGTAATGTTCAGGGCCACGCCATTACGGTCAAGCAGCGAGCCGCGTCTGACGTAGCGATCGGCTATTGCCCGGCGGAAATTATCGCTGCGCGTTTGCAGCGCTTCGCTGCGAATAATGGCCCACCAGCCGGTCGAAAGCGCAGCGGCTGATGCTGCCAGAAGGAAAACAGACGCCAGGGCGATATAGGGGCGCGGATTAGACAGCGGAGCAGGCTGGTGGTCGTCGTGATTGCTGATGATCAGGAGCAACAATAAGGCGGCATAAGATACCAGCAGGGAAGATCCGCCGTAGGAGAGGAAGGGCAGGGTAACCCCGGTCAGCGGGGCAAGACGTATGTTACCGGCAATGATCAAAAGGCTCTGGCCGGCGAGATAGGCTGTCAGACCGGCTGCCAGAATGCGGTGGTAAAGGTTCCTGGCGCGCAGGGCAATATGAATCCCGCGGGCGGCAATGAGACTGATAAGCAGGATGAGGGCGATGCTGCCGACCAGTCCGTTTTCTTCACAGATTGCGGCGTAGATAAAATCGGAGTGAGCGATGGGAACCAAACCCGGACTGCTGATACCCGGGCCGCGGCCAAAAATACCCCCGGTTGCCACGGCGATCAATGATTGAATGATCTGGTACGAGCGGCCGGTGGGGTCGTTCCACGGATTGATCCAGGCTTCGATGCGAATACGAATGACATCGTATAATTCGTAACCTGCCAGCCCGAAGAGAAAGAGCGCAAAGAAACTGATGAGAACAACCCGGCGGCGATTCGAGACGACGTAAATAATCACCGCGTACAGAAAGAGGATGATTGAAGCCGCGCCGAGGTCTTTTTGGAGCAGAATTAAAACCAGGGCAAAGCCGGTAACGATCATCGTGGGCGTCAATAAGGATAACAGGTTTGAACTGAACGGCAAATGATCGGCCAGATAAGCGGCCAGGTAGATGATTAAAAGGAGTTTAAGCGGCTCGCTGGGCTGCAGGAAGATAGCAGGTCCGCCCAGCCAGAGTTTCGGGCCTGAGCCAGCGGGGTATTTTCCGAAAACAAATGTCAGCGCGGTCAGGATGATTCCGCTGATCAGCCAGATGTATTTGTATTTTTTAAGGATCAGTAAACCTTTATCCAGACGTAAACCGAGCAGGAATAAACCGGCGCAAACGAGCAGCCAGATCGTCTGGCGCAGCCCAAAATTGACGGAAAGCCGCCAGATGGTCATTAACCCCCAGCCGGTGAGCAGGGCAGCGATGGGGAAAAGATAGGGGTCGCGGTCGGGCAAGGAGCGGGATAACCTGCGGTAAGCAAAAGAGAAGACCGCAAGCCAGACGGCGACGCCCAGCCAGTGTTCCCAGCGATAAGAAACCAGCCAGGAGTGGGCGCGCACGGAAGGCGAGAGGGTGAGGATTATTCCGTAGGCGATAAGGAATAGAGCCGCCAGGGACATCAGACGGCTCTGTAGTTGCTCTGCCGGCGATGGTTTCTCGGATACCGGAAATAGGATGTTCACGATTTTAGATATTTACTTACCAGCAAGTCCAATTTTTTGAGCGTTTCGGGTGGAATGTGACTGCGCTGGGTGATGATGGCAGTCGCCATGGCTGACTGGCATTCACAGGCCTGTTCTGCTTTGAAGTTTTTAAGCAGATTGCGGATAGCCGCCTGAGCGTATTCGGTATTTTTATTGAGGGTGCTGATGACCATATCCACTGTGACGGGCGCTTCGTTGACGTGCCATACGTCGTAATCGGTGACGTGGGCCATGACGGCGTAGCATAATTCAGCTTCGCGGGCCAGAAAGGCTTCAGGAGAAGCGGTCATGCCGATGATCGCCATGCCCCAACTGCGGAAGGTGTTAGATTCGGCTTTGGTGGAGAAACGCGGGCCTTCGATGGTGATGAATGTGCCGCCGCGATGGACGGGGGCGCCGGCGGCTGTTACTGCATCGTAAAGCTGGTCAGACAGGCCGGCGCAGAATGGGTCTGCCGAACCAATGTGAGCCACCAGACCATCGCCGAAGAAGGTTCGCAAACGCGTCCCGCGGGTGAAATCGAACAAATTGTCGGGAATGACAATATGGCCAGGGGCGTAATCTTCACGCAGAGAGCCGCAGGCGCTGATGCTGATGACCTTTTCGACGCCCAGCATTTTTAATCCGTAGATGTTTGCCCGGTAATTGACTTCGCTGGGCGAAATGTGATGGCCGATGCCGTGACGGGCGAGGAAGGCGACCCGTTTTCCCTCCAGCACGCCGACGACGATCGGGGCGCTGGGTTTGCCAAAAGGTGTATCCAGATCGTGTTCCTGGATTTCAGTCAGGCCGGACATTGTATAGAGTCCGGAACCGCCGATGATGCCAATTTTTGGTTGTTCTTGCATGATGTTCTCCTCCTGCTGGATGCTGAAAATTATGATAGCACAGGATGAATGAATTTGCCAGTTGGTCAGGGGGGGCGAGTCCGTCGCTGTCTGACTCTGGTCAACAGAACAAATCTGCCCCCGGAAATTTTCAGGCTATCACATACGATTATGGGTTTTCTTTGGTGAATTCAGAAAAAGAAGGTTGAATGGCGAGCATCAGCCGCGCCTGGCCGCAAACAATTTCATCGCCCGAAACGACGACCGTGGCGGTGTAGAGGCGCTCGTCATTGAGATAGGTGCCGTTGGTGGATTGCAGATCTTCAATCCACCACTGATTATGGTGGTAGGATAATCTGGCGTGGCGCGAAGAAACGATCTCTTCCCGAAGAACTAAATCACAGGTTGGGTCGCGTCCGATCATGATCTCCGGTATCGAGAATTCGGTTGTTGTCTGCGCGTCGCCTTCACCGACGGTGATTATCATCGTCGGTACTTTTTGGATGGACGGATGGCTTGTTTGGCGGCGCAGGTCGCTCCAGAGGGTATATAGCGCCCAACCTAAAAAGGCATAGAGCGCGCCGGCCAGGACAATGCGGAAGATGAGGGCAATGATTCCGGTCATGGGTTTTTATGGGAATGATCGGTTTCAGCGGGACGCAGGGTGTTCTCTTCGGGTGAAACCGGTTGAATGACAGGGGTGAATTCGGATTTGGGCGGCTGGGGATTATCGCGCCCATAAACGAGGGGAAAACCAGCGAGAGAGATGACATCGCCGGGTTTGAGGATATGCTGAGTGACGCGTTCGCCGTTCACGAAAGTGCCGCCGGTGGAACCCAGGTCGAAGATGGTGTGCTCGCCGCGGATTTCGCGCAGTTGAGCGTGCAGCCGAGAAACGCGCGGGTCGTCGATGGGCAATTGATTGTCCATCCGCCGCCCGATATTGACGACGGGCAGGTTGAGCGGAAATGTCTTGTCGCCATTGACGATGAGATAAGCGTTGAGGGGGCTTTCAGGCGGCGGGCAGGGCGCAGGCGAAACAGGCTGCAAGACGCTGGTTTCGGAGAGCGGGTCATTGACGATTTTCGCTTCCACCTTCAACTGCCCAGGCATCAGTTCCTGATCGCATACCAGACGGACGATGGGGCGATCGGCGAAAACAAGCCCTGCCTCGCTGCCGGTCTGGTAGATGAATTCGGCCAGTTTGGCAGGCAGGTCAGGATTGGCCAGCCAGTCGGGGAATTGCTGGGCTGGTATGGCGATGATGTAAACATTGGGGGCGAGGTTTTCTTCAAACCCCTGCCGGGAAAAAGCGCTTTCGATGGCTTCGATGAACAGTTTTGCCAGGTTACCCCGGGTTGAATCCCAGGGGAGGAGAGAGAGCAGGCTGACTTCGATCCACGCCTGGAGCCGCGATTCGATCAGATCTAGAGATGCGTTCATAGGTATAATTATACTCAAAGACATGCAAGAGAACAGAAAATGTGGTTATCAGGAAATAGCGCATACCGCAGACCTGGCGCTGCACGTGTGGGCGCCGTCGCTCGAAACGCTTTTTGAGCAGGCAGCCGGAGGAATGTACGCCCTGATGGGCGTTCAACCCGGCGGCGAGTCGCGCCGCCAGCGAGAGATTCGGCTTGAAGCTGGCGACGCCGAAAGCCTGCTGGTTTCATTTTTAAGTGAATTGCTTTATCATTATGAAGACGAAGGTGTTGCATACGATCATCTGGCGGTTGAGATCAGCGCGGGTAAACAATTGATGGCAACGCTGGAAGGGGCGAAGTCTCTCTGTCCGGTGAAGGAAATCAAGGCGGTCACTTTCAATGATCTGGCGATTACTCAAAAAGGGGGGCGATTTGAGGCGACCGTAGTGTTTGATGCGTAGGATACATGAATGGAGATGAAGATGGTCAGCCTGAAATCTTTCCAGCCGGTCTCGGAATATGAGTGGGTGATTCCCGCTTCGTTCCGGGCGGATATGGGGGTTCCGGTGCACGTGTTTGCCACGCGCAAGCTGCTCGAGGCGGCGCTGGAGGACAAATCCATCGAACAGGCAATCAACGCCGCCACGCTGCCCGGACTGGTGGGCAAGGTGGCCGTGATGCCCGACGTGCATCAGGGTTACGGCTTTCCGATCGGCGGGGTGGCGGCGGCGCGCTACCCGGATGGGGTTATTTCGCCGGGTGGGATCGGTTACGACATCAATTGCGGGGTGAGGCTGCTCTCGTCGAGCATCGAGGCCGAAGCGGCGGCAGAGGATCTGGACCGCCTGGCGACGGCCATTGACCAGCACTGTCCCAGCGGGGTGGGTGTGAAAGGCGGGCTGCGCTTGAGCGACTCTGAACTGGACAAGGTTTGCCGCAAGGGGGCGGGGTGGGTGTTGAAGCAGGGCATGGCTGACGAGGGCGATCTGTCGCGAACCGAAGAGAACGGCTGCCTGGAGGCCGCCGACCCGCAAAAGGTGAGCAGGCGGGCCAAGGAGCGCGGCAGCGCCCAACTGGGGACGCTGGGGGCGGGCAACCATTTCATCGAGGTGGACGTGGTGGAGCAGGTGTTTTTGCCCGAAGCGGCCCAGGCGATGGGGCTGATCGAGGGCTGCCTGGCGGCGCAGATTCACTGCGGCTCGCGCGGCTTCGGCCACCAGATTTGCACCGATTATGTGCAGTCCTTCCAGTCGGCGGTGCGGCGCTATAACATTCAATTGCCCGATCGAGAGCTGGTTTGCGCTCCGCTGGAATCGCCGGAGGGCCGTGATTATTTCGCGGCGATGTGCGCGGCGGCCAATTATGCCTTTGCCAACCGCCAGGTATTGGCCCACAACCTGCGCCGGGCTTTTGAGACGGTCTTCGCCGGGCGCTTGAAGAACTGGCATTTGCGCCAGGTTTATGATATTTCGCACAACATGGGCAAAATCGAAACGCACCGGGTGGGCGGCAAAGAGATGAAGGTATGCGTTCACCGCAAGGGGGCGACGCGCGCCTTCGGGCCGGGTTCGGCGGCGCTGCCGCCGGAATATCGCCCTATTGGCCAGCCGGTGCTGGTGCCGGGGAGTATGGGTGCCAGCTCGTGGGTGCTGGTGGGGACGAAGGAGAACATGGAAGCGACGTTCGGTTCGACCTGCCACGGGGCGGGGCGGGTGATGAGCCGCCACGCGGCGAAGAAGGAAGTGCGCGGCGAGCAGTTGCGCAATCAGCTCGAAGGGCGCGGTATTCACATCCGGGCGGGGTCGCTGCCCGGCCTGGCTGAAGAAGCTCCCGAAGCTTACAAGGACGTAGATGAGGTGATCGCCGTGGTCGTTGGGGCGGGAATCGCCCGCAAGGTGGCGCGCTTGCGCCCGGTGGTGGTGATCAAGGGGTAGCGGGAAGGTTATTGTGAAACACGCGGGGGGTGAAGCATTCGCATGAGAATTGATGTTTAATATATAAATTGCGTATAGCCGTATCAGTACTAATCCTGCTTTTTTTGAAAATACCTGATCACCAAGAAAAGAACCGTCGAACGGTTTGCATTGTTGATTATCTCCCTTTGTCTTATTGATTTACCACTTATAATGTGGTGGATGATGTGATTATATTGCCTGCTCAGCTTTAAGTGCATATTTGAGCGCACTATTTTACTTGTAGCTAACAGTCACATTCTATGTTAGTGGAATCTCTTCAATTTTCCCGCCTCCGGGTCTGACGATAAAAGCACCGGCAATTCCCTTCTTATGTTGCCTCTCGGCGCATGCTTCCATTTTGTTCCAGGCTGTCATTAATTGCTTCGATATTTCTTGAATAGACATCTTACTGCCACCCAGATAGAATGCCACAATTTTGTGCTCTATTAGGGCGGTTTTTTCTTTAGGATTTTTACGAATCATTTTATCTTTCGTAATCAGGACCAGTTTATTTTCGCCCACGTATTTAAGCCACACTTCATCGATTGTGTCAGGCGTAAAATGTTCCTGTAAATGTTCGATGTTTGAATAGCCTAGCAGACGGAGTCCATCCACTAGATTTTTACCAAGGTTATTATCAACGAAGAATCTTACGCCCATAGACTGAGTTCGAATTGAACCGCAGTCTTAATTTGGGCGACTGGAATACCAAACCACTCACTGACCGGTTTGGGGTTTCCCTTTTCCCCCAAATAAAGATCATAGATACTGCTCGTTGTTACGTTGCAGTCTACCAGAGTGGGGCGACCGAAAGAAAGCTGTGGGTCGATAACGATTGATCCATTCCTTCCATTCGGATACCACCTTTGAGCCAGACCGTATTCTGTCACACTCTCGAAATCCAGGCGGTCACTTAGTTTTTCTGTAATTTCCTGAATAGTTAATTGTCCTCCGGTCATCAAGGCGATCAGACTACCGTCTTTAGGTAGCCTGAGAATGATCTGATCACCGCTTGTATAAAAAACGCTTCTGGCAAAGTGAGGAGTTCCCAGGTACTCTCTCGCTTCGTCCAAAGCTTGTCGGATATGGGGCAGAGAAAAATTCCTGCTTAAAAATTCCTTGACATACAACAAGTCTACCAGGTCCAGAAAAGAAGCATAGGTCGATTCATCATCAGGATTCACAACGGGGGGCTGCTGACCCCAACGAGGCTTACCGCTAACATCGTACCTGTAGGTGTAGCCGCTGAGGTAACGTTTGACTGTCCATCTGGAAATTCCTACCAGACGGCTGGTTTGATAAATCGGATAAGTTGGAGTAGTGAGGCTTTTAAGAAGCTCGTTTCCAGTATTCGAATTATAGCTCATCTGTCACGACTCCCAATTTTAGAACATTTGATTGTAGTATATACTGGAAAGATTATTTGTCAAGCAAATTCAAATTTCGTGTTTGCGTTATTAAAAATGATCTTTTATTGCATAACATATTAGAATCGACTCATATTGTTTCCGCGCTGATCTCTCCCACCCTGGCGTTGACCAGCTTGATCAGGTCTTCCACGCCGAGGCGGATGTTGAGGCCGCGCTGGCCACCGGAGATGTGAATCTGGGGGTGGTTTCTGGCTTTGCTGTCGAGGACGACGGTGAAGCCGCGGTTGAGCAGGGCGAGCGGCGATATGCCCCCGGCCTGCAGGCCGGTGATCTGTTCGGCTTCGCGCTCGGTGGGCAGGTGAACTTTCTTCTCGCCCAGAAAGCGCGCCAGGGCTTTGAGGTCCACTTCGTCCGGCCCGGCGATGACGGCCAGGATGGGTTTGCCCGGTTTTTCACGCTGGACGACGATGGTCTTGAATACGATGTCGGGCGAGACGCCGAGCAGTTGAGCAGATTCGAGCGCGCCCAGCTTTTCGGCGGGCAGTTCGAAGGCCTGGTAGGCGATTTTACGGGAGTCGAGCAGACGGGTGACGTTGTTGGTTGGCATAGGTTTGTTCCTGGATAGGGTAAATAGGTTAACCGCAGATGGAGGCGGATAGACGCGGATAAGAGTTGCTCTTATTATAACAATAGTTAGGCATCTGGCTGATAAGACGGGTTGGTGCGTTGAGCTTGCCTGATTATGAAATCA
>CAZDAW010000024.1:29472-40068 GCA_964503685.1 uncultured Anaerolineaceae bacterium | reverse complement strand
TTTAAAATTTCAATATTATCTACTTGCCGGAATCGATTTTGTAATTGTTTTCCTGCTATTTGGATTTTCGGGGGGAATCGATGGAACAGGAATTTGGATCGGAATGATGCCCGTCTTGACTGCGGTGTTTGGGTTTCGATTCATAAGCGTTCTTATTATTGCTATTTGTTTTTCGATATTACAAGTAGTTCATGCATGGTTTTATTCGACTCGCCTGGATATTTTATCGCCGGCTGTGTTATTAGCTATGATAAATTTATCTTCAGCCTGTTTGTTCTATTGGATCCGAAAGAAGCAGGTCGGTCAATTAGTCAATCGCCAATCGCAGCGTCCTTCTGAGAATATGGCAAAGAAGGAAAATGGACAACCCGACGAGCGAGAACGGATTCGCGCTTTTTATGAGTTAACCAATTTGCTCAGTACGACATTGAATTATCAACGGGTATTGGATATCGCTTTAGATTTAAGCGTCAATGCCTTAAGTTCGAAAGGCAGTTCGGCGGAACGGATGGTTAGCGCTGTACTCTTGTTTTCAGAAGATCAATTACATATTGAATGCGCACGTCGGTTAACACCTTCTGACATGAAAATTGTTCTGGCGGGAAAGAAAGGCGTTGTCGAGGAAGTCATCCGGGAAGGGGAGCCCCGTCTATTGGAAACCCCTTCTCAAGACGCGGAACTTGGGCGAATAGTGGCATTTCGCTCGTGTAACACGGTTTATTGTGTACCGCTACGGAGTGGCCTGGATGTTTATGGCCTTTTGATATTTGGTCATGTCGAAAAGAATTTTTTTACACCCGAACGATGTGATATTCTGGAAATTATCAGCCGCCAGGCTATCGTAGCCATTCAAAATGCTCGCCTGTATCAAGATTTGAAAGCAGAAAAAGAACATATTGTGGAAGTGCAGGATGAGGCGCAAAAGAAACTGGCGCGTGATTTACATGATGGGCCAACGCAGTCGCTGGCCGCGTTAGCGATGCGCGTAAATTATGCGCGTCGCCTTTTGGAGAAAGATCCCAAGAGCGTTGCAGAAGAGCTTTACAAGATTGAAGATCTGGCGCGTCGGACGACAAAAGAAATGCGCCATATGCTGTTCACCTTACGCCCTCTGGTGCTTGAATCGCAAGGATTGATTGCCGCATTGGAATCGATGGCGCAGAAGATGCGTGAAACTTTTGATCAGGATGTTATCGTTGAGGCAGACGCCGGAATCGTCGATCAATTGGAAAGCAACAAGCAAACGGTTGTGTTTTATCTGGTCGAAGAAGCGGTTAATAACGCCCGCAAGCACGCCCAAGCAGCGCATATCTGGGTGCGCTTACGGGCTATTTCGGGTGATATTGCTGCATTGGAAATAATTGACAATGGCGTTGGTTTCGATGTTGCCGCGATAAACAGTTCGTATGAGAATCGGGGAAGTCTGGGTATGGTCAATTTACGAGAGCGAACCGAATTATTGAATGGCATATTGGATATTGACTCGGTGCCTGGGAAAGGGACTCGGATACGGGTATTTATTCCGTTGACTGAAGAAGCCGTAGATCGACTACATCATCGATGATTCGAATAATTGGATCAGAATAGGGATCGCTTTTTTTATAGCGTGCGCCCGATGGCTGATAAGGTTTTTGTCTTCCATTGATAACTCTGCCATTGTACGCCTTATGCCGGGTATTAAAAAGATAGGATCGTAACCAAACCCTTGTTTCCCTCTTTCATCGGGGATTATTTCTCCTATGCATTCGCCCTCACTGTAAGAGACACAACCATTCTGGCTGGCAATTGCTACGCTGCAGCGGAAACGAGCTGTCCACGGGCGAGGAAAAGATGACAGGTTTTTAAGTAAGTACTGGCGGCGATCTGCATCAGTGGCTTTTGCCCACGGCGCGTAGCGCGCCGAATAAATACCAGGTTGTCCATTAAGTGCATCGACCTCAAGTCCAGAGTCATCGGCAAGTGTAACCAGGCCGCTTTCTCTGGCATAGGCGAGCGCTTTAATAGCAGCATTCTCGGCATAAGAAGAGCCATCCTCGGAGACTTCCAGGCGTATTCCAAGGTGCTTTGGAGTAATGATATCAAACTGTAAATTGGCCAATAAAGCTCGTAACTCAATCACTTTACCAGGGTTTTCAGTAGCAAGCAATAAGGTTTTTGGCATAGCATCTTTATCCTGGTTGATATTATAAACCAAATACTTTTCATATCAAATTTGTCACAAATGCTTGACTTTGATTCATGAAGATGTTATAATATGTAAGGTTTTAATCTGGTTTAATTTTTTAGACTGTATACTGTGACTCAACCTCGAAACCCTTTGCGACTGAATGTCGGCTTTCTCGTGAGTCAGCCGATAGGTAGCAGTCGCGATTTTCATTTTGAATTCCCTCAACTCCATCTGCAACCAGACCTGGACTTAAACAATTTTTCCGGCATCGCCAGGATAGGACGAACGCCTCAGGGTTTATTGGTACAGGCGCGGTTTAGAGCAAAAATTACTTCCCAGTGTGTCCGTTGTCTGGCAGAATTCTTGCAACCGTTGCAGATTAGTTTTAACGAGCTATACGCTTTCTCACAGCGGACCGTTTCTGAGTCAGGGTTGATTTATCCGGAAGATGGGAATATTAACCTGGGCCCGCTTGTTCGAGAGTATATGTTGCTGGAAGTCCCAATCAATCCGTTGTGTAAACCGGATTGCAAAGGCTTATGTATTATATGCGGCGAAGACTTGAACGTAACAACTTGTGAACACCAAAAACAAAATGAACAAACATAAGACCATCTGGACTATTTTGTAAGGGGAGGTTGTGTATGGCGTATCCGGGTAGGCGCAGGCAAAAAAAAGAAATTTTGAGTATGTTGCTGGAAAAGGCCGATGTTCAAGGTTATCTGACCACTGATGATCTGATGGAATTTTATCCTGAAGGCGACGAGGATTCTGAACATCTAAGTGCGGTTGTTCTTGCACTTCGCCGGCGTGGTGTCGATATTCTGGATCATGATACAGAAGACGAGTTTATCGAAGATGAATTGCCGCAGACCGATCTTGATCCGAATGCTGATATAGAAAGAATTGGGACAGATGATACCGTTGGTCTTTATCTGAAAGAAATGTCTCGTGTACCCTTGCTTTCAATTGATGAAGAATTAGACCTCTCGCAACGCATTGAGCGCGGGCGGATGGCAAAAGATGAGCTTGCTGAACTGGGTGTTCAAGAAACCATACGGCGACATGAAGAACTGGATACTGTTATTCAGGATGGGGTACTGGCGCGAGAACACCTGATTAAAGCCAATACCCGTCTGGTTGTCAGTATTGCGAAAAAATATATCGGACGTGGTGTTCCTTTCCTCGATTTGATCCAGGAGGGGAATCTGGGTTTGATGAAGGCGGTCGAGAAATATGATTACCATCGTGGTTTTCGTTTTTCAACTTATGCAACATGGTGGATTCGGCAAACAATAACGCGTGCCATTGCAGATCAGGGTCGAACGATCCGCGTCCCTGTTCACATGATTGACCGCATCCGTCAGTTATACCGTCTGACGCATGAGATGGAGCAACGCCTGGGACGCGTTCCCCGGGTTGAGGAATTGGCAGTCGAGATGGGATTGAGCATGCGCAAAGTGCAATGGATGTTGCGTGTATCCTGGCTACCTCTTTCTTTGGAGAGCCCTGTGGGCGATGATGAAGACTCTGAGCTAGGCATGTTTGTTGAAGACGAGATAACTCCTACCCCTATTCAGAGCGCTTACCGGAATATGCTTCGAGAGAAAGTTGAAGAGGTCTTATCGACACTGTCGCCGCGTGAAGCCCGTATTTTGCGCTTGCGGTTTGGGTTAGACAACGGGCGAGCATACACCCTCGAAGAAGTGGGACAAAAGTTTGGACTGACCCGTGAGCGTATTCGCCAGATAGAAGGGAAAGCTTTGCGGCGTTTGCGGCACCCGCGGCGCGCTCGCCAATTAAAAGATTATCTCTAAAGTGGCTTTATTTTGATATCAAAAAAGCTGACGGCGGTCAGCTTTTTTGTTTCGTGATAAAATCCACTCATATATTTTTTTATTATATTGAGGTGTATCATGACCGAGACTATTCTGGTTTCTGTTGCCTGGCCTTATGCCAATTCAGAGATTCATGTAGGTAACCTGACAGGTTCCTATCTTCCCGCGGATATCTTTGCGCGCTATCAACGCCTGAAGGGTAGAAAAGTGTTAATGGTATCGGGTTCAGACGCGCATGGTACACCCATTACTGTTCGGGCAGATGCCGAGGGCACAACCGCATATGAGATTTATCAACGATACCACCACACGTTTTTAGACCTGTATCAGAAATTGGGTCTGACGTACGATTTGTTTACCAGCACGCATACGGACAATCACTTTCGAGTATCACAGGCAATTTTCCTGGCCTTAAAGAAAAACGGTTTTTTGTACACAGAACGCCAGAAGCAGTGGTTTGCACCTTCGCAAAAGCGATTTTTACCTGATCGTTACGTCGAAGGAACCTGCTATATCTGTGGTTATGAAAACGCCCGCGGCGACCAGTGTGACAAATGCGGCAATCTGCTCGATGCCACTCAGATCATTAACCCACGTTCAAAAATGGACGGCTCGACGCCTGAACTGCGCGAGACTGAGCATTATTACCTGGATTTAGGAAAGCTTCAACCAGAGGTTGAAGCATTTTTACGGGAACGGGAATCGTTCTGGCGACAGAATGTGTTGCGTCAATCACTGGGGCAAATGCTGGCGGAAAAATTACATGGGCGGGCGATTACGCGCGATCTGGACTGGGGCATACCTGTACCTGTTGAAGGTTGGAATGGGAAATGCCTGTATGTGTGGTTTGAAGCCGTAATCGGTTATCTTTCAGCTTCGATTGAGTGGTCGGCATTGAATCAAGACCCTCATTCCTGGCATGATTGGTGGCATGATCCCAATACACGGGCTTACTATTTCATTGGTAAAGATAATATCCCATTCCATGCAGTAATCTGGCCGGCGCAATTATCAGGCGTTGGGGAGGCTTTTGATCCATTTTTTGATGGCGGCCCAGGATCCAAATTAACCCTGCCTTATGATGTTCCGGCAAATGAATTTCTTAATTTAGAAGGGCAGAAAATCTCCGGCAGTCGGAATTGGGCAGTCTGGGCGCTGGATTTCTTAACCCGTTATGACCCCGATGCGCTCCGCTATTATTTGACAGTCAACATGCCAGAGACGCGTGATACAGATTGGTCGTGGGACGAATTTTTTCACAAGAACAATGACGAGCTAGTTGCCACCTGGGGCAACCTGGCTAATCGAGTTTTATCGTTTGCTTACAAGCACTGGGAAGGCAAGGTGCCTGATCCGGGCGAGTTGCGCCCTATTGATCAGGAAATCCTGGCAAAAATTGAAGCGGGCTTTCAAACGGTCGGCGATCTTTTTGAAACCGTTCATCTGCGAGCTGCTCTGGCAGAAGCAATGAACCTGGCGACTGAAGTGAACAAATATCTGGATCAGACCGCCCCATGGTTTACAATCAAAACAGACAAAGAGTCAGCAGCAAAATCGATCTATACCGCGATGCGGGCGATCGATTCGTTGAAGATACTGCTTGCTCCCTTCTTGCCGTTTACCTGTGAAAAACTGCATACTTATCTTGGGTATGCTGCACCATTATTTGGCAAGCAATACATACAGTCCTGCACAGATTCACTGGGCGAGCATAGTGTTTTGCGTTATGATCCAGATGGCGCTTCTGGTCGCTGGGAGCCGAGCCAATTGAAAGCAGGTCATGTCTTCCAGCAACCGCAACCGTTATTCAAGAAATTGGACCCCAGCATAGTGGATATGGAACGTTCCAAATTGGGGAAAGCCCCGGGTGGATAATGTTCATTACTTCTTGATATAAAAATCTGACAGGTCGCTTCGGCTTGTCAGGCTTATTTAATTACATTATCCAGGGTGAAGTTATGAACTCATATCATGCGAGAGACAATTCAATCCATTCGGGCAAATGATCCAGTAGTTGTTTAAAAATCCCGCGTGTTCCCTCCACAAATACGTCCGCTTTACCGTAAGCCTCACCGCCGCCGCTTCCGACCAGATCAGATACTCCACGAAGAATCAAACAGCGCTTTGAGTTGCGTTGCGCCACATACGCGATTGCCCCTGATTCCCAATCTCCGGCCACAGCAGCATAACGGGACGTTAATTCCGGAATTTGGCTGGCAACCAGATCACGGTCGCCTGAAACCAGATGGGTTCGAAGAACGGGCTGCGGGTAGTCGTCTTTAAGCCAACTCAAATCAATGGTCGTCGTATAGGCGTCGATAGCTTTTTGGAAATCGTACATTTGCTCTATGATGTCATAAACGATGGTTTTTTCTGCTAGAATAATGACGCCGCGTTCGATCAATCCCTCAAAGCCACCGCATGTGCCCAGGTTGATGAGCGCTTCGGGGTTCCAGCGGTCAATCACGTACTGCGTCGATGCGGCAGCAGCAATCTTGCCCCAGCCGCCATGAAAGAATAAAAC
Source organism: uncultured Anaerolineaceae bacterium (assembly GCA_964503685.1). Taxonomy (GTDB): domain Bacteria; phylum Chloroflexota; class Anaerolineae; order Anaerolineales; family Anaerolineaceae; genus CAZDAW01. Next base: position 33,539 of record CAZDAW010000024.1, on the reverse strand, counting down.
CTTTTCCATTGAGCCATAGCATGGTTGACCAACAATAAACCATTCTCCCACAGGTGATTTTTCCTCAACGGCCTCTGGAATTAATTCTCGGATAACCCGCCATTCTTCGTTGGCAGAGATAAGGATAGCTACGCGGACAGGATCTTTCATGTCTTTTCCTATATAATCTGAATTTGTGAAGTCTCGTTTAAGTACCACTGGTTGTTTTCTTTTATCCACTCCAGTTCAAACATTTGCCCGTTGTCTGCCATCGTTAAGAAATGGCGTCGCCCGTCTATATCTTCCCATTGCCTTCCGGTGGTCAATTTAAATGTCACGCCATTCCAAATAATTTGTAACGGCGTTATTTCCCCTTCAGTGCTGAAACGCACAACCACTTCAATCGCTTTCATTGAGTTTCCCATTCAGGTAATCAGCCAAAATTTGTAACGCTGCCTGAGCGGAGTGTTCTTTATTTTCAATCCGATTACCACTCCAAAGAAAACGAAATGCCCATGCATTGTCCTTAGTGCATAAACTGATCCACACCAGGCCAACAGGCTTGTCGGGCATGCCACCGCCCGGTCCGGCGATGCCGGTGACCGAGATGCCAATATCTGCCTGAAGCGCCTGGCGAACACCGCAGGCCATCTCCAGGGCAGTTTCGCGGCTGACTGCTCCAAATTGTTCCAGCGTCTTATGCTGCACACCTAACAAGCGTTCTTTGGCTTCATAGGCATAAGCGGTCACACTACCCAGGTAATAGTCTGATGAACCAGCTACGTTGGTAATGCGGTGGCCAATAAGCCCGCCAGTACAAGATTCTGCTGCGGCTAATTTCATTCCACGCTGACGTAATAATTCACCAACGATAACTTCTAATGGTTTCTCCAAAGCAAACTCCCACAATAATTTGTGCACTGTCCATAACAATCTAAACGACCTCAATTATACAACATCCACCGACTCAAATATGCGTGATAGAATCAGGTCTGTATGGAGATTTCAGATCATCTGCAAGGGATATTAGACACCCTGCCAACCAAGCCGGGCTGCTATCTGATGAAAAACGCATCCGGCGAGATCATTTACGTTGGCAAGGCGATCAATTTACGCAATCGGGTACGCTCTTATTTCCAATCCAGGCCCGACCAGGATTTTAAGACTCGCACCCTTGTCCGTCATATTGCCGATATCGAATGGATTGTTGTGGGTTCAGAACTCGAGGCGCTTATCCTCGAGATGAATCTAATCAAGAAACATCGTCCTCACTATAACATCCGCCTGAAGGATGACAAGCGTTATCCCTATATCAAGGTGGATTGGCAAAATCCATTTCCTCGAGTCCTGGTAACACGCCTAATGGCCCAAGACGGCTCACGTTATTTCGGGCCGTATACGAGCGTCTGGGCAGTGCATCAAACCCTGGATGTGTTGCGCCGAATTTTCCCTTACCTCTCCTGCGATCGGGTTATTACCGGGCATGATCCACGTCCATGCCTGTATTATGATATCAAGTTGTGCAGCGGTCCCTGCATCGGGGCAATCGATCAGGCCAGTTACCGACAAATGATCGATGATTTGTGTAAGTTCCTGGAAGGTCGAACAGATCCCATTCTTTCTCGTCTGAAAACAGAAATGGAGCAGGCTTCTGAAGATTTGCGTTTTGAAAAAGCCGCTGCCATCCGTGACCAGATTCAGGCAATCGAGCAGGTTGTTGAGCGCCAAAAAGTTTTCTCCAGCGAGCAGAATGATACGGACGTGATTGCCATGGCGCGCGCGGATGGCGAGGCTTGCGTTCAGGTATTTTTTATTCGCAGTGGTAAATTGATCGGACGGGAATATTTTGTCCTCGAAGGCGCGGCTGATGAGCCAGACTCTGATGTGATCTCTCAGTTTATCAAACAGTTTTACGCCGAAGCAGCTTCGATCCCTTCGCAGGTGCTACTACCCAACGAAGTTGAAGAAGCTCAGATTATTCAACAATGGCTGCGGAACTACCGCGCCGGGTATAAAGTTGAAATCACGGTTCCCCATCAGGGCCAGTCACAAGAACTGGTTCAAATGGCCGCAGAAAACGCTGCCGAGACGTTGCAAGCGCTGCGCTCACAGTGGCAGGCAGACCGTCATAAGCAAACTCAGACACTGGCTGAATTACAGCAGGCTTTGAATTTATCCGAACCGCTCAACCGGATTGAATGTTACGATATCTCAAACACTCAGGGAACGGCGCTGGTCGGCAGTATGGTGGTATTCGAGCAGGGCGTTCCCAATAAAAAGCTCTACCGTCGTTTTAATATTCGAGGCGTTGAAGGACCGGATGATTTTGCCAGCATGGAGGAAGTGCTAACACGCCGCTTTCAGCGCTGGGCAGCGGCTCAAGAAATAACTGCCCCGGGGAAAAAGGCAGATCCTTCTTTTTCGTTTCTGCCCGATTTGTTAATGGTTGATGGCGGTAAGGGACAGCTTGGACGGGCTGTTTTAGTGTTGGAAAAGTTTAATCTATCAGGAAAGGTTCCTGTTGTTTCGCTGGCGAAACAACAGGAAGAAATATTTATTCCGGGTCGTGAAGAATCGTTATTATTACCCCGTCACTCACAGGCATTATATCTGGTGCAGCGAATACGCGACGAAGCGCACCGCTTTGCCATCACGGCTCATCGTAACCAGCGCTCGAAAATTGGTCTTGCTTCGCGGCTGGACGCAATCCCCGGCATTGGCCCGTCACGCAGAAAGGCTTTATTAATAAAGTTTGGATCCATTCAAGCCATCGAACAGGCAACCCTTGAAGAGCTGATGTCAGTTCCTGGTATTACGGAAAATCTTGCCATGTCGATTAAATCCCACCTGGAATAATACTTTGATAGTATCTGAAATAATTTGATAGTAAATGGAGGTGTCAGATGTCCAAAATTGAGCAAAAGAAAAAGGGTACAGCCTTGCCCGCTAAAGAACAAAAGCGGATGACTGCCCAACAAATTCTTTTTGCAGTGATCGCGATCATTATCATCTTAGCAATGATCGTGCCATCAATCCGTTAATACAAAGGAGTCATTCAAATGCCTGTCAGTCCAAAACGTCTGTTCTGGAGTTCGTTAGTCATTGCCTGGATTTTCGATTTGTTCTTTTGGAAGAAAGCGCCGGGAATATCCTTCTTCATTTACGTGGTTCTATTAGCGACCGCAGCTATTCTATTAGCCCGCCTTGAAAACAAACGGGTGGCCTGGTTTAGCCTGTTGCTGCTGATTCCGTTGGCTTTCTTTTCAGCGATGACGTTCATCCGCCTTGAGCCTTTTACCCAGGTGATCAATTATTCGATGTCGCTGGGGTTGTTGGCGCTGTTCGCAATGACGTTTAAGGGCGGACGTTGGGTAATTTATAGCGGAAGCGATTATATTGCCGGCTTTTTTCGGCTTTGCGGAAGCGCCATCGTTCGAGCGGGTGAAATGTGGACAGCGCTCCGTCGCCAGCCTAAAGGTGCCGAGAATAAAAAATCATCAACAGTCTGGCCGGTTATTCGCGGCTTGTTACTGGCATTACCCATAGTAGTCATCATGGCCAGCCTGCTGGCTTCTGCTGATCCTGTTTTTTCCAGAAGCCTGGCCGATTTTACCAGCATCTTTAAGATCAAAAATTTGGGTGAATTGATCTTTCGGGCCATTTATATACTGGTATTGACTTATGCGTTAATGGGCATTTTCTTGCACATCTTTTTCGCCAGCCAGGACGACCGACTGATAGGATTGGATAAACCGGTCATCTCGCCATTCCTGGGCTGGGTGGAAGCTATAATTATCCTGGCCAGTGTGGATATTCTCTTCACTTTCTTTGTTGGTATCCAATTCCGGTACTTTTTCGGCGGTCAAGCGAATGTTAATATTGAGGGCTATACTTATTCCGAATATGCCCGGCGCGGTTTTGGCGAGCTGGTACTGGTTGCATTCTTAAGTCTGCTGCTCTTCCAGGGATTGAGTACGATCACTCACCGCCAACAGCCTGATCAGCGCCGCTGGTTTTCATTGCTGGGAATTGGCCTGGTCGTTCTGGTTGTCGTTATTCTGGTTTCTGCCTTTCAAAGACTGTTGTTG
>CAZDAW010000024.1:0-29372 GCA_964503685.1 uncultured Anaerolineaceae bacterium | reverse complement strand
TGCCTTTCAAAGACTGTTGTTGTATGAACAGTATTACGGCTTCTCACGGTTACGCGTCTATCCGCACATTTTTATGATCTGGCTGGGGATTTTGCTGATTGCAACGGTTATACTTGAGGTGATCCAACGCCAACGCGCCTTTGCGCTGGCTATGTGCCTGGCGTTGATTGGTTTTGGCGTGACGATCAATCTGCTCAACGTGGACGCATTCATTGCCAGGCAAAACGTGGGACGGACGGCATCTTCGGGTTGGAAACTGGATATGCCCTATCTGACCAGTCTCTCGGATGATTCGACGCCAGCAATGTTTGAGATGTTTAACGCTTCTGGTTATTCTCAGACGATCAAAAATGAAATCGGGGCAAGTCTGGCTTGCAAAGCAGAGCTCGCCAAAAGCGAACAAAAACAAAAACCCTGGGTTTCGTTTCACCTGGGAGAGTATCAGGCGGCATCGCTCATTAATCTCAATCGGGAAAAGTTGGCAGAATATCCAATCCGCCAGACAGAATCGCACGATTTGATGGTATTAGTCAACGGACAGGAGAAACCGTGTCTCGTTTCATACATGGATTAATTGCCCTGCTTTGATAGCACGGCTTCCGAGGGCATGGATTGACTTCGGAGGCCATATTTTGAATACAGGAGTTATCAATGGCGCAAGCAACATTTCATTTTCCGACAGGCTTTATGTGGGGCACGGCCACTTCTTCTCATCAGGTAGAAGGGAATAACACGAATAATAACTGGTGGGCGTGGGAACAGCAGCCGGGACGTATCGTTCAGGGGCAAAAATCGGGGTTGGCCTGCGACTGGTGGGGCGGCCGCTGGAAAGAGGACCTGGATCGAGCAGCAGAAACCGGACAAAACGCTCATCGACTTTCGATTGAGTGGAGCCGTGTTCAACCTGCCCCCGACCGTTGGGATGAGAATGCTTTAGATCAGTATCGGGAAATTATTCGTGGAATCTGCCAACGCGGGATGACGCCGCTTGTAACGCTCCATCATTTTACAGACCCGTTATGGTTGACGGAAATGAGCGGCTGGGAAAATGAAAAAACTCCAGCATTGTTCGCTGCTTATTGTAGGAAGGTCGTTGAAGCATTGAAGGAATATGTGACGCTGTGGTGCACAATCAATGAGCCGAACATTTACGTCTTTCTGGGCTATCTGAATGGAATTTATCCGCCCGGCAGGAATGACTTGAAGGCAACGATTAAAGCTACAACACAACTGATCCGTGGGCATGGATTGGCCTACCACGCCATTCATGAAGTTCAGCCGCAAGCGCGAGTCGGGATCGCCGTCAATTATGAATCAGATATTCCTGCCAGGAAATTATTTTTATTTGACCGGTGGATAGCAAATTTTCAAAGCCAGTTTTATAACAACACATTTCCTGTCGCTTTACGAGATGGAAAGATCAATGCGATCACAAAGACGATCGCGGTTCCTGAAGCGGCCAACACCCAGGACTTTCTGGGGATCAACTATTATACACGCGCCCTTTTTTCTTTCGATATCCGCCAGAAGAATACCTACTTTGCGCGCAGATCGTTCCCTCGTGGCGCCGATTTAAGCCCGAATGGTTTTCTGGCAAATATGCCGGAAGGGCTGTTTGAGGCGCTCAAATGGGCAAACCGGTTTGAAATACCTATTATCATCACCGAAAATGGCGCTGAAGACGCCGAAGACGGATTTCGCCGGCGTTACCTCGTCCAACATCTCCAGCAGGTCTGGCGGGCGGTGAATTTCAATATCCCGGTCAAAGGGTATTTCCATTGGTCGCTGGTGGATAACTTCGAGTGGGAACGCGGCTGGACTCAGCGTTTTGGTTTATGGGAATTGGAGATCGATACACAAGTTCGGCGCAAACGGCCGAGCGTCGATCTCTATGCAGAAATCTGCCGGGAAAATGGCATATCTTCCGATATGGTCGCCCGATATGCGCCGTCTGTGTTAGAGAAAATGTTTCCAGGCGTTGAAAGTGAAACTCTTGTGCGTTTGTAATTGGCGCCCTGTTCGCCGGTTGAATTTCAGTAAACCAGGAGCGGCGATGATCCTCCTGGCTTTTATCTTTATCCTGATAGATCCTGATATCAAGGCGGCTGCCCAGGCTTATACGCCGTATGATATTATCAACGAAGTGAATGTGCTGCGCGCCAGCAAAGGATTGGCGCCCTACCAGGTTGATCCCTGGCTGATGGCCTGGGCGCAGGAACATTCTGAATATCAGGCAGCTATTGGTCACGGCACTCACGAGCATAAGGATGGCACGATTCCCTGGTCAATCGGGGTGCATGAGAATTGTGCAAGTGGTACAGCCAATTTTATGACGCCTGAGTTTATCATCTATAAGATCTGGGCCGATCCGGTGCATATGAAAACGATGGTGGGTTATACCACCGGTCTTGTAGGAGTTGGTGTGGCTCAAAGCGGTGATACCGTTTATTACACGCTTGACGTTAAAGAGGGGACTGACTCTGTTACCGTAACCCCCCAAGTAGATATTACAACGACGCCAGGCGCAGCGACCCTGGCTACGGCTACAGCTTTACCGGCGATTCCGGTCACCCCGCTTGGGGCGACCTCAACGCCTGAGAAAGACGGCTCCATTGTTCACGTTGTCGGTTATGGGCAAACGTTATGGAGCATTGCAAGCATCTACGGAGTGACGACGGACGAAATCCGCCAGTTGAATAACCTGACCGAAGGCGCCACTTTGATCAAGCCCGGTCAAAAGCTGGTCATTCGCCAGCCGCTCCAGTCGTTTCAACAAACGCCGGCTCCCGTCGCAGAAGAGGAGACAGACGAACCGCCGGCCACCCATACACCCACGCCCACCGCTTTGCCCTTACTTCCAACTGAAAAAAAAACGGCCCTACAGCAAGCGACCAATATGCCAGCAGCAGCGACCGTTTTTGACCAATCCAACAATTTTTTCTTTGCCGTCGGGCTGATCACTTTTTGCGCAATCGGGCTGGTTATTGTATTGGCGACGGCTTTTCGAAAGAAGTAGTCTTCAGATCTGATCCGATCATCAGATCTGGATAGATTTACCTTCGGCAACGTGGGCAGCTTCCATCAACACTTCGCTCAGGGTGGGGTGAGCGTGGACATTGCGGGCGATCTCTTCGGTCGTCATTTCCATTTGCTGCGCCAGGGTCAGTTCGGGCAGCAATTCGGTCACGTCCGGGCCGACCATCGCCGCGCCCAATATCTCGCCGGTTTGGGCATCAGCAATGATCTTGGCAAAGCCGGCATAGTCTCCCAATCCAAGCGCTTTGCCGTTGGCCTGAAATGGGAAGCGGCCAATTTTTAGCTCACGGCCCTTTTCCCTGGCCTGGGCTTCGGTAAAACCGAAGGATGCGGCCTGCGGGAAAGAATAGATGGCGCGCGGCATCATCTGATAATCCAGGGTGGTGGTTTCGACGCCGGCGATGTTTTCGGCGCAGATGATTCCCATTGCTGAACCAACGTGCGCCAGCATCAGCTTGCCGGTCACGTCGCCGATTGCCCAGATCCCTTTGACGTTTGTGGCCATCCGTTCGTCGATTTCGACCATACCCCGTTCGGAGAGTTTGACCCCGGCAGCTTCCAGGCCGAGGTCGGCGCTGTTGGGTTTGAAGCCGATGGCAACCAGCGCCTGATCCGCTTCCAACGTCTTTTCGCCCTGCTCGTCGGCGACCTTAATCTGCACGCCATTTTCGGCAGCCTGTACGGATTGCACTTTGTGTCCGGCCAGCACCTGGATTCCGCGTTTCTTATAAGCCTTCGTCAGCTCGGCGCTGATCTCTTCATCTTCCAGCGGCGCGATTCGGGGCAGCATCTCGACCAGGGTGACGTTAACGCCGTAGGCATTCCAGATCGTGGCAAATTCCAGGCCAATCGGGCCGGCGCCGATGATCACGACCGAAGCGGGAAGTGTATCCTGCAGGATGGCTTCGCGGTAGGTAATGATCCGCTTGCCGTCAACCTTCACACCCGGAATGACCGTTGGATGAGCGCCGGCCGCGAGGACGATATTTTTCGCCTTCAACTCAACAGTTTTACCGTCTGCACCGGTCGCCGTGACCGAGTCTTTCGCCGACAACCGGGCAGCGCCCATGATCACGTCGATGCCGTTCTTTTTCATCAAGAATCCGACCCCCTTCGTCAAACGCTCTGATACCTGCCGGCTACGCCTGACCGCCGCGCCGTAATCGAGTTTGAGGTTGTCGAACGAAAAACCGAAATCCTTCCCCCGTTCGCGCAGCGTGTGCGCAATTTCGGCGTTTTTGAGCAGGGATTTTGTCGGGATGCAACCGACGTTCAAACACACACCCCCAAGCCACTCTTTATCCACGATGGCTGCTTTCAGCCCCAGTTGGGCGGCCCGGATGGCGCATACGTAACCGGCCGGGCCAGCGCCGATGACGACAACATCATAAGTATCCATAAATGTACCTCAAGTTCTTCTTATTTCGTTGATAAATTTTGCTGATGAATGGATTATACAGATATTTGGGATGAATCTCAACCCGAAAATAAAAGCCCGCCTGAGCACCCTCACCCAGGGCAGCGACGTGTATGGTTTTGAGTATAATGGATTGGGAGATCGCTTGAGCCAGACGGTGAACGAGATGACCACGAATTACACCCTCGACCTCAACAGCGGCCTGACCCAGGTGCTGAATGATGGGAATTATGACTACTTATATGGGGTCAGCCGCATTGCTCAAGCGACGCCCTACCTGACGGAGTATTAACCGTTAATACAAAATTTCCACCTGTTAAACAGGTGGAAACAATCGAATTACAATTACCAGTCGGGGTGGGCGGACTTGAACCGCCGACCCCCGCGTCCCAAACGCGGTGCGCTTCCAACTGCGCTACACCCCGGCGAAGGTGAGTATAATGCAAACCGGTCTTAACCGTCAAGGAGTGGGGAAAATTTGGTGCTATTTTACGCTAAAACCCGCCAGTGATGGATATAATACGATTATATCTATTCGAAAAACTAATCTCTAAAACTTTCGTATAGATTCCTGGAGGTATTCAGTGGCCAGAGTTACTCCGCCCAAGTTAGGGCAACCCGGTGGTGGTTTGTTTCAGGAACTTTCTATACGCCTGAAGCTCATTCTCCGTTTGATGAGAGATCGGAGAGTGAGCATTTTCTTAAAAGCGATTCCTGTTTTTGCGGTCGTTTATCTTTTCTTCCCGGATATCCTCCCCGGCCCGATTGATGATGGCGTTATAATCTGGCTGGGCGGTTATCTCTTTGTGGAACTTTGCCCGGATGATGTCGTGAAAGAGCACATGGATTATTTGAATCATGTGGCTACCGACCAGCAGCATGAGGTTCCGGACAAGAATGAGATCGTTGAAGGAGAATTTCGTAATGCGCCGGATGATTCACGACCGATGATCGAAAAATAGACTTGTCGGACAAATTCTTGATCGAACGATATTCCTCCTGTTATAATAGGACAAGTGACACTGGATAATTAACAACAAAAGCGATATATTACTGTCTGGTAGATGGTCGGCAGCAAAAGTGGAGAATTCTGGTGCAAAGAAAAACCTGGAAGGAAGTCAAGCAATATTATTGTGACCGGGTTGCTCAACAAGTCAGCCTGGATGTGGAAATGATCTATCCAGCTGAATATATGCCAGACCAGCCGGCTCGCATTCTGGCGCACCGCTGCTCCAACGATCGGATGTGCAATTCTTTGCAAAAGGCTTCATGTCGCTGGGCCGGAACAAATCCGGCATATGATCCTTTTGTAGAAAAAATTAGCTAAAACCCCAGAGGAAGTTCCTTCCTCTGGTTCGTCTCTCCTCCCTTATAAGTTGGTCTTGCAAATCCCGCGAATAAACACCGCGGGATTTGCTCATCCAATAGCGCCGGGACAATCAGTTAGACGTATAATCGATCAGCGATTTGCACGGTGATTTTCCTGCGCAGGCTATGAAATTACTCCCAATTTCTTGCCGATTTTAGCGAAGGCAGCCAATCCCTGATCAAGGTCCTGCCGTTGGTGAGCAGCAGAGATCATTACCCGGATGCGCGCCTTTCCCCTGGGCACGGTCGGGAATCCTAACGACATGGCGAAGACGCCTTCTTCGAAAAGTTCGCGGCTGAATTGCTGCGCCAGGGGGGCCTCGCCCAGCATGACGGGTGTGATCGGGGTAACGCTCTGCCCGATATCGAATCCCAACCGTTTCATCTCAGCTTTGAAATAGCGGGCATTATCCCAGAGCCGGTCAACCAGTTCGGTGGATTCTTCCAGTATATCTATGGCGGCGATGCAGGCAGCGACATCGGGAATGGTCATGGCTGACGAGAACAGGAAAGGACGGCCGCGTTGTCTCAGCCATTCAACGATGACGGGGTTTCCGGCTACAACGCCACCCATGACCCCGAAAGCTTTCGAAAAAGTACCCACCTCGATATCGACTTTGCCGTGAAGATTGAAATGATCGACAATTCCGCGCCCGCCTTTACCCAATACGCCCTCGCCGTGGGCATCATCAACCATCAGCAGGATATCATGGCTGTTTGCAACATCGTAAATTTGGTCCAACGGCGCAATGTCGCCGTCCATGCTGAAGACGCCGTCCGTCACAATCAAGGCGCGCTGGTAGGAGCCTTCTTCTTCCCGGATAACCCGTTCGAGGTCGGTTGGATCGCAGTGGGCATAACGGACAATCCGCGCTCCAGAAAGCCGACTCCCGTCGATTATACTGGCATGGTTAAGTTCATCAGAGAAGATGATGTCATCTTTACCGACCAGTGCGGGGATTGTTGCACCGTTGGCAGTAAATCCAGATTGAAAGGTGATGGAAGTTTCGACGCCTTTAAAAGCGGCAACACGCTTTTCCAGTTCCAGGTGAAGACTCATGGTGCCGGCAATCGTACGCACCGCACCCGGCCCAACGCCGTATTCAGCGGTCGCTTTCTGGACTGCCTGAACGATTTTGGGATGATTCGCCAGCCCAAGATAATTGTTCGAGCAAAAATTCAAAGTTTTCTTGCCATCAACGATCAAATGAGCGCCCTGCGGCGATTGAATCGTACGGATGCGATTGTATAAACCGGTCTGTTTGAGTTTATCTAACTCTTCCTGTATCCACTGATATTTGGTTAACATGTGACCTCACAGATTTGATCAAAGATTATTGATTTGATTGGGAAGAAAACACGATTATTATAGAAAATTATACCCCATATCCATCTTCAGAGTTTTCTTCTGTCAGATACCCCAGGTCTGCAAGGGCGGCGATGACTTTTTCGCGCGCACCCGGTTTGATAACGACATGCGTCGGGTTGAGGACTTCGCCCAGAAAACGCGCTGCACGAGACTGGCGTAAAGCGGTTAAGATTTCAGGTGAATCCAATTTAAGGATAACGACCTGTTCGATATGAGCCTGTACACCCTGAAGATCCCATTGTTGTAAGGCTTTCGTTAAAACTTGTGGAATGGGTTTTTCGGAATAACGGTTAAGGAGCGACAGGATGTGGCTTATCTTTAACCCTTGCTGGCGTGCATTCTTCAGAGACGCTGGCGTCAGCCGATAATGATCTTCGTCTATCCATTCTGAAAAGCGGGCGATTTGATAAAGCGCAGCCCGCGCCAGGTTTGGAGATAGAGTAATCTTTCCATCTGCGGTGCAACGAATCGTTCCATCTTCTGTCTTGAAACCGGTAGGCGGTCTTTCATGCATTAAATCTGCCGACCATGGGCTGAAACGAAATGCCGTCGGGGCAGTTTCCGGATTGGGCGAGGCCAGATCAAATATCCCAAGCCAATGAAGAGGCCCTGTGATCAGATAGCGGATCAGAGCCCCTTCGACCAGGTCCCATGAAGCGAAGCCGCGCAGGTACTCACCTGTTTCGATCTGTTTGATGAACCAGGATTCATAATCGCCGCTGGGACGTTGAAAATCCGGGTAGTGTTCTCGAACCGCGGAAATGAAAGAAGTGATATTCCACCAGGTTCCGACTGGTATATGGGTCAATAATTCCACTATCTTCTGCCGCGCCTGGCGGGCGTCATTGCGCCACTCTCCTTCGCATTGCAAGCCGGCGATCATCCTCAATTCGTTGAACGTTGTGCTGTTCAGCCATGTTTGAAACAGATAGAGGAGCGTTGCTCCCCGTTCGGCTTCCAGAAATTTGCGGGTTGGTTCGAGAACGGGCATGCCACTGCTGTCGATCAGTTTTGCAGCGATAAGGAATTTTTGTAGAATGGGAACCGGTATCGCGTTCTTCTCGAAGCTTTTCGGATGCAATTTTTGTCTGGAACGAAGGACGGAGAGCAGTTTGCAGGTTTCGTCCAAGATGCGGTCTGTGGCAGGAATGATCTTCGCACATTCTATGGGCGATGCCGGGCGACCCAGGGTCAGCTTTTCTGAACGGCGGGCGGCAGGCAAAAGAGGAACCAAATCATCGGGAATGTAAGCGAATTCCTGGGGGCCGCCATCAACATTTAAAAATGCGCGGGCGATGATTCCACGATACCATAGAATCTCGGTGGTCGTTGTGGGATTAAGATAGGGTTGTTCTCGATCGCGTTTCCCTGCTCCCATTTCCCGAATGTCGCCGAAGCGCCTGCAAAAGGCTGGCCAACTGACCCGGCTGTCGTTTTCGAGCAAGAATTCAATGGCCATTTGGGCGTCTGGAGAAAGCGTTTCTATAACTTCTGCGACCAATTTGCGATTTAATAAAGCCGATAGCAGCGAATTTAAGGCAGCATGAATATCGGAAACATTGAGTTCAATGTTCCACAATCTGGCGATGATTTTCAAATAACCCAGGTCTTTACCCTGTAAACTGTGAAGAAGGTCTGGCATAGGTAGCTCATGATAATTATACGCGAAGCAGGCCCTGTCAAAGAGATAATATTTAGATTTTATTTATTTGACGCGACTTTACCTTGCAAGTATAATCTTTTGAGGGCATTTTATATTCCCCAAGAGCTTATGAGGATTAATGGCGCTCAAAGGTAACCTGCGAGATTTTTCAGTCGCACAACTTCTAAATTTGATTAACCTGGCTCATAAAACTGGCCTGTTAGTCATCGAAGGTTCACCTGGGGATGCGCGGATCACATTCAAAGAGGGCAAACTGGCTTTCGCTGAAATGAGCGGCGAAGATAACAGTCTGGCAGCATTACTACACCGGTATAAAAAATTCAGCACGGCGCAATATCAACTGCTTCAAAAAAAAGCAGAGAACATGACCGACAAGGAATTGGGCTTATTGCTAATCAATGCCGGTTATGTGACCCAACAGGATATTCTGACCACGATTCAACAATATTATATTGAAATAATACGCAGTTTATTTATCTGGAACGAGGGCTCCTTTTATTTCGAAAATGATAAATTGCCGCCGGATGGAAAAATCAGTGTTCGGATTGATCTGGAAAATCTTATTATTGAGGGTTCACGCCAATTAAAAGAACTCGAGCAGCTTCAGGATGAAATTCCAACGCTAGACATGTCGTTAAAGTTTATTGATCGTCCAGGGGTCAGCCTAAAAAACATCAGCCTGAGTGCGAACGAGTGGCGGGTTGTCAAATATATTAACCCGAAGAATACCATCCGCCAGATTGCCCGGACGGTCAATATGAACGATCTGGAAATTCGGCGGGTCATTTATGGATTGCTGCAGGCCGGTCTCATTGAAGTTGTTCGACCGGAAGGGAAACCTTTACCAGTGGCCGGGCGAGTTTTTCCAACAGCACAAAAAGAAGAGCAGATATCGTTGGTCAATCGAATTATCAATCGTATTCGAGCATTATAAGAGGTCAGATAGGATACTGGCATATGCAAACGGTCAAAATGGTAGTAACCGGACCCTTCAATGCAGGTAAAACGGAATTTATTCGTTCTGTCAGTGAGATCGATGTTGTCTCAACCGAACGAAAAATAACCTCTGAAAATGAAAAGGTTAAAGAAGCCACTACGGTGGCGATGGACTTCGGACGGATCACGGTCGATAATGATCTTGTGTTATACCTGTTTGGCACGCCCGGACAAAAGCGATTTGATTTTATGTGGGAGATTCTGGCAGAAGGGATGTTGGGCTTTATTGTCATCGTCGATAGTACCCGGCCGGAAACCTTTCGAGAGGCTCGCAGCATTCTGGAGACTTTCCGCGCTTATGCACCGACCCCTTATATCGTTGCAGCCAATAAACAGGATTTGCCCGAGGCATGGGATTTGAATGATATGCGCCATGCTCTCCGGCTGGACCCAAAAATCAAGTTGCTCCGTTGTGTAGCAAACAGCAAAAAAGTCGTCAAGACCGTATTGCTTGAACTCCTGTACAGTATTCTGGATGAAATGGAGGCGGGCGAATCCTAACGGTTTTCCCGGCGACCTTTTGCATTGTCTTCAATAACCACTGATCAAGGAGTTGTTCATTATGAGGTGTATGGGAGAGGGCGGCCAGTAATCCTCTTGCATGGTTGGTTAGGATCTTGGGGACTCTGGCAAGAAACCATGGAATACCTGGGCAGAAATTACCGGACCTATGCGCTGGATTTTTGGGGTTTTGGTGAATCGGGTAAAAAGCGCAGTACTTATGAGGTCAAAGACTTTGTTGACCTGGTTGAACAATTTATGGAAAAACTGGGAATCACCGAGGCGCCACTGGTGGGGCATAGCATGGGCGGTACGGTCAGTTTATTGGCAGCAATTAAATATCCTCAACGCGTTAATAAAGTTGTTGTCATCGGTTCTCCCATTGCGGGTTCCTCGCTGGCATTACCGTTGAAACTGGCCGGTTATCGAGGCATTGCTTTTTTGCTCTTTACTTTTATGGGTTTGTTTCGTTTCGCCATGCGAATTGCATCTCCATTGATCTGTCGTGACCCTCGTTTCCCGGATATGATGGACCGGGATTTATCCCGGACAACGTTGCAATCATTTTTGATCAGCATTGCATCATTACGCCGGACTGATCTCCGTGGCCAACTGGGATTGGTAAAAGTACCTGCCATGGGGATGTTTGGGAAACTTGATAATATTGTCAATCCCAATCAATGGCAACCCATGAAGGAAGGAATTCCTGAAGCCCAGATCGAAAGGTTCGAAAAAGCAGGACATTTTATTATGCTGGATGAACCGGTGGATTTTATGAATAAGCTCCATAAATTTTTGGATAACGAGTAACCCCATCTATGAATCCAAATTTCCGAGAATCAAACCTTGCTGATCGTGTTGGGAGCCTATTTATATTGGGAATGCAAGAAGTTATCGGATTGGCCGAGGCTGAAACAATACTGGCAAATGTTGGGTTGCCCGGCGCGGATGAACGGTTGAACGGCGCAGGCAAGGATTTTTCGTTTCCGGCGAATTTGTTTGAGCAAATCATCGATGCATTGGAAAAAAAATATGGCGCTCAGGCTGCCAGAGGAATAGCGCTTCGTTCTGGCAGAGCATGTTTTAAGTATCTTGTCTGGGAGTTGGGTTCGGAAATTGGTTTCGCTGATACGAATTACCGTTTGATGCCCTTAAAAAAGAAGTTAATAACAGGAAGCGATAAGCTGGCCAGAATATTAAGTTCGCAGATGCAAGAAATTATTACCTGCCAGGAAGAGCCTTCCAGATACGTGTGGCGAATCGAATCCAATAAACAAGAAAAACCTGTGTGTTATATTATCTCTGGTTTGATTCAAGAATTCTCATATTGGGTCAGCGGTGGAAAGCAATATAAAGTACAGTCTGTGGAATGTGTTTCGAAGGGCGATCCATCCTGTATGATCGTTGTAGATAAGACGCCACTGGATTGAAAGGGTACTCATGTTAAAGATTATCCTGAAAGAAGAGCGATTCATCTACCCCTTTAATGAACCAGCCCGTGATTTGCGGATTTTAAATAAACCGCTCTGGCTGGCTCAACGTGATGTTCTCGCACCTTATACCACACACGAGTTGGAATTATCTGAAAATGAAGCCTTGCCCCAGACGAATGAAGCCTGTCTGGTATATCGGGATAACCTCTATTTTGATTCGTTTTATATCGAGACTTTTTTAAATGAAGCTCAAAAGTATGCGCATCCCAGCCGAGCGGCGTTTTTAATCACCGACCTGGCATTTAGAGAACATATTCTTCCTTTATCAAATTCATTTACACAATATGGCGATTATTACCTGGCGGATTTATGGTATTACCCCAATGGGCCTCAGCCCGAAGCAGCAACTCCCCTGGTCATTGATTTGTTAGCCCGTGAGGTCGGTTATTATCATGTTCCGATGTATATGGCAAAAAAGGGCGGCGATTTAACTTACCAGGTGCCGTTACGCAGTTTGATGGCAATTGATTCGTGGGTGCATGTTTTCATTGCGGATAGTGTACTTGGCCTGTTCAGTAGAGGCGCTCGATTTGAGGATCGTTTGAATCGCGATCCGTTTTTTAAACTAAAAATATTGGGGAAAGCGTTATATGAGGGAAAGCAAGTTTTGGAATGTTCCGGTGTGGTTCAAATTGGGCGGAATTGCGTGATTGATCCATCAGCAATTATTCATGGCCCCACAACGATCGGTGATAATGTGACGATCGGCGCATCAGCGGTGATTGAGAATTGCATCATTGGTGATAATGTTAATATCTCTCAGGGTTGCCAGCTGATGCTTTCGG
Organism: uncultured Anaerolineaceae bacterium; assembly: GCA_964503685.1. Taxonomy (GTDB): domain Bacteria; phylum Chloroflexota; class Anaerolineae; order Anaerolineales; family Anaerolineaceae; genus CAZDAW01. The sequence goes on along the minus strand of CAZDAW010000024.1, from coordinate 16,744 downwards.
TTGTGGGCGACGGCACATTTCTGCCCTTCAGGGCTGCCCTCTTTATGACATCGGTGATGGATAATTGCCTGATCGCTCAGAACACATGTCTGCAAATGTGTGTGATTGGCAGAAACACATTTATCGGCGCCGGTTCAACATTTACAGATTACAATCTACTGGCCACCCCAATTCGGGCGCGGGATGGAAAGGGAGCGTTGAAAGATTCAAACCGGCCAGTATTGGGCGGTTGTGTTGGGCATAATTGCCGAATTGGAGCAGGTTTTTTGGTCTATCCTTCCCGAACGATTGAGTCAGATGTTATTTTGGTATCTTCAAAGAGCCGACGAGTCATTGACCGCGATATCCGTTATGAAGATAGCGACCATCATGGCCTTTCCGGTGCAGAACTACATCAACGGCTTTATCCACGGCCTGGAGAAGTGAAGACGTCATCCTGGTAATTGCCGTTTTCCCTTATCGGTTTCTTAGGGTGACAATAGCGGTTGAGTTGTCAGAAGGTTTACTTTGACGTAATATTATTAAAAGCAACATCTTATCAGGCCTAAATATGATAAAAAGATCGGTTTGATTGAAAGGTTGACAGAGGTGTATTATGAGTCATCCCCGCCTTTTGGTTGTTGAAGATGATTTTGATATTGCCAATATGCTGAATATTTTCTTTAAATCCCAGGGTTATGAGGTCGATATTGCTTCCCGGGGAGGGGAAGCGTTGGATAAAACCCGACATGTTATGCCCCACTTAATAGTTCTGGATATTATGCTGCCGGATATTGATGGATATGAAGTGTGCCGGGCTCTGCGAACGAATGTTCGCACCAGCCATATTCCAGTCATATTCTTGACCCAAAAGGATGAACGTAGCGATAAATTACAAGGGCTTGAGCTGGGTGCAGATGACTATATTACCAAGCCTTTTGATATTGAGGAATTAAAATTAAGAGTTCAGAATGCAATCGCGCGCTCTGAACGAGAGAGTTTGACAGATCCCCATTCTGGATTACCCTCCGGGCGATTGATTGAAGACCAGTTACGACGCATCATCCGTTCAAAAGAGTGGGCCTTAATGGACATCCGCCTCAGCCATTTTGAGGCGTTTAAGGAAGTCTATGGTTTTGTTGCTGGTAATGATGTTTTGAGATTCACAGCCATGTTACTCGGCGAAGTCGTTGACGAGGCGGGAACTCCGACAGACTTCATCGGGCACGCAGGCGGCGACAATTTTATTTTGATCACGACAGAAACCGCTTCTGAGACAATCAAACAACGCCTGAAAGACCGTTTTTCAGAAGAAGTTTTAACGCATTATAACTTTATCGATCGACAGCAAGGTTACGTGACAACAAAAGATTCAAATGGCGTTGATGTCAAATCTCCTTTGATGGCAATGTCTATCGGGATTGTTGCACCCTCGCAGACCATGTTTTCTGATATTCGCGAAATAACAGAGCTGGCTGCTGAAGCACGGCGCAGGGATAGTACGAATTAAAATACGGCAGGTTAAACCTTGTGTTCCAAATGACCGCATCCAGTCTGGGAATTTTGTTGGTTGTCGTAGGATTGATGTTTCTTGGGGGGGCGTGGCTTGTATTAAAAAGAGTATCCAAACTTAAATCCCAGGCGCCGGCAATTTTACCCCGGCTATCATCAGATAGTTCGATAGCCAGCACAGATGCGATACTGGTTGTGAAATTGGGGGGGAAAATCACTTATCTCAATGATCAGGCGCGACGAATGTTTAATCTCAAAAAACATCAGCAACCTGATTTCGAACATCTTAATCGACAAATTCGGCCAGGAGAGGCCCTCTTGAATTTATGCGCTGCTGAAGGAAGTCAACAGTTTTCTATAAACGGCAAGAGCGCCAGCGGCATCTCTTTCTCGTTTTATCAGGGATCTACGGCATATCTTTTGGTCACTATAAAATACCTGGGAGGTGAACAAAACGATGCGTTTGTGAAACAGGCAGCAGCTTCCCGAACAATTGGATTTCCTGGCGGATTCGAAGAATTGGCGCTAGCCAATCTGAGCCTTGAGACGGTAATTCTATCTACATTAAAAAAAGTTGACGAGTTAATTCCTTCTGATTTCCTGGGGGTTTCGTTGTGGGACGAAACAGGCGATGTATTGACCCTGTTCAGCCTGCAAAAAAACGGAATGGGGGAGCAGCGGCTTGAAATTCAGGAACGCAATGGTTATCCGGCTGAAGGTCCGACAGCTTACGTCTATAATAATCGGCGCCCTTTACTGATCCCAAATGGAACTACCAGTAATCAACAAATTTTGCTTACTTGCTGGCTGGCCGATTCGGCATCCTCATATATTGGCGCGCCACTCATCTATAATAATAAATTGATCGGCGCTCTAGAGATTGGCGCCGCAGCGGAAAGCGCTTTTGCTCCAAAAGATTTGGATTTACTTGTTAACATGTCGCGCCAAATCGCAACTGTAGTTTTCAATGCGTTTTCCTATAACCTTTACCAGCAACAGGCGAGAGAATATTTAATACTTGAGACAATTGACCACGACTTGAGTCTGGCTACCAGTGTAAAGGAGATCGCTGTAAAGACAATACAGAACATCACTTCGCTATTTCATGTCAATATCATCGGCATCCTGCTTTACAACGAAGAAAAACACACATTATATGGGCTGGCGCCATTTCAGGGCCTCCCAGATCAATTCGTGGAAATTTATCAGGCAGAAATACTGCCCGGCAGTCCGGCAGAAAAACTGATTTCAAAACAAGAAAGTATGATCTCTGATGATGCACGGGAAGATGCACGATGGGTTGATTTAGGACTTGATTATCTGGTAAGGGCAGCAAGTATTTGTGAAACGATCATGGCGCCGCTTATCTCGACAGGTCATGTTTTGGGCTATTTACAAATATCAAATCATAAAGAGCATAGTAAACCATTTTCTCAGCGCGAACAGAATCTGGCCTCATTAATTACCAGTCACATTGCTCCCATGATTGGAAATGCTATAAGAGCTGATCAGTACAATAAACAATCAAGCCAGTTAGAGAAAGTTAATAGAATCATTACAGAAGTTAATCTGTCTGGCAATCCGGGCGAGCTTTTTGGTTTTTCTCTCGATCAGGTGTCACAAGCTATTGGGGCTGATTTCGGGGTGATTTATATAGTCGATGAACTCACAAATAGACTTGCCCTGGATTCTCGCTCCGCTTTTGGCGTATCAGCTGACGCAATTGAACAGCTGATATATATAACAATGGATAATCCCCAATTCCATTTTACGGCCTCTTCTTCTGGGAAACCTTTTGTATCAGGAAACCTGGCAGAAGATCAACGTGTAATAATTCCTTTTTACCTGCAATTTAATCAGTTGCTTGCAGCTCAGTCGCTTATCGCAATGCCCCTTTCTTTTCAAAGAAAATGCGTTGGCGAAATGATTTTGGGGTGCAAGGATGCATTTTCTTTTGGGAAAAACGAATGTGCTATTGTTGCCCTGGTTGCCAGTCAGTTGTCTATCATTTATGAGCAAATGATTCTTTCAGCGCAAACAGATACTGAGCTTCGTCAGCAGATTGATCAATTGACCTTTTTGACACGTTTTGATCGTATATCCAGCGCATCGCTGGATATACGTTACCTTACCAAGATAACGCTCGCTCAAATCGTTCAAATGACCGGGGCCAATAGCGGATCAGTTGCAGTGTTTGATTCCAATGCATCGACAGATGAAAATCCTGTTTTCGAACTTTCGCTGGGCGATTCACTCCAATCCGGGAAATTCCCTTTGATCGAAGGGGTATGGAATAAGAAGGACGTTCTGCTAATACCTGATTTCACGAAATGCAATTATGTTCCATTACATCAAACTGATGTCTCCGCCCTATTTATTCCATTTGTGAGTGATGAGCGATCATTGGGTTTTATCACAGTTTATTCAACGCAACCCGATCAATTTAGCGAGACATCAGTCGAATTGGCGAAAATCACCATAGAACGATTTGTCGTTACTCTGAAAAATGCTCTCAGGTATCAAGAACAATCTCAACGCGGCGAATATCTGGCGCGACAGGTTGTTTCACTATCTCAGCTTTTTGAAATCAACGTTAAGCGTTCTGATCAATCGCTGGAACAATCATTGGACGTTATTGCTAACGCCATAAAAGAGGTAACGCCATTTCAAGCGATTATCGTGTGTGTATTCTCGCGAGAACAGAATGCTTTGCAACCCGTCTGTTCAGTGGGGTTGACGCCAGATGCATGGGATCTTTATCGCTCTAAACGGTTGAATTGGGAAGATGTTCAAAGCCTCTATCAGCCCGAGTTCAGAATTGGCAATTCTTACTCCATTCCGATTGAAAAAATTCTCTATCAGTCAAAAGATTTCGCCTGGATGACAGGTTTATCCTCGAATGCTGCTGAAGCGGTATGGTTTGTTCCTCTAACAAATGCTGAAGATGAACCTTTAGGCGTGATTCTGGCTAGCGGCTTACGGAATGAAATTCGAATGGATCGGTTAGCAATAGAGGCATTGGAGGCAATTGCCAGCCGGGCGGCATTAATGATTGATGTATATTTTTATGCCGCCGGTTTGCGTCGCGAAATTCAGAGTTTGGATGATGAAGTGGAAAATTTGCAGCAGGTTGTGCGGACTGCCGAAGATCAAATTCATTCAATTACGAAAATGGATTTGGATAAAGAATCACAGATACGATCACTCAGTTGGCAGTCAAAACGAATTCAAGACAGTCTGGATATTTCGGAAATTGTAACCCGTCAGAATGATGTGGGTTCGATATTATCCGTGTTATGTAAAGAGTTAATAACCCGAATGGATTGGGATTGTGTTCTGGTTGCTGAACCGACACCTGAAGGGCCACATATTTTATATGAGTTTGGTAAATTACCCCAGAATGTCAATCCTGACGCTCTTTTAGGGCAGCGAAACCCGATTAAGCAATGTTTGCAAGATGGTCGATTAATTATCGTTGATTGCCTGTCCGAAAGTCCAGGGTGGAATAATACGTCATTATTACAGGCGCTTGGGGCGACGGGGTTTGTCTGTTTTCCGTTAATTATTGATGATCTGATTTCAGCGTCTATTCTGGCCGTCAGCCAAAAAGCGGAACAGTCTTTTACAACGGAAGATGAACAGGTTTATAACCAGTTGGCCCATCAGGTAAGTATCATTCTTCAAAATCAGAGGTTGTTGACTGAAACTCGACGGCGTTTGCGCGAAGTTAATGATTTACTGGAGTTCAGCCGGAAACTGGGAAGTTTAATCCCGGAAGATATTTTGAAATCATTAGCCGAAAGCGCTATGCAGGCAATTACTACTGCCCATGCCATTCAGATCGCCATGTGGGACGTAAACGCTTCTAACCTGAAAATGCAAGTTGCCTCGGGTTACGCAGATGATTCGAACATGCTCTTGATCTCGTATCTTCCTGAAGAAGGTGTTGCAGGAAGAACGTTTACAGAAGCAAAACCTTGCCGGATTGCCGAAGTTGATTTTGCGCGAGATTATAATTTGTCGGCTAATAACTTGATGCTTTATCGAAAAGCCACCGGCGGTCTTGTCCCAGTCTCAGTCATTGCTGTACCGATCTTGATCGGGGAAAAATGTTTGGGGGTTCTAGAGCAGGATAATTTCACAACTGGCGATGCATTTTCTGTAGAAGATGAAACTTTGCTTATCTCATTAACCCAACAAACTGCGTTAGCGCTTGAAAATGCACGTTTATTCCAGGCATCTGAGCAACGCGCGGGGCAGTTACAGGCTCTGACGAATGTCTCAGGTTTGATCACTTCGAGCTTACAAAGTGAAAATCTGATCGCTTCATTACTGGAACAACTCCAGTTGGTTATCCCTTATGCAACAGCAACCCTGTGGCTGCGAAAGGGAGAAAAGTTGAATATTGTTGCTGCGAGGGGATTCACCGATAATGATGAAAGAGTGGGACTTTCAATATCGGTTGATGACAGCCAGTTATTCCAGGATATGATCTCGACGCAAAAAGCGATATCGGTTCCTGATGTACGACTGGATGCACGTTTTCCTTCTTATACGGAGCAAGTGAATTTTTCATGGTTAGGCGTTCCATTGTTGGCTAAAAACGAATTGATTGGGGTGATTGCTTTAGAGGAAACAAGCGCCAATTTTTACACTTCTGACCATATTATGGCCGCAATGACCTTTGCCGGTCAGGCCGCTGCGGCTCTAGAAAATGCCCGGTTGTTCGAAGAAAGTGTTAACCGTTCTCGAGAACTGGATGAACGTTCCAATCGCCTGATATTACTTAATCGCCTGTCATCCGAGTTAAGCGCTTCGTTAGATCAGGATCATATTTTAAGATACACAACCGAGGAACTTCTTCACGCCCTTGCTGCTGATCTTGTTTCCGTCATTCTGTTCGAAGAGGGTGGACATGTTTTATTATCGATGGAGCTGCCTGATACGCAATTTGATCTTTTAACGGTACCTCAGATACCTTTGTTTGATCATCTCCGACAATCATTAGGTGTGTACATCACGATGGATGTGTTTTCAGACAAAGAGCTTGATCCACTGGGAAATTTTTTCCGTGAGCGTGGTACGCAATCGCTTTTGATTCTCCCATTGACTACAGCTTCTTTGTTGCATGGATTAATCTTTGTGCAAAATCGGAGCGAGCGTCATTTCTCTTCATCAGAGATCGAACTGGCGCGGACGATAAGCAATCATGCGGCAATCAGTTTACAGAACGCACGCATGTTTAGCGAAACCTTTCATCTTACCGAAGATCTTGAGCATCGAGTTCAACAGCGGACAGCCGAATTATCGCGGCAACATCAATATACCCAATCTCTTCTGGAAATCACTAAAGAAATCTCATCGAGTCTGGATTTGTCCCAGATACTCGACAGAACATTGGAATTACTCAATGGTGTAATTGGGGCGGAGTTGAGTACGGTAATGCTATTGCCGCCCAATCAGGATCAATTCCATTATCGTCAAACACAAGAGTTGGCCGAAATCCGATCCGATCATTCCAATAATCTGGCTGCCTGGATAAAAGCCGGATTGGGGGGATGGGTTGTGTTTCATCGCGAAGAACAATTAATTGATGATTTGTTGGAAGACTCTCGTTGGTTAAAGATGAGTCTTGAAGGTGTTACGCTTAGAAGCGGGATTGCAGTGCCATTGCTTGTGGGTGAAGAAGTTTTGGGCGCGTTACTCTTGTTTCACCGCCAGAGTGGAAGATTTTCGACTGAGCACTTGAATTTGACCAAAGCCGTTGCTAACCAGGTTGCTGTTGCAATTCATAATGCAGAGTTGTACACTTTGATTCGCGACCAGGCTGAACGATTAGGGAATATGTTGCGCGATCAGCAGGTGGAAACAAGTCGTTCACGTGCAATATTGGAGGCAGTTGCCGATGGTGTACTGGTCACAGACTCTTCCAATATCATTACACTTTTTAACGCCTCGGCTGAACGCATCCTTGGACTGGACGTTGCTAAAGTGCATGGCGTTTCATTGGATTATTTCCGTGGTTTGTTTGGCAAAGTTGGCGGCGAATGGATAAAAACGATTCAAAAATGGTCTGAAAACCCGCGCGTTTATCAAACAGAAGAAGTATATGTTGAAGAGATCGTTCTGGAAAGTGGAAGAGTTGTGTCAGTCCATTTGTCACCCGTATTCTTGATCGATGAGTTTTTTGGGACCGTTTCGATCTTCCGCGATATTACTCGTGAAGTTGAAGTGGATCGAATGAAATCGGATTTTGTTGCAAATGTAAGCCATGAATTGCGAACGCCCATGACTTCTATCAAAGGATATGTTGAGATTATGCTCATGGGAATTGCTGGACCGGTAAACGAACAACAGAAGAATTTCCTAACTACTGTGAAAAATAATATCGAGCGATTGAGCATTCTCGTTAACGACTTGTTGGATATTTCTCGCATCGAATCCAGAAGGGTTACACCTTTATTAGAGCCGCTGGATATTAAAGTGATTGCCCAAAAAGTATTGGATGAATTCAAGCAGCATTCACTCGATGAGAATAAACCAATGACGTTTACAGTTGAAATTGATCAAGATACACCGCCGGTGTATGCGGACCCCGATTTTGTACATAAGGCAATCAGGAGTCTGGTCAGTAATTCTTATCACTATACACCGGAAAATGGGCATATTCGGATTCGGATGAGGCGGACTGCGAATGAAGTTCAAGTCGATGTGATTGATGATGGTATAGGAATCAAACCGGCAGAGCAGAGCCGAATATTTGAACGATTTTACCGGGGCGACAATCCTCTAGTCCTGGCAACTGCTGGAACTGGATTGGGACTGTCGATGGTGAAAACATTGATAGAAATGCTCCAGGGCCGTATCTGGTTTAAGAGCAGTGGGATAAGCGGGGAAGGTAGTGTATTCTCCTTTACACTTCCGGTATATGAAGTGAAATCTCGAGATGAGGTTGAAGTATGACAATGGTGTTGGTGGCGGATGATGAGCGGGATATCAGAGAATTAATCGCATTCACTTTACGTTTTGCTGGTTATGAAGTGGCAACTGCCAATGACGGCGAAGATGCCTACCAACAGGCGTTAAAAATTATCCCGGATTTGATTTTGCTGGATGTACGAATGCCGCGTATGACAGGATATGAAGCCTGTAAAGCGATTAAAAGTGACGCCGCTCTTCAACATATTCCGGTGATGTTTCTTTCAGCCAAGGGACAGGAAGCAGAGATTCAAGCTGGCTATGATGCAGGCGCCATCGATTATCTGTTGAAGCCTTTTGCTCCCGATGAATTAACTGCCCGGGATAAGATGATACTCTCGCAGATTAATCAGTGATTTATAGATAATGAGTGCGATATTATTGGATGACGCCATTGTACATTACGAAGCGCTGGGACGCGGGCGGCCGGTACTTTTTCTGCATGGCTGGGTGGGTTCCTGGCGCTATTGGATTTCAGGTATGCAGGCTCTTTCACCGATGTATCGTACCTATGCGCTGGACTTTTGGGGGTTTGGCGATACGGCAAAAAGAAAAGAGGGTTATAAAATTGAACAACAAGCACAACTGGTCATTCAATTTTTGGAACGGATGGGTATTAGCCGAACAGTTTTCATTGGACATGGGCTGGGGGCTATCGTCGCTTTTCTGTTATCTGTGAAAAATCCGGAAATTGTTGACAGGATCATGGCGGTTGAAACTCCGATGGCTATCAACCAGATCAATGCTCGCATGAAAACGGATCAACCATCGGAACTGGCAGATTGGTTATCAGGACGATCTTTGTCTGCTGAACCTACAAGCCAGGATATACTGAAGATTGATCCTATCGCTATCAGCACTTCGATTAGCGATTTATCTGTGAATAATCCGGTGGATTATTTACATTTCAATAGCATTCCCTGTCTTTTGGTCTATGGATTGAATGATCCAGCGATCATGCCGCCGCAGACCAGTCAACTAGACAGTTTACCGGAACACATCAATTATTTCATCTTCGATCAATCGGGGCATTTTCCGATGCTGGACGATAGCAGTCGTTTCAATCGTCTATTGGTCGATTTCTTAAGCTTGCCGCCCGGAGCAAGCCCTCGTCAACTCCAACTTAAAGAGGAATGGAAGCGACGCGTTCGCTGAACTTCTCTTGCCACTCATTATAGCTGGTGTTATCATGTGAGCTATCCTATTCTTTGGGGAGGCAGGTTTTTCATGCTAGATGATGCCGCAGACCATACCAGGATCCGCCGAATTTTAGTCACAATCATTCTTGCAACTTTGCCTTGTTATTGCTTGGGAATAATTGTTTTGACATTCAATTCGCGCGGCAGTACAAAACCTACAATGACTCCTTCCCAGATGATTGAGACGAGAATCAGTCCGGTCTGGATTTCATCGGCAACTATGACTTTGCCGCCCGGAACAGTAATTGGTACTGCCACGCGTACGGTAACGCCAACAATAACATTGACTCCAACTGAAACGTTAACCCCCACTGACACTCTGACGCCATTTATGCCGGCTACAAATACGCAGACGCTTCAACCAACTGCAACACCCACATTGACTGCAACTGCAAGCCCCACCGAAAACGTCACAATAACGCCATCTGTAACTGACACGCCAGAACCCTCCCCAACCGAAACACAGACACTTACGGTTGCACCTTAATTAATTTAAATATGGGAAAAACATGCGTTTTGGCGAATTGATCAAAAGATGGTAAACTTTAGAATCAAAAGATTATTTATGGAAAACTAAAAGTCCTCATGACAGAACAAACAGATTTTCTCAAACAAATGATTTCTGTTTCAGGTCTATCAGGTTATGAAGCGCCTGTTGCTCGCATCATAGCTGATGCCTGGCAACCATTGGTCACTCGAATTGAAATCGGTCGCTTGGGCGGCGTTCATGGTCTGAAATCTGGAGTTGGCTCTGAGCCAAGACCTTCTATATTGATTGCAACACACATGGATGCAGTTGGTTTGCTGGTTACTCGAATCAAAGATGGTTTCTTGCACTTCACGCGAATTGGAGGAATTGATCGCCGTATATTACCCGGCCAATTGGTTTTGGTGCATGGGCAAGAAGACTTGCCAGGTGTTATTGTTCAACCACCCGCTTCTTTGCTGCCGCCAGAAATTGGCAATAATCCAGTACCGATGGACTATCTTTTAATAGATACCGGCCTGCCGCCAGCACGTTTGGAGAAGCTCGTAAAAATTGGGGATACGGTTTCATTTGCGCAGCCGCCATTGGAATTAACCGGCGACTCGTTGGCAGGCCATACTCTTGATAATCGCGCTTCTGTGGCCGCGTTGACATTTTGCCTGCAAGAGTTACAGCATCGTATCCATTCATGGGATGTATGGGCGGTTGCCACAGTTCAGGAGGAAATCACGACTGCAGGGGCCAAAACTTCTGCTTATCAAATTCATCCAGATATGGCAGTGGTGATCGATGTTACCTTCGCAAAAGGTCCAGGCGCCTCTGATTATAATACTTTTCAACTTGGCCGGGGGCCAACTTTGTGTTGGGGGCCGAATATACATCCATATCTTTATAAAACGTTTAAAGAAACAGCAGAGCGAATTGAAATTCCTTATCAGATAGAACCGATGGCCGGGAATTCAGGCACGGACGCCATTGCTATCCAGATCAGCAATGAGGGTATTCCCTGTATTGTGATTGGCATCCCGCTTCGTTATATGCATACGCCTGTCGAAATGGTTTCATTGAAGGACATTCGGCGCGTTGGACGATTACTGGCCGAGTTCATTACCCACCTTGATGTTGATTACCTTAAGAAAATCGATTGGAATAACTGATATGAGTTCAACGAAAACAGCCGGTTCCAACCAGTTAAAAATTGGTCCTTCGCAAATCGGATTGCTTGAAAGATTGTGCAATGCCTGTGCAGTTTCAGGCATGGAAAATGAAGTCCGTACAATCGTCATGGAAGAGGTTAAATCTTTTGCTGATGAAATGACAGTCGATTCGATGGGTAATCTCCTGGTTACACGGAAAGGGAAACACAGGGATAATCGGCGCGTCATGATAGCAGCCCACATGGATGAGGTAGGCTTTATGTTAACGGCTGAAGATGGCGAGGGCATTTATCGGTTTGAAGTTGTCGGTGGAGTCAATCATTGCCAATTGCCCGGCAAGTCCGTCTGGATAGGCGAACAGCATATACCAGGCGTAATCGGTGTGCGTCCAATCCATCTGCTCAACAAGGATGAGCTTGATCGCTCAATTCCACTGGATCAATTGCGCATTGATATTGGAACGGCATCTTCTAATGGTAAGGTCAAGATCGGTGATCGAGCAACCTTTGCCACGAGCTTTACACGTATAGGAAAAAGCATCCGGGCAAAAGCGCTGGATGATCGATTGGGTGTGGCAACTTTAATTGAATTGGTGAAAAATGCACCGCCAAACATAGACCTTCTGGCAGCGTTCACCGTTCAGGAAGAGATAGGCTTGCGCGGCGCAAGGGCGGCAGCATATGCAATGAATCCACAACTGTCGTTTGTGATCGATGCCACACCAGCCAATGATTTACCAACATGGGATGAATCGGAAAATACGATTTATAACACTCGTCTGGATCATGGCCCGGCGATCTATATCGCCGATCGCTACACTTTTTCCGACCCCCGTTTGTTAAAGCACCTTTATGAGACAGCCCGATTGGAAGGAATCCCTTACCAGATTCGTCAACCCGGCAGCGGCGGTACAGATGCTGGGGCAATACATCTTCAGCGTGGCGGAATTCCAAGCGTTTCTGTATCTGTTCCGACCCGTTATACGCATACTGCGGCAAGCATCGCCCGTATTAGCGATTGGCATAATCTGTTATCTTTGATTTATGCCGCGTTGGTGCACCTTCCTGCCACAATTTTGGATACAGAGAGATAATTAGGCCCGTTAGATTGATTTACCTGCACTCTTTTATGGAGATTTCAATGAAAGCATTAATACAACAGCTTGTTGAAGTATCAGGACCTTCCGGTTATGAAAGCGAAATCCGCGATTACATTCGTTCAGTCGTCGCATCTTTTGCTGATTCAATCAGTGTGGATACGCTGGGGAATTTGATAGCCCGAAAAGGGCAAAAATCTGATAAAGGGATCAGCATTATGCTGGCCGCCCACATGGATGAAATCGGATTGATGGCAACACATGTTGACGAAAGTGGATTTGTCAGGTTTGTTCCGATTGGGGGTGTTTTCTTGCGAAATTGTCTTGGCGGGCGAGTGCGTTTTATTAATGGAACTGGCGGCGTAATAGGATCGGAAAAGGTAGAAAGAGCTGATCAGTTACCATCTTTTGAGAAGATGTACATCGATGTTGGCGCAGGTGATCGCGCTGATTGCCCTGTACACGTTGGCGATATCGCCATTTTTGAAAGGCCGTTTGCGGATTGGGGCAACAGGCTGGTTTCAAAGGCGATGGATGATCGCATTGGCGTTGCCGTGCTGGTAGAAACGATGCGTCAGTTAAAGTCAACGCCTCATCAGGTTAATTTTGTTTTCAGTGTTCAGGAAGAGGTAGGGACACGTGGCGCCACAACTGCTGCCTATGGACTTGATCCAGATCTTGGTTTGTCAGTTGATGTTACATTGACCGGCGACACACCAAAAGGAACAAAAATGGACGTCAGCCTGGGTAAAGGTCCTGCCATAAAGGTTCGCGACAGTGGAATGATTGCAGATCCAAAAGTTGTCAACTGGATGATAAAGGCAGCAAAGAAATTAAAAATCCCTTATCAGCTTGAGGTGTTGGAGGGCGGTTCAACAGATGCCCGGTCGATACAGATAGCTCGTTCTGGCGTCCCTGCTGGATGTTTATCTATCCCGTGCCGATATGTTCACTCGCCTTCCGAAATGGTTGATTTTCGGGATGTTGAAAACTCGGTAAAATTGTTGCTTGAACTGCTCAGTAATTCGGTACGATTAGAATGAAATCTACCAACTGGTTGATCGCTTTTATTGTCGTTTTTTTGGCGACAGGTTGTGCTTCTTCCCAAAAGCCAAATGAACCTTTGACGCCGACAATTGCAACGATTACATCTGCGGCCGACCAGCTAACGCCAGAAGCAACCCGTTATATAACTACACAAACACCTGACAGAACGATTTCGTCGGCAAAGCCGATGACTTTGAGGATCTGGCTTCCTCCTCAATTTGACCCCAATGATGGCTCGCCTTCAGGAGATTTGCTAAAGAATCGCCTTGAGGCTTTCACACGGGAATATCCCAATGTCAGTATTGAGGTAAGGATTAAGGCTTTATCAGGAACAGCTGGATTGCTGGATTCGCTGATTTCTGCCAATGCGGCTGCCCCTGAAGTATTGCCCGATTTAATTGCTCTTCCTCGCTCAGACTTTGAGGTGGCGGCAGTCAAAGGCCTACTGATACCTTTTGACAATGCCTCGTTCGAGGCTGATGGAGACTGGTATGAATACGCCCGCCAGTTGGCCATGATTCAAGGAAGCGTATTTGGACTTCCTTTTGCCGGTGATGCTTTAGTTCTTCTCTATCGCCCAGGACAAATTGGTAATCCGGCGCCCGACTGGTATGCCATTTCTCATAAGACGGGTTTATTGGCTTTTCCTGCCGCTGACCCGCAGGCGCTTGTTCCTCTAACTTTTTATCAATCCGCGGGCGGTTCGATTGAAGATATGCAGCATCGCCCGGCGCTGGATATGAAAACACTGGAGACGATGCTCAAATTTGTCCGAAACGCTGAAAAAAATGGTTTGTTTCCTTTATGGCTGGCAGAAATAGAGACCGATGCTCAGGCATGGCAGGCTTACCGCGAACAGCGTGCACAACTTGTCATCACATGGGCATCAAGATATTTGATCGAGTTACCGGTGGATACCATCGCGATGCCTGTTCCACCACTTGATAAGGAACAATTTACGCTAGCAACTGGATGGATGTGGGCTGTTGCTGGCAAACAACCAGAGCATCATGCGGTAAGTATGGCTCTGGCAAACTATCTGGTTGATAAAGACTTCTTAACCAATTGGACCAACTTAAATGGTTATTTACCCCTTCGTCCTTCGTCCTTGCCTGGATGGAGAGACGAGAGCCTTCGGACTGTCATCAATCAGGTTGTGCTATCGGCAAAGGTTAAACCTGCCAGCGATGTCCTGGTCAGTGTTGGGCCTGTATTGCGCGACGCCACCCTGGATGTTCTTAAAGGAGCCAGCAACCCAACCCGCGCGGCTGAAACAGCTTCAGAGCGGTTGAAGGTTCCATGATCGTGGTATCATAGATTTATGGTTAAAAACAACAGGTTCAATTTTATGGGAATCAGAGCGTTGTTTAAAGTACGAAATATCTTCAAATTCATCAACCTGAAACGTTTATTATTTAACAACGTGATATTATTGGTTTGCATGATATTTCTATCATTAGCATTTTCTTTCGGCTTTGCTTTTGGAGAAGACAACACGGCCGCTGGATCGTTTCATTTTACGAACAGCGCACTCTGGCAGGGAACTCCCTGTCCTTCGGATGCGAATGTATTAAGGAACCAAAACTTCCAGTCACAACCAGGCAGCGTTGCCGGGGTCATTATTGGCGGCGCGGTTTTGGTTTTAATCATTGTTGGTGGAACGTTTTGGACTTTACGGAATAAATAGTTTCATCATTGCCACAATTTAATATCAATATAAAGACACAAAATGTTAAGTGATCGCGACATTTTGTATTTATTTGCGTATAAATCTTATATAGAGAAAGGTAAGGAAATAAAGATGGAAAAGGTATCTCGGTTTAAACTGTTTCATTTGTTTCTTGCATTCGGCCTTGTTTTTATAATTGCCCTGGGAACAATTCAACCTGCCAAGGCGCTTGTTATCAATGAGGGTGGAGTGATCAAGAGAGGCGAAGTTGTCGATGACGACGTTTTTCTCACGGGCGAGAATGTTGTTATGGATGGCGAAGTTAAAGGGATTTTATTTGCCTTTGGTAACACAGTTACTGTCAATGGTTCAGTTGATGGTGATGTTATCTGTTCAGGGTCAAACATCGTCATTAATGGACAGGTCACCGGGAATGTGTTCTGCGGCGGCCAAACGCTTGATTTTAACGGGGCAGTGAGTGGCAGTTTGTTAGGCGCAGGAAGTTCATTGAATTTAGGCTCAAATGCCTCTATCGGGCGGAATGCTTTCCTGGCCGCTTTTGGCCTTGAGACTCAATCCGGTTCAAAAGTGACCCGCGATCTATATTATGGCGGCTATCAGGCTGCCCTTTCTGGTGAAGTGGGCAAGGATTTAAATGCATCGAGTGTTGCACTTGAGTTAAATGGTAAGATTGGCGGTGATGTGAAAGCTGATGTTGAATCACCGAGCACTGATGCACAGCCCATGCGCTATTTCTCCTGGCCGGGTATGCCGAAAAAAATACTTGATCCTGGTTTGCGGGTATCAAAAGACGCGGAAATCAACGGAAAATTCACATATACCAGCCCGGTGGATCAAGCCACGGCGATAGCTGCTGCGCCGGCGGGCGGGGTTGTATATCAAACACCGGTTCCGGCAGAAACTAAAGGTCAAACCGGGGTAACGACTCCTGAAGCACAAGTTGCACCAATGATGAATGTCCTTAAATGGTTATGGGCGCGTGGACAAGAATTCTTAACGCTGCTGGTTCTTGGCGCTCTGGCAATCTGGCTGATACCGCTATTGACCAAACGCGTTACTGAACAGGCGCATGCAAAGCCCTGGCAATCTCTTGGGTATGGTTTTGTAACCGTTGTTGTGGGTTATATGGGCGCAATTGCAGCAGCCGTGTTGATTATTCTGGTCGGTATTTTCTTTGCCATCATTACATTGGGCGGTTTGTCGTCAACAATCTTTGGCGTCGGTCTTTCTGGCCTGGGATTGATCATGGCAATATTTACCCTTCTGGTTTCTTATGGAAGTAAATTAATAGTTTCGTATTGGGTTGGAAAGCTGTTGCTTCAGCAAATTGCACCCAAGGCTAACGAAAAAATGATTTGGCCGATGTTGGTCGGGATTTTCCTATACGTACTGGTTCGTTCAATCCCCTTCATTGGTTGGTTGATTGGCCTGGTGGTGACTTTGATTGGTGTTGGTGCGATGTGGTTATATTTTCGTTCCACTCGAACTCCAACGGCTTTACCGGTCGTCGAAACGCCGGCAGCATAATGAGATGTTCGCTTTGTAAAAACTGTTAGTATTGTCACTTTCTACAGGCGCGAAAGCTGTGTTCATGATATG
>CAZDAW010000023.1:0-40890 GCA_964503685.1 uncultured Anaerolineaceae bacterium | reverse complement strand
CTTACTGGCCGGCCAATTTCCAGTGAATTTGGATGCCCCAGGCTGGGCCATCGGATGGTTTCATCCGCCAAAATGTTGTTGATAAGATAAGCCAATTGCTGACTGATAAGGGGTTGGTTTTCTGGGTCACTCCAGTCAACCAACAGTCTCCCATTAAAGTCTAGTATTCTCAATACAGCGGTCGGATTTATATTAAGAGATGTCTCGCTGTTTTGTGTATTTGTTGTTTGACCTTTCAGGTTTCCCTGATTTGCAAAAATTGCATAGAATCGTGCTGCATCAATTATGGAAATTTCATCTTCACCTGTTAAAAGCCGGTATATTTGATTCTCGGAAGATGAATCGGATTGGATCAAACCAAATTGTTCTGCTGTTTTCAGGGTTATTTGTAAACCGATTTGATTCATTACCTGTATGGCCGGCATAAGATAATCGTTAGCGAGCGCGACTCGTAAACGTACCGGACCATGATATTTTCCATCAGGGTTGGTCAAATCCACATCATTATCTGCAATGTTATTGGGTATATCCCATGCCAGCGATGCTGGATTTAATCCACGGGTAAAACCTGTCAGATAAATCACCGGGGTGATCAGTGTTCCAGCCGGGTGTTCATTTGAAAAACCCGATTCCTTTGTTGTAGTTGTATTGCCTGACAGAGCTAATATTTGTCCGGTGGGCGTGTCAAGGATAATTGAGCTGGCTGCCAGCTTCTGTAAGGGCGTATTATTTTCAGATGACAGTGTGGGAAGATAACGGGCAGCTATACATTCAGTCTGGTTTTCGGGTTTGAAAACTTCCGAGCTGCCCTGCTGACGAGCGATCTGTGTACGGATTGTACAGAGCATTTGATTTTGAAGGTCGTAATCAAGTGTTGTAATAATTTGCAAACCGCCTCGCTCAATTTGTCCGCGTCCTAACTGATTCTGCGCTTGTTGGAGAACGAGGTTTATGAATGCCTGGTATGGATAGGCGCTTTGTTGATCGTTTTGTTTAAAGTTGATAACGGCTGTTTTTGCATCAACGAATTCATCAATTGTTATGACTCCTTGGGCCAGCATTGACTCTAAAACCCGTTGTTGAATGGAATAAGCGGCCTGTGGTGCATCCAGTGGATTTAGCGCCGGGGTTTGCACCAGGCCGGCCAATAAAGCCGCTTCAGCAAGGTTGAGGTTGGCAGCAGATTTTCCGAAGTAAAGTTGAGCGGCTGCTTCTGCCCCATAAGCCAGATGGCCGTAATAGGCGCTATTAAGGTACCATTCGAGAATTTTATTCCTTCCATAATGGCTGATGATTTGATTGGCCAGTAATCGTTCGCGAATGTTGCGCCGTAAACCGGGAGATTCATTAGCTAACAACACTTCGAATACTAATTGTTGGGCAAGCGTCGGATGTGAGCCATTTTTAATCCCCTGAATACTGTAGCCAGGGTTTGTCCAATATGTAGGGTCAGTGAGAGCCAGTGTGGCTTTAACCAGATTGGGTGAAATATGCGCGGACTGCTTTTCATCTATTGGTAAAAAACGCCGTTTGATGCCGGGATTTTCAAGTGTGTAGATAACGTGTTCTCCACTACGATCAAACAATTGCGTCGGTTTCAGCAGAAGGCCGTTTGGGGAATCGAGAAGTAACGGCAAGGTTTCCAGGGAAGGTAGATTACTGGTTATATCGACATAAAACAGAGCAAGCGCGATATTTATGGTAGATAACAAGAGAATCAATGTGGCGCCTAAACCCAATAGAAGGCGATTGATACGCTTTCCGGCCGACTGTTGTTGATGGATTCTTTTCTTTTGACGGCGCGACACCAGAATACCCAGATTAACTACCGAGAAGCGATTCACGATTTTCTTTTTCCTACTATAGCATCTACCATTCGGCTGACGAGTATCATGGCCTGCACATCGTGTACGCGGATCATATCGGCGCCGCGTACAATCCCGACTGCGATTGCCGCGGCTGTCCCTTCAATTCGCTGATCAGGCGGCAAACCCAATGTATACCCGATAAATGATTTACGCGAAGCTCCCAATAGAACAGGATAACCAATGTTTCGAATCTCATCAAGCCGGTTAATTATTTCGAGGTTTTGTTCGACAGTTTTGCCGAACCCAATGCCAGGGTCTAGAATGATTTGTTGGTCCGGTATTCCAGCAATATGGGCCAATTTCACACTCTCCAGTAGCTCTCGCCGGATATCTTCTAGAAGATCATCGTATTTTTCACCAATGTAATGGCCGCCCAGTAGTTTGTCAATTTCAGCATGAGCAGGCTTGCTACGGTTATGCATGATAACCACGTGAGCGCCTGCCTCAGCAATAACTTTTGCCATTGCTGGGTCTGCACGTAATCCCCAAACGTCGTTTATCCAACTGGCGCCTGCCTGGAGGGCGTCTCTGGCGACAGTAGCCTTATATGTGTCTACTGATATGGGCACACTCAGCTTGGAGAGCGCCTGAATAACTGGCAAGATGCGTCGTTTTTCTTCGTCTTCGCTGATTAATTGAGCGCCAGGACGAGTACTTTCGCCACCAATATCAAGAATATCAACACCTGCATCGATAAACTTAATCGCCTGTTCAACTGCTTGTTTTACAACATCTTCTCGGTCTAATAAGCCATCTCCTGAAAAACTATCCGGTGTGATGTTGATAATTCCCATGACGTAGGTGCGAGTACCCCATTGGAACAGATTGTTATTTTTCGTTTTCATCTGTCGCTATTTTCGGATAATTATCATAGATTTTAATATCATCGCAAGTCAGCTGGTTTAATAATCTTTGGGCAGATTGTTTTAGAACAGGATGGCGCCAATCTGGAGTAAGATCGGCCAAAGGAACAAGCACAAATGAGCGTTTGGTTATCTGAGGGTGAGGAATGGTCAGTTTAGGGGTGTCCAGGATCAGATCGTCGTATGCCAGTATATCGATATCGATCAACCGGGGGCCGTAGCGAAAAGTCATTTGCCGCCCCATTTTTTGCTCGATTTGCTTGATGTGTGCTAATAGATCCAGTGGGGATAACCCTGTCCATCCAATAATCACCTGGTTGAGAAAAGTGGGTTGGTCAGCGTAGCCCCAGGGCAGTGATTCATAAATCGGAGAAAATTTGATATCGTATATATCAGGCGGCAGTAATTCCACTGCTGTTTGCAAATTTTCCAGGCGATCTCCCAGATTGGTTCCCAACCCAAGATAAATCTGATGATCCATAGTACTATCTGCCGATAGAATTGAGTCGACAATTTATACTATTATTTTATAACAGCGTGAATGAAATCAGCCAACAGACCGTAAGCAGTTGTTTCCGGGCCAGGATCGCCTTCCACAATAGAGAGCCCTGGCAATACATCCGTTTGAAACCGGGCGATTGAGCTTGTTCCATCTACACTAAAGAAGGGGGAGTTAGATTCAACCATTTGTGGCGCAACTTTAGCATGGACTACCTTACCGTCTCGTGTGGCTGAACAGATAAGTTTCCAACGTTTTCCTTCTGCGCGGGCTTTATTAATCATCTCCGGTGTGATCGAACGAATGCCTTCTCGTTCAACTTCATCGGGTTTGAAAGGAATATCCATCAGAACCGTGACGAGAGCGGCGACTTTTATTGCTGCATCCCACCCATCGACATCAGCGCTAGGATCTGTTTCTGCAATTCCGATAGATTGTGCATAAGCAACGGCTTGTTCGAAAGTTTCACCCTTTTCCATGCGGCCAAGGATTAAGTTTGTGCACGAGTTTAGAATTCCTTGAAAAGCCTTCAATTGCGCTGTTGGGAGCGCCTGGCGAAACAAGGAGAAAATCGGCGCGCCATCCATTACCGTTGATTCGAACATGAAGCGTCTGTTGTATTTGCGGGCCATTTCAGCTAATTCACGATAGCCGTGAACAACGGGCCCTTTATTTGCGGTAATGGCATGCATTTTGTGCTCTAAAGCACATTTCAGGTGATCAATTGCTGGTTGTCCGGTCTTATGATTAACGGGGGTGTTTTCGAATAAAACATCAGCCGGGCATTGCTTGATAAAATCAAGGTTGTTTTGAGGCGGCTTTAGTACAGATAAAACCTCAAGTGATTGACCTTTCTCAACCAATTGGAGCGCCTTTTCACCATCGATGCCATCGGGATTAATGGCTATGCCATGCCGACCTGTGGCAATGCCAGTTATCGTAAATGTGATTCCGTACTGAGATTCGAGTTCGGATTGTTTGCGCCCTAAAAGCTGCACTAACGCTCGCCCAACATTGCCAAAGCCAATTAATGCTAATCGATAGTGTGTCATAGAAAGCTCCTTAGATTGATTTCAAAGTGTTCAGTCATTTACGATGTGATGAGAGCTAAAAAAATGAGATGATCTTATTTTACCTCTACTGTAAATATTTATCAGCGACTGCTTGCACCAAAACTTCCACCAGTCGCCCATCACCCAGTTTTCCGCTGAAACGCCAGACGGGTTGCACAAAACGCATTGGGTTGTTATTCAAATCGACGCCACCCCCGCCGTGTGAGAAATCATAAGCAAAGTATACCATCTCGACTTTGTCTATGATTACATCTTTTACGGTATCTTGTTCTAAAATAGGCTCTTCAACGGCTTGCTCATATACTTGATTACTTTCCAATTGATAACCATCTAAGTTAAGCCGGCCAGGAGCTATTTGGCCCGAAAAATCATTGATGATTGGGTAGCCTGCATAAATTTCCTGAGATAAAACGCCTTCGACAATTAATTGTTCACCGTTAAAATTGTCTTGTAGATATTCAGGGGGCATGTGCAACGAATGTGATAAGATGTATTGCTTATTATTGATATCTGTGAACAGTAAAACTTTACGGCCGTCCAGTGTTTCTACTTTCTGCTTGCCCAACCATGCCTGAATTATCTCATCCTTATAAGCTTTCTCATAACGTTCAACTTCTATGGTTGGCGTCCCATCTATAATTTGGTAGGTGCCCCATACTTTGATATGCAACCGGTTAAGTGTTTCTAAATCCTGTAAATTGTTGCCGATCAATTCAACTGATCGCAGTTCAGACGGATCGCTCGGCAGGGGCAAGTTCATCTGGTAGTGCATTTCTGTTCTTCCATCACTATAGATCAATTTTTCCACGTTGTTTAAAACGCCAAGCATTGAATCTATATAATCGCCTGGCTGGTAAGGTAATGGTTCTGGCGTTGGCGCTGTTTCGGTTGCAGTTTGCCCGGGGGTAGGAGAGAAGTTAAATGGCCCTCCTCCCCCGCCGGATATATCCTGCTGAGGAGCTTCTACTGGCTCTACCTGGATCAGGCTCCAATTAAATAGATCGGGTTGATCTTTTACGCGCACTCCTCTCACGCTCACAGTTGTATTCAAAGGGACATCTGCCGGTATATCGGCAAGCATCCACCTCTTGCCATCATTGGCGTTTAAATAATATTTCTCATTCTCTTTGACAATCGTTCCAAAGTAATAATCATCCGGCGCCGGGGAGCGTTCCCACCCTTCCACTTGAAACACGCGCTTGCCATCGGCTTTGGCGATTATTTGGCCCCATACATGGAAGAAATTTGCCCATCCGATTGCCTGCTTCTCACTCACTTCACCGGATGAAATCATTTGTTGTTGCTCCGCGCTTAATTCATGGGAACCTTCGTAAGCAGCAATCAGGTCGTTCAGATCACCCTGTAAAGTAAAACCGCCGAGCGTTATCCAGGGTTCCTGGCCGGCTTCTGTGGCTTGCATAATGGTGAGATATCCATAGAGATTGATTAATTCTCCCTGTGGATATTGACGCACCCAGGCTGGCTGTATCTGGCGGATATTCATTGCGGGATCGGTTATTGCGTATTGCACACGTTTATCATCTGTATTGCTCAAAATGATCTTCCAGGCATCTTCAGCGCTGCGAATTGAATAGGCCCCCAGCGGATTCATGCGGTTTAGATTATAGTAAACAACAGCTACATGGCCATGTGCATCTAATTGCACCTCGATATGGGGGTTGAAGTGATCAGTTTCAAGTAATGGAATACCTGCAAACAAACAGTTGAATACAACCAGGTTCCCCTGGCTCAAGGTTTCATCCACGCGGTATTCGAAGTTCAGCAGCCCGCGTTCTTTCAAAAATGCTTCTGCTGTCTTTACGCGTGTCTGTAGGGGCAAGTCAAAACCGCTGCTGGCCGGGCTGTTGCTGATATCTGCAACGTAAGTAAAATGATTGGCGCCCCCAATAAACCAGATTTCCTGAATGCCGTCAGTGACATGATAGATTGGTTCCCCTTCGGCTTCAGAAGAAGTTTGATAAACACTGCCAGTGATTCCTAACGATGCTGCAATTTCTTTTGCTCGTTCAGGCGTCATCTTTTCATCAGATTGTTGCTCATATACCATGGACTCTTGCGGTGAATCTGGCAGATTTGCATTCAGAGTGAGTTGCGCTCTGCTGAACATTCCTCCAATTTCAGATTGCGCCTGGGCAAAGCTGCTGATAAATGATAATGGGGGGGCAGAAACCGGGGATGTCTTGAAGAATGTGGTTGGCGTTTGCGCAGTTGGATTAACGAATCCTGTTTGATTGGCGGTTGGAGAGGGGGTTGATAGATTGGCCAAATTATTTAAAGTTGGCAACAAAGATGGCAGAATCAGCAACAGAATAATCGTCATCGTCGCCGCGCCAGCCAGCATCATTCCAATTCGTGATACTGATCGTCCTGAAAATGCATATTCTTTATGAGCCTCTTTTTGGCGGTTATAGGCGTGTGCTAATATCTCTTTCTGCAGTTTATAGGAAAAGTCATCGGGTATTTCGATGCTTTCACCAGCTTGAGTTATTAATCCGGCGGTGGACACTAATTCAGGGGTAATCGTGATATTTTCATTCTTGTTAACATCCGGTTCATTTTCAGTATCCGGAAAATTTGTATGTGATAATTTTTTCATACTTCCTCCGATAGAGTCGTACCAATACGTCCTCGCATTTCCTCTAAGCCGCGATAAATGAGCATTTTTACGGCGGCTTCATTTTTATTCATTACCTGTGCGACTTCGCTCAAGCTCAAATTACAAAGGAAGCGTAACCTGAGAGCATCTGCCCGGTCTGGTGAAAGTAACCTTAAGACTTCATAAACGCGTTCCCTGTCAAAATGTTCTATGGTTAATTGTTCGGGAAGGGATTCTGTTGCCGGTGGATCATTTACTTCTTCCAGTGAGTTTTGTGGTGTTTTCTGATTGAAATAGTCAGCTAATTTGTGGCGAGCAATTCCGAGAAGCCAGGCAGAAAAAGTATATGCAGGGTGGTAATGATTGATGCTATCTACCATCGCAAGGAAGGTTTCAGAAGTCAGATCCTGAGCATCTTGTTCATTTCCAGTACGGGATAGGTGATAAACATAAATTTGTTTGAGATGGCGCTGATAAAGCGTTACAAAAGCGCGCGGGTCTTTTTTCGCTTTGGCGGCTAAAGTTTTGTCGGAAGTGGTCAGATCATTCATATCATCCTATGATGTAAAGACTCTGATTGTTGGGTCAAATCAAATAATATATTGACTCCAACAGTCTTTTGTCATGGCCTTATTATCTGATATTAAGTAAGATCAGTGTACAAACCGCGTTATTAAATTATTCTGGGAAAAGCAATGAAAAGTAACAGGCAATTCTATGCCAATAATCTTTATTTTTGTAGCTAAAAAAATTTCGTTCAGACTTACACTGGTGGCCAGGGAAATGGACGCCGGTTTTCTGCCGGGAAGGGGAATTGCGAGGTTTGTGTTAAGGTAAAAGCCCGCCTCGATAAAGCATTAATTTCACTCTTTTTCAATAATGAAAGTAATTTTTGATAAAGCGGCCCCTTGCTTTGAATATCCCGAAGCAGTAGAGTAATATTGTTTATCAAGTCGGGCGGAATGGGTCGTCCGGCGAAATCCCAGATTACGGTTCGCAATTTATCATCTCCATGAAAACAAAGGCCGTGGTCAATCAACCATAATTTATGGTTTACATCGAATAATATATGGCTGCCCTTGCGATCTGCATTGTTGAGGATAAGATCAAAGAGAACGACGGGCTTTAAACGCAGTTTATCTTCTTGAGAGAAATTGAAATAGTTATAGGCCGGGTCGTGTTCAATATACATTTGTAGCGACCCGGGTCCCAGAGGCGCCTGGCGGCGGTAAGTTGTTGGAGGAACAAAGCGCCAGCCTATCGTTTCACTGACCCAATAGGCTGCCACTTCTCGTTTCGCCAGGGAGTTTTGGGGAAAATCCCACAGGGGTTGCTCGCCGCGAATGGGTTTATAAACGGCCGAATATTTTTGAGCCTGATATATAACTTCGACCAGATAGGTATAGTTTGAGCCGTGAATGAATTGTCCCTGAATGGTTATAGCCCCCTTTTTCAGGGCTTCCAGGCAGAGATCGTCTTCCGGACGGGAAGTCATATAAAAACTCAATAGTTCTATGCTTTTTGTTAAGCTGGTTAGTGCTTATGCCCGTTTTTCTTTGGGCAAAGATGACCTTCTGGCTCCATCGGTTCGCCGCATTGTGGGCAAATTGGGCGTCCACGCGCGGCAAGTTCTATGCCCCAATGGCACATGGCGCGGATTTGAGAGCGAGTACACCAAAATTGGGCTTCGTCCACATTCTCGGGTTGTTGACCTTCTTCGACAGCGGCGCGGGCGACCAGAATGATCATGTCGCTTTCAACTTCATAGCCCAGACCAAATTCTCCAATTCTAAACAAAGGATCAATTGGGCCCCGGATATGCATTTTCTCTTCGTCATACTCGGATGAAGCTTCGGGTAAATCAGGATACTGTTGCATGATCTCGGCTAAAAATTGCTCAAGGCCAATTGCAAGGGTTTGAATTTGAGCTTTTTCAACCAGTAATATAATGTTGCGCTCGTTTTGCGAGGCTTGCAGGTAAAAAATGCGATGGCCGGGTTCACCGATTGCATCGGTAGTGATGTGATCAACGGGGTTAATTTCGTATTGCATAGGACTCATTATAGCGCAAGCATGCGCGCCATTTCCAGGTAATCAGAACTAAGCATTCGTTTATGGGAGATGATTTCTTCCAATGGGACAGGTATCATATCGCGTCCTTGAAGACCGATCATCACATTACTCTTTCCTGACAGCAGGGTTTCTACAGCTGCGACTCCGAAACGGGTTGCCAGAAAACGATCGAAAGCGCTCGGTTTGCCGCCTCGCTGTATATGTCCAAGGATGGTAACGCGCATTGTGAATCCTAAATCCATTTTGGCGAGCGTGTCAGAAACTTCATTAACTTTCAACGAAGCGCCCTCGGCCACAATGATGATGCAGTGCGTTTTACCACGCCGGTAGGCGCTCTCGACTGTTTGGATCACTTCGTCTATTGTGTTGGTGATTTCCGGGATTAACACCATTTCGGCGCCGCTGATAATCCCGGCCTGCACTGCCAGATAACCACATTCCCGTCCCATTGTTTCAACAAGAAATGCCCGACTATGCGATGAAGCAGTATCACGAAGTTTATCAATGGCATCTACAATTGTGTTAAGCGCCGTATCAGTTCCGATACACATATCCGTGCCATAGATGTCGTTGTCGATACTGGCAGGAACGCCAACGACGTGAATACCCTGTTGCGCCAATTGATATGCGCCATTTAATGATCCATCGCCGCCCAGGATAAGTAATCCCTCCATACCGACATCATTCATCTGGCGGATTGCTTCACGTTGGCCGTGGGGCGTACGAAATTCTTCGCTGCGTGCGGTCTGGATAACGGTACCGCCGCGCTGCATGATGCCGCCTACATCGCGAGCGCCCATTTCTATGAAATTTCCATGAATTAATCCTTCGTACCCACCACGAATGCCAAAGACCTTTACATTCCGGGATACTGCTGTTCTCACGATTGCGCGGATACAGGGATTCATTCCTGGCGCATCACCGCCAGAAGTTAAAACGCCAATCACAGAGATTTTTTTCTCATCCATAAGTTCACCTACAAGTATTTTTTAGTGAAAAGTTATTGGTTCAATACGAATACCATCCGCGCCTACTATTTTTTCGAGTTTATTGGTCATTTCCTGGCAAAGTCCAGTTGTATCATTGGGAAATTCCAACAGGTAGCCGTTGCCGTGCTCAAATATGTATAAAGAAAAGCGATCATTTCCCGGATAAGATTTCAAGATGCCGTGTATATTACGAACTCGCCGGGAATCACGGCTTTTGTCTTCGCTGGCTCGCAAGAAAACAGTGATCATTTTGGGTTGTTGGTCGCTTGTTGCAGTTTGCCGATGTCTGTGGGGTTCAGGCGAGACAATGTACGCAGGCGCAATAATGGGTAATTCGTTCTCGGTAAATGCAGGTTTTTCTACAGTGTGGGCTTCTTCTATTTGTACTGGATTATCTTCAGGGGCGTAGATTGCGTATTCATCCCTCGTCCGGTGGTTTAACAGCATCGGTTCTGGCGGCTTTTCGCCTGTTTCATGCAGGGTTGTTGCCGTCGCTTCTTGCGGTTGTGACTTTTGCTGGATTTCCCAGGCATCATCGGGAAATGGTTCGGGCGGCGGAGGAATGTTATCATCCAGTATCTCTGCGCTGTTATCTTCGGGTTCGTTTAGGGGGGCATCTTCAAGATAGTTTTCTGTTGTTGTATTCAGTGAAACGGATAAATTTTCGACCGGGTTTATACAGGTCTGTTCTTTATGTATGGTAAGGGGTTCGATGTCGTCTCTTACTTTATCAACAAGGACCTTCGGATCGCCGCTTTCTGCATCGGCTTTCCCTTCAATGATGATCACTTTATCAAGTTTGAGTTTTCCATGATATTGTTCCCAGGCGCGTGAGAAGAAAACCAGTTCGATGTTACCCTGAATATCTTCCAGGGTAACAAATCCCATGGGTTTGCCCGTTTTGGTCTGATAAGGACGGATGGCTGTGACTAAGCCGGCGACGCAGACTCGTTCATTATGGGAGACTTCGCCCAATTGACCGGAAAAATGTGTTATCTGTTTTTGCAAAGTTTCCTGATATGGGCTAAGGGGATGATCTGATACGTACAATCCGAGTAATTCACGTTCCCAGTTGAGTTGCTCTCGGCAATCCAGGGAATTACTTTCGGGGAGGATAATATCTTCCTCGGCTCCTGTACTCGCACCAAAAAGACTCATTTGCCCTGATTCAGCGGCCTTAAAATGAGCGATGCTGAGTGAGACAATACGATCCATTGCTGCCAGTATAGATAAGCGCGGGCCAAAACGGTCTAATGCGCCAACGCGAACTAAACTTTCCAGGGCGCGTTTCCCTACTTGTTTTAAATCTACCCGGCGGGCAAAATCGTTCAAGCTGGTAAATGGACCGGCTTTTCGCGATTGCAGAATAATATCCACAGGCCCATTGCCCACATTTTTGACCGCCCCCATTCCGAAACGAATAGCTGGTTTTCCCTCTGGGCGGTCTTCAATAGAGAAATCCCAATCACTGGTGTTGACATCTGGAGGTAATACAGGAATACCCATCATCCGGCTGTCAGCGACATACAGTGCGATCTTCTTTGCCTCGTTTTTTGATGCTGACAGCAATGCGGTCATATACTCAACGGGATAATGGGTTTTGAGATAGGCAGTCTGAACTGCTAAGACTCCATAGTCAGCTGCATGTGCTTTATTGAACCCGTACCTGGCAAAATTTTCCCAATCATCAAAAATCAAGCTGGCGGTTTCTTCAGAAATGTTCCGCTCTTTAGCGCCATCAACAAATCGCTGGCGATGTTTGAGCAAGGAATCGGCTTTCTTTTTGGCTATGGCCTTGCGTAAGTCATCTGCATCTGAAGCGGTGTAGCCAGCCAGTTGCATCGCCGCGAACATGATCTGTTCCTGGTAAACAGGAATCCCGTAAGTTTCTTTAAATATTGGTTCCAACGCTGGGTGGCGGTATGTAGTGGTTTCTTCCCCGTGCATTCGCTGGATGTAAGTGGGTATAAACTCCAATGGGCCAGGCCGGTAAAGGGCCACCATGGCGATGACATTTTCCAGTGTCTTGGGCTTCATCTGCATGAGATAGCGGGTCATCCCGCTGCCTTCCAGTTGGAAGACGCCGGCAGTGTGTCCGCAACCAAGCAGATTGTATGTTTCCGGGTCATCAGTGGGGATGTTAGATAGGTTAAGACTGACGCCATGCCGTTTTTCAATCAGTTTGCAGGCATTAGCCATGATGGTCAACGTCGCCAGACCCAGGAAATCAACTTTTAACAATCCCAGTGATTCGATGATGGACATTTCAAATTGGGTAACAGTCTTTATGGGGCTGTCTTCTGATCCGCTTGTTGGACGATGCAATGGGACATATTCGATTACAGGTTTATCGGTGATTACGACGCCTGCGGCATGCGTCCCGGCGTTACGGACAACGCCTTCCATCTGGCTTGCTGTATCAATCAGGTTGTGTAGATATTCTTCGGATTCATAAACCTGTTTGAGTTCAGGTGTTTCCTCAAGCGCTTCTTTGATCTTGACTGGTTTTCCCGGAATATTGGGTATCAGTTTGGCAACACGGTCAACTTCGGAAATGGGAATATCAAGAACCCGGCCTACGTCGCGGATGGCTGCTCTGGCGCCCAGAGTACCAAAGGTGATAATTTGCGCCACCTTATCGTCGCCGTATTTGTGAGCGCAATATTCGAGCATTTTGGGCCGCAAGTCATCTCTAAAATCCAGGTCAATATCGGGCATTGAGACGCGGCCAGGATTTAGGAAACGCTCAAATATTAAGCCATGCGAAATTGGGTCAACCAGAGTAATATCCAGACAATAAGCCACAATCGAACCCGCGGCTGATCCGCGTGCGTTGTACCAGATCTCTTCCTGCCGGGCGTAGCGGCACAAATCCCAAACGATCAAGAAATAGGTATCAAAACCCATCTGATGAATGATTTTTAGCTCGTATTCCAGCCGTTCTCGATAGGCTGTGTCTTGAGTGAGATTACCATAGCGACGGACAAATCCTTCTTCGCAAATTTGACGCAGATATGATTCCGGTGTGTAACCATCTGGTACAGTGAATAACGGCAGGTGGTATCCTTTGGGTTTTAAATCAACGTTGCAACGGTCGGCAATCAATACTGTGTTACTGATTGCTTCGGGCTGTTCAGCAAAGAGCTGCATCATTTCTTCAGATGAACGAAGATAATAGGTTGGATCTGTCATCCGAAAACGATTGGGATCTGATATGAGCGATCCGGTTTGAATGGACAGTAGAATGTCCTGCAGATGAAAGTCTTCTTTATTAATATAATGCACATCATTGGTGGCAATGAGCCGGGCTTCATAGCGTTTTCCCAGTTCAATAAGCGACCGGTTCAAGGCTGGCATTTCGGCAATCTCATGGGATTGGAGTTCGATGAAGAAATTATCTTTTCCGAACACGTCATAGTACCAATCAAGCTTCTTGATTGCTGCATCCTGACCTTCCCGCAAAATCGTACGCGGAATTTCAGCGCTCATGCATCCAGAGGTGCATATTAATCCTTCGGCATGATCTTGTAAAAATTCGTGATCAATGCGTGGGTAATAATAAAAACCTTCTAATTGCGCCTTGCTGGCAATTTCAAGCAGGTTTTGGTATCCTTTAGCGTTTTCAGCTAACAAAAGGATGTGACTGGATGTTTTGTCCAGTTTGGAATCTCTATCTTGCATCCGTCGCGCAGCCATATAACTTTCAAGCCCAATGATTGGCTTAATTCCTGCGGCAATAGCTGCATTATAGAACTCGATTACGCCAAACATTGTGCCGTGATCTGTCAACGCAATTGCGGGCATGTTCATTTCTTTAGCGCGCTTGACCAGCTTCTTGATATTGCTGAAGCCGTCAAGCAGAGAGTATTCGGAGTGGACATGCAGATGAACAAAAGACATATTTGAGCCTTAAGGGAGCTGCAGGGAATTTATAAAATTATAGCATGCAGTCTGTAATAATCCAAAAATGTTTAAGAAAAGAACTTACTCAGCAAAACGATGAACGATTCTTTTTATGGATATGCTATAATCACTTTTCAGAAAGGTGTAATATGTTACAAAAATTCGTTCGCATTATCGGGGGCGACCCCAACAAACGCGAAGTTGATAAGTTATCTGAGCTTGTTGATCGGATAAACGATTTGGAAGCTGCATGCGAATCCTTAAGCGATGAGCAACTACGGTTGAAGACGGATGAGTTTCGGAAGCGGTTGTCTGACGGTGAAACACTTGATGATATCTTGGTTGAAGCGTTTGCTGTTGTTCGGGAAGCCAGTAAACGTACGATTGGTTTAAGACATTATGATGTTCAACTGATGGGTGGGATCGCTTTACATCAGGGCAAGATTGCCGAGATGAGAACGGGCGAGGGTAAAACGCTTGTAGCAACGCTCCCATTATATTTGAATGCCCTGGAAGGTAAGGGCGCTCATTTGGTAACCGTTAACGATTATCTGGCGCGGCGCGATGCACGTTGGATGGCTCCCATTTATATGGCGCTTGGATTGAATGTGGGGGTTTTGCAAATGGCGGCCCGTACTGAGAATGGCAAAAAGGCTTTTCTTGTTGATTTGGATCGTACTTCTCCTCATGAGGACCAACACCAGCTCCAGTTGGTGGATCGCGTTCAGGCATATCTGGCAGATATTACTTATGGCACTAACAGTGAGTTTGGTTTTGACTATCTACGAGATAATCTGACAATGAGCCTGGATGACCGTGTTCAGCGGGGTCACCACTTTGCTATTGTAGATGAGGTAGATAATATTTTGATTGATGAGGCGCGGACGCCGTTAATTATTTCTGGACCGGCGCAGGATGATGCTGAATGGTATATCCGCACGGCGCAAGTTATCAAACAACTCAAGCCAGAAGATTATGAAATCAGCGAGCGTGACCGAACAGTGACGTTAACAGAAGCCGGTGAAACACATATCGAGGAGCTTTTGCAGCAACCGTTGCGCGATCCTGAGCGACCCGAAGATATTACTCCCGAACAGGCTCGCTTATTGGGTTTCATTGAACAGGGGCTACGCGCTCAATTTCTTTACCGGCGAAATAAAGATTATCTCGTGCAAGCAGGTAAAGTGGTCATTATTGATGAGTTTACCGGACGACTGATGCCGGGTCGGCGCTGGTCAGATGGGTTGCACCAGGCCGTGGAAGCCAAAGAAGGCGTTCGTGTCGAGGCGGAAAATATTACTTACGCGACGATTACCTTGCAGAATTATTTTCGTATGTACAAGAAATTGTCGGGCATGACAGGTACAGCGCTTACTGAGGCGGAAGAATTTCAAAAGATTTATAAGCTTGAAGTCCTCCCGGTTCCAACCAATTTGGAATATCAGGCAATGAGGCCAGAATCTCCACTGGTGATGGTTGAAAAACGTGATGAAGATGGATATAAATTCACCGCATACGCACGGCGAGGAGATCCGTTACAGACACCGATCTATTGGAAACGCAAGGATTATCCTGATGTTGTTTATCGTACAGAAGAAGCAAAATTACGAGCGATCACGGAGGAAATCGTTCGATACTATGTGCAGGGCAGACCATTATTGGTGGGAACGACATCTGTCGAACATTCTGATTTGCTCTCAAATCGATTGCGTGCAGAACCTATTCGCCGGTTGACCCAGGTATTACTATTGCGGCATGTCTGGTTTGAACAGAATCCGGGACAGAATGATGGCAGAGCTATCCCGGCGCTTCAATTATTGAATAAGTCTTTGGATGAATTATCGCCGCAGGATTTGCGTTCATTGGCGCGTACTCTTGATCTTTCATTAAATCCAGAAGAGCCAACAAACGTCAGACGTTTATTGCGAATCTTCAACTTAAAACCCGAAGATGAACCCCGATTGCAAATGGTTTTACAGGGTGGAGTTTCGCATCAGGTTTTGAATGCTCGCAAACATGCCGAAGAAAGTCAGATTATAGCGAAAGCAGGCGCTTTTGGAGCGGTTACGATTGCGACCAACATGGCCGGACGTGGGGTGGATATCAAACTTGGCGGTGAACTGGCTGAAGAAATATTAAGCGCGGTCAATCGTGTGTTAAGTAAAGCCGGATATAAAGACCCATACGAAATGACAATGGCTGAGCGCAGGGAAGCAATTACCAAACTGAATCCAGTTGATTACGGCATTTATGAGGTAGAGGTCAATTCTTTCATGCAGTATATGGATGATATGGAGCGTGTTCGTACTTTGGGCGGTTTGCATATCATTGGTTCTGAAAGGCATGAAGCTCGCCGGATTGACAATCAGTTGCGTGGTCGGGCAGCCCGGCAGGGTGACCCTGGTTCGTCGCGCTTCTATTTATCGTTGGAAGATGAATTAATGCGTATATTTGGCGGCGGTCAGGTCAATGATCTGATGCAGCGTTTGAAGATAGACGATGCCATTCCAATTGAGCATGGCATTGTCGGCCGGATCATAGAACAATCTCAAACTCGCGTTGAAGGTGCAAATTTTGATATTCGTAAACATCTGATCGAGTATGATGATGTGTTGAATGCCCAGCGAGCGCGCATTTATTCACAACGCGAACGAATTTTTACAAAAGAAGACTTGCATGATGATGTCGTGGAAATGTTGCGAACTGAGATCGCGCAGCGTATTCCTGCTGCATTGAAAGATGAAGAGGGCCCCTGGAAACTTTTGGCATGGTTGGATCAGATTCAGCCATTCATTGATTACGAGGGCGCGATTTATCCGACTTATACCATAAAAAGATTACTGAATTCATTGGAAGAGCGCATTAAAGACAAGCCGCGTACGTTGCCGGTTATAAAAACGGCTCTTTTGGATCTGGCCGAAAGCGCTTTAAAAGCGGAACAAGAACATACGTTGCATGCAGTGCGCGCATTATTGGAACGCACAGAGGATAGTCTGCAGACTCAATTAGCTGAACGCCGTGAAGCACTCGATACTTATCTGGAAGGATTGGAAGATCAGGACGAAAATGAATCACCTCGTCGCCCACAGGAAATTATCGAGGAAATCATCGGCCTGGTTCACGTCCCCATTAAATTGTCTTCAGATCAAGCTCGCTTATTGACATCCGACCCGCGCCAGGTTGCTGAGACAATTGTTGACCAAATTGATGACTTCTTAACCGGTCTTGCTGTCATCCGGGTGATTGGCGCGCTGGAGCGTCGCCTGGAAGAATCTTTAGGGGTAAAATCTTCCGATTTGCAGGGCGACGATTGGGCAACCATAGCAGATCAATTGTATGGCGCGGTTGAAGATATTTTCAACAATCGGTTGGAAAAATTGCTTGGAGAACAGGGACAAATAACACGTGATCTACAAGCTGAATTGGAACGACTTGATCTTGCCACATTGGATCAAAGTCAATTCACTCGATTGCTTCATACAATGTCGATTGGATCGCGAATTGTTTTTGATCGAAGAACACACCGCCAGGCGTGGGCGCGAACCACTCGTTTGCGTTATATCTATGCAGCAGCCCGACAACTGGAAGCACAATCTCCACAAGACGTTGCTGATGAAGTACTGAATCATCTCGAAGAAGCTCAAGCGATAATCCGTTGGATATGGGGACAAAATGAGCTGACTCGTCTGTCGCAGGTTATTCAATGTATGAATGATGGCGACGCAGCAACGAAGTCTTTGTTTGAAGGAATTTTGGGCGCTGAACATTTTAGCGAGATTGCTGCAGTACCTTTGCCTGATCTTTCTGATGATGACAAACGCACATTAATAGATGGCCTTGGCCAACGAGTTTTAACGGCAATTTATCGCCAGTTGTTATTAAACGTCATCTCAGAGTTGTGGGTTGATTATTTGACCAGGGTCGAAGCCTTGAGAGTTTCAATTGGTCTTGAGGCTTATGCACAACGCGATCCGCTTGTTCAATATAAAAGCCGGGCTTCAGAGATGTTCCAGAATTTGTTGGCTGATATCCGAATTGGCGTTATCAGCCGAATGTTTACGTATGCTCCTCGCCGTTCACAAGCTCAACAAACGACTGAAGTATCTCGCGAAGATACCATCAACGTACGGCCTAAAGAGCCCGAGCAGATTCAACAAAAGAAAAAGCGGCGCCGACATTAGATGATTCATATAATGTATAATTAACGTGAGTTCGGGATTGGAAAACCAGGTTATATTTCTGCCGCTGCGAGCGAAGCAGTCTTTTCTCTCATGAAAGAGATTGCTTCGGCCTTTTAGGCCTCGCAATGGTAATAAATTCTTTAGTACAAAGTATTATCCCGAATTGATGTTGATTATAACCAGTAATTTTATTTTATATCTGGTGTTGCATATTTGTAATGATTGATCGATTGGAGCGTTATTTGTTCGAGCAATCTGCAGTTAATCGACCTTTTGATTTTTATAAAAATCTTCCCAAGGTTGAGCTTCATCGGCACCTGGAAGGTTCATTGCGTTTAAGTACGATGCAAGAGTTGATCAAGAAACGAGAGACCAGCGCTCTGGAACTGGATGTAGAACAGTTGCCATCACTGGTGCAAATGCAATTGGAGGATCCACAAAATTTTCAGATATTTCTCTCGAAATTTCAGACCTTGCGCCTTTTCTACCGTTCTCCACAAATTATTACTCGAATTACCAGGGAAGCGATCGCCGATGCGGCTGAAGATAATGTAAAGTACCTGGAATTGCATTTTACGCCTGTCGCGCTGGCGCGCGCGAAGGGCTTTGCCCTGGGAGAGGTAATGGATTGGGTCGCAGAAAGCGCTCGCCAGGCTGAAAAAGATTTCGGCGTGATGACCCGATTGATTGCCAGTGTTAATCGTCATGAAAGCCTTGCACTGGCGGAACAGGTGGCTTCACTTGCTGTTGAACGCAAGGCTGCCGGAATAGTTGGATTGGGTCTTGCCGGTAATGAAGCGGAATTCTCTGCGCTGCCCTTTGCTCCGCTGTTTCGAGAAGTCAGGGAAGCCGGTTTACATACAACAATCCATGCAGGTGAATGGGGCGGAGCAGAGAATGTTCGTGAAGCAGTGGAAGATTTGCATGCTGACAGAATTGGGCATGGCGTACGTGTGTTGGAAGACCCCGAAGTGGTAAAACTCGTTTGTGAGCGTGAAATTGCTTTAGAAATGTGTATCACAAGCAACTATCACACCGGGGTCATTTCCAGTTTGGAGACTCATCCATTCTACGATATATTAAAAGCTGGCGTCAATGCAACGCTTAATACGGATGATCCCAGTATATCTCGAATTACCCTGAGCGATGAATATCGCCTGGCTTGTGAAAAATTAGGTGTACCAATCGATGTTCTATATGAACGAATTTTTTCAGCGGCAAAAGCGGCGTTTCTACCATTGGCCGAAAGCCAGATGTTGATTGATATACTCCACCAAGCGATAGATCAGATATAACAATACTTGAAGTGAAAGCAGGTTTTGATGCATATTCTCGTAACCAATGATGATGGGGTTCACGCGCCTGGTTTACTGGCTCTGGCGCAGGTGATGGATTCTATAGGACAAGTCAGCGTTTTTGCTCCTGATCGTAATTGGTCGGCTTCAGGTCATGTTAAGACATTAGACCGCCCTATCAGAATCAGGGAGACATGTTTGGATGATGGGCGAAATGCGTTAACGACTGACAGCGCTCCTTCAGATTGCGTTGCCATGGCTATGTTGGGTGCTGTCTCACAAAAGATCGATCTCGTTGTATCTGGAATTAACCCCAATGCCAATGTGGGTTATGATGTGACATATTCCGGTACAGTTACTGCTGCTATGGAAGCGGTTATTGGCGGCATACCGGCTATTGCTGTATCGGTCAATGCGGATGAATATCATGCAGGTTCGTTGGATTACAGTACATCAGCCAGAGTGGTCAGTGATATTGTGCGCAAATTTCTTAAGTACAACGACTCTCAACAGATGCTTTTGAATGTAAATATTCCCTATTTGCCCTTGGATGAGATAAAGGGATTTCGGGTAACTCGTTTGGGAAAGCGATTATATCGTGATGTGCTGGAAAAACGGATGGACCCTCGCAATCTCCCATATTACTGGTATGCTGGCGATCCCCCAACAGGAATACCCGAAGAAGGGACAGATATTGGCGCTTTGGCCGGAAATTTTGTATCAATTACTCCTATACACCTGGATATGACCGATCATCTTGCGCTGGAAAAGATTAGTACCTGGGCCTGGAATGGAAATAGATTCCTTTGAGGTTGGCTTGCAAGTTTTTTTTATCCATGCTATAATATGGCTGCAATCCCCAAAAGTGGTGATGACTTTGACATAGTAGAAACGACTTCCTTGCAAAGATGCTCGATGTGAGGTAGTCCAATTAGATTGTGACCATCCATTTTCTTACTTCGGTTATTCATTTTCATAAGAATCCATTGAACCGAGTGTTATTTTGTTCAAACGGGGCGCTAATTTATTTATTAAATTTTTTCACTATCACAACTTAATATAGAGATTTTATTCCCATGAAAATACTTGAACTTGAAAACGAACCCCTCTCTTCTTTACGTCAAATGGCAAGAGATTTAAATGTCGATAATGCGGTACGCTTAAAGAAAGAGGATTTAATTCTCCGCATCCGCCAATTAGAAGCCGAACGTGAAGGACTGGAGGTGCGTGGTGGTATTCTCGAGATCATGAGCGAAGGCGTCGGTTTCCTTAGATCAAATTACCAGATCGGTCCCGAGGATGTATATGTATCACAGGCGCAACTCCGCCGATACGATTTGCGCAGCGGCGACCTCGTTATTGGACATGTTCGTCCTCCCCGAGAATCTGAGAAGCATTATGGTTTGTTAAAAGTTGAAACGATTAATGGTCTTACGCCTGAAGAGGCAAAAGTCCGGCCAAATTTTGAATCGCTTACCCCTATTTTCCCGGATAAACGTTTTGACCTGGAAACCGATCGCTCAATTTTATCGTCGCGGTTGATCAATCTTATTGCTCCTATTGGGCGCGGTCAGCGTGGTATGATTGTATCGCCTCCAAAGTCAGGGAAGACCACGATTCTGAAACAACTTGCCAATTCTATTTCTACCAAATATCCGAACGTACATTTGATGGTTGTATTAATTGGCGAACGTCCGGAAGAAGTTACCGACATGGATCGTTCGGTTGATGCCGAAGTCGTGGCCTCAACTTTCGATGAGCCGGTTACTTCTCACGTTCGCACAGCCGAAATTGCTCTTGATCGCGCCAAACGCATGGTTGAAATTGGGCGAGATGTTGTGATATTATT
Source organism: uncultured Anaerolineaceae bacterium (assembly GCA_964503685.1). Taxonomy (GTDB): domain Bacteria; phylum Chloroflexota; class Anaerolineae; order Anaerolineales; family Anaerolineaceae; genus CAZDAW01. The sequence goes on along the minus strand of CAZDAW010000023.1, from coordinate 19,680 downwards.
AGATTCCTTAACCCGGTTGGCGAGGGCCTACAATCTGGTTGTCAACCCTTCCGGGCGTACTTTATCAGGCGGTATGGATCCTTCTGCTCTTTATCCACCGAAGCGATTCTTTGGCGCTGCCCGAAATATTGAGGAAGGCGGATCGTTGACCATTATTGCAACTGCCCTTGTTGATACCGGGTCGCGGTTGGATGACGTGGTCTATGAAGAGTTCAAGGGTACGGGCAATATGGAATTACACCTTTCTCGCCGCTTGCAAGAAAGGCGAATATTCCCGGCTATTGATATCGAGCGTTCTTCCACCCGGCGTGAGGAATTACTTTTGGGGCCTGATATCTTGCAACGTGTCTGGTTGATGCGACGTATGTTCCTGCAGATGGTGGCGCAACAGCCGCAAGGAGCGGGTATGGACCCGGCAGTAGCTACTGAGGCGATCTTGCAGCGGTTAAGCCGAACCAAATCGAACCAGGAATTCCTGGAGAATTTAACGGATGAAGCATGACAGAAGCAAATAATTTATCGTTAGAAAAAGAAAATAAAGAAATAAAACGTTTACCACGTCTTGAGTTAGGACTTTCAATCGCATCATGGATCATTGCAGCGGGTATGGTTGCTTTATTAGTGTGGGTGATAGTATGGAAACCTAAAAGCGCTCAATCCTCGTTTGAGCCTGCTCCGACAGCTGCTCCAAATAGCGGTGGAGCGAACCTGCCCACCTATGTTTTACAAACACCGGTTCCGGCGGTTGAGCGCAAGTCCAAACTTCATACCGATATACCGCAGCGCGAAAATCAGCAAGTAATAGAATACACGGTTCAAAAAGGGGATAACATTTTTAGTCTCTCGGAGGCGTTTAAGATTAAGCCCGAGACCATTTTGTGGGCGAATTATGAAGAGCTTAATGGTAACCCGGAAATGCTATCGCCCGGCAAGGTATTGAAGATTCCCCCTGTTGATGGGGTTTACTATAAGTGGGAAAAGGGAGATAGTCTGAAGACCGTCGCGCAGAATTTCAAGGTCAGTGAAGATACAATTATCAACTGGAGCGGCAATAATCTGGATTTGACTGATTTGGAAGTTGACCCTGGTACTTATGTGATGATCGAAGGCGGCAGCGGAGATTATATACAATGGGGGCCGGTTGCGAAACGCGTGGCTTACTCTTCCGGTGCGTCCTTTGCCATCTACGGCGATGGGGCTTGTTCACCTTCTGACGGCGCAGTTGGGACAGGTACATTTACCTGGCCTGGCCCTAATCATTCGATCTCTGGTTATGATTTCGTTTGGGGAGGCCATCATGGTATTGATGTTGCCGCTACTGAGGGGACTCCTATTTTTGCTGCCGATGGGGGGGTGGTTATCTTTTCGGGTTTTGCCAATTATGGTTATGGCGGTATGATTGTAATCGATCATCGCACCGGTTATCAGACTCTCTATGCCCACTTGAGTAATCGATTGGTGTCTTGCGGCGCTAGTGTTACCAAAGGGCAGACGATCGGCGCCGCGGGAGCTACTGGTAATGCCTTTGGCGCACACCTTCACTTTGAGGTGCGTTCAGGCAGCGCCTTTATCAATCCTCATGACGTTTTGGGGGAATAAGCTGACGAAAATTAAATTCCCCATCTACGAGATGGGGAATTTTTCTTTTATGATGATTAATGAATACGAACCAGTTGAAAGATTTATTATCTGACCTGTCTATACCGGATGTCCGGTATTTTGAAGTAACAGGTTCGACGAATGATATTGCTTTGGCGTGGGCGGAAGAAGGCGCTAAAGATTATTCCCTGGTCGTAGCGGATGCACAAAATGCCGGGCGTGGGCGAAGCGGCCATAAATGGCATACCCAGTCTGGCGCTGCCTTGGCATTTTCATTGGTATTGCGGCCGAATGCAAATGAATCTGATTTTGTCCCATTGTTTTCTCCTTTGGGTGCGTTGGCGGTTAATAGTGCATTATCAACTGAATTTTCTTTAAATTCTGAAATTAAATGGCCGAATGATGTATTGATCAACCGTCAGAAAGTTGCTGGAATTTTAGTGGAACTCAATTGGTTGGGTGGCCAATTGGGTGCTCTGGTTGTCGGCATCGGCATCAATATTGCACCTTCAGCGATACCGACTGGTCTGCCTCTGGATTTTCCGGCAACGTGCATTGAAACGAGCCTGGGTAAGGCGGTTGACCGATTTGAAGTGCTGCATGCTGTGCTACGGGAATTTCTAAGATGGCGCCCACTTTTGAAAACGCCGACGTTTTTACAAGCTTGGGAGGAACGCCTGGCATTTAAAGGTGAGACCGTACGAATTCTATCAACTACCGGAGAAGCGCCAAGATCAGGAAGAGTTGTTGGAGTTCAAAAGAATGGCGGCCTGGTTTTACAGGCCGAAAATGGAGAACTATTCGATGTGCAGGTGGGTGAAGTTCACTTGCGCCCGACGTAAGAATGCGTGATAATTCTACTCGTATTTATTGGCGGTCCTTCAATGTTTGGAGGTAAAGAATGCTTGATAATTTGCGTGATTCGGTGAGCGATGATTCTCTCTTTGAAGAAATGTCGCCATTGGAAGAAGAGGAAGAAGAAGTCATTCCCAAAAAGACTGGCGGGCAGTTTTTGGGAATGACAGCTATCCAAAGATTTGTTATTGCTTTGATGCTTTTTTTAATGACATGCGTATTGAGCGCGTTATGCCTGCTGGTGACCGGTCGAATTGAATTACCGTTTCTATAAATTGAGTGATAAAGATTACTCGCCGTTTTGTTGATGATTATTACTTGTATCACCTGATGGTAACAAATCGGCCGTTGCCAGACGCGCCAATGAAGCAACCGTATCATCTGGTTGCAGACCCATCAGGCGCACCCCGCGAGTAGCGCGACCGCTTTCCTGAATGGTTTTTACTTTGAGACGCAATACGACCCCATTAGTAGAGATCATGGTTAATTCATCATCTTCTTGAACGACACGGGCGGCAGCGATTTTACCAATTTTATTCAGCGCTCCCTGGTTTATCGTTGCAACCCCGCCGGTCGCCCGGCTTTTGGCAGGGTATTCTGATAATGAGGTCCGTTTGCCGTAACCTTGCAGAGTGACAACCAGCAGGCTGCCGTTTGGTTCAACTACTTCCATCCCTGCTACCTGATCACCAGCTTTCATACGAATACCAGTGACTCCAGCGGCTGTGCGTCCCATGGAGCGAACTTCATCTTCTGGGAAACGTAGTGCCTGCCCATTCTCAGTCACCAGGATGATGTCATTTTTTCCATTGGTTAATCTGACCCAACCGAGTTCATCTTTTTCTTCGAGTGTGATTGCAATCAAACCGGATGGCCGTACGCTCTCAAATTCTGTGAGCGCCATCCGCTTAACGCGTCCTTTTAATGTTGCCAGAGTGACATAGCGGGCCGCTTTAAAATCAGGCACAGTTACTGCTGCGGTGATTTTTTCTTCAGCGTCTAATGTCAAAACATTGACGATCGCTATACCGCGATCGGTTCGGCCTGCTTCTGGTATCTGATAGGCTTTTTCTGAATAGACTTTTCCTTTGTCAGAGAAGAACAGGATGGTATCCAGTGTCCGGGCCCTGAAAAGCATCAGAACCTCATCTTCTTCACGCATGGTTTGCCCAGAGACACCTCTGCCGCCGCGAGATTGTGTGCGGAAGGCATTCGCAGCCACGCGCTTGATATAACCGTGCTGGGTGATGGTGATTAACACTTCTTCGTCTTGAACCAGGTCTTCAATCTTGAAGTCTTCGGTTGCATCGGCTGCGATACGAGTACGGCGATCGTCTCCATATTTTTCACTTAATTCTTTCAGATCAACTTTGATCAGCTCAAGAATTTTATGAGGATTTACCAGAAGATCTTCAAGGTAAGCAATGCGTTGCAGGATTTCTTTGTGCTCATCTTCGATTTTTTTGCGTTCAAGTGCTGCCAGGCGGCGAAGTTGCATATCCAGAATGGCTTGCGCCTGGACTTCAGTCAGCTTGAAGCGCGTTACTAATCGTTCTTTTGCTACATCAGCATCGGGTGATTCGCGGATAGTTTTGATCACCGCATCCAGATTGGCAAGGGCAATCAACAAGCCATCTAAAATATGCGCCCGGGCGCGAGCCTTGTCGAGTTCGAATTGGGTGCGGCGAGTGATTACCTGTTGGCGGTGTTCGATATAGATTTGCAGAGCCCGCTTGAGAGAAAGATATCTTGGTTCGCCATTGACGAGGGCTAGCAGTTGGACGCCAAAGGTCGATTGCAGCGGGGTGTATTTGTAGAGTTGGTTTAATACCATGCGTGGGTTTGCGCCCTTTTTCAACTCAATGACAATGCTCATTCCGCGTCGATCAGATTCATCACGCAAATCGGTAATTTCGTCAATTTTACCGTCGCGCACCAGTTCGGCTATGCGCTCGATCAATCCAGATTTGTTGACCTGGTAAGGAATTTCGGTGATGATGATAGCGTAACGGTCGCCACGTTTTTTGTTTTCTTCGATATGCGCCATTCCACGCATAACCACGCGACCATGACCGCTGTTGTATGCCTGGTGGATCCCTTCTTTTCCGACGATGATGCCGCCGGTGGGAAAATCAGGGCCTGGAATAAATTTCATCAGGTCATCTGAAGTGACATCATCGATTTGGTCATAATGGTCAATTAGATATTCTATACCAGCTGCCAGTTCGCGCAGGTTATGGGGTGGAATATTGGTTGCCATTCCAACGGCAATACCCGATGAACCGTTCAAGAGCAGGTTTGGTAAACGCGCTGGAAGTACGGTCGGTTCCTGGAGCGTACCATCAAAGTTGTCAATGAAATCAACGGTATCTTTGTCAATATCTGCCAGTAATTCCTCGGCCATTTTTTCGAGGCGCGCTTCGGTATAACGCATTGCGGCCGGAGCATCGCCATCAACTGATCCAAAATTACCCTGGCCGTCCACCAGCATATAGCGCATCGAGAAGTCTTGCGCCATGCGCGCCATGGCATCGTAAACAGCCATATCGCCATGCGGGTGGTATTTCCCCAGAACTTCACCGACGATTCTGGCAGATTTTTTATAGCTGGTGTTTGAGCGAATACCCATATCATTCATTGCATAAAGGATTCTTCGATGAACGGGTTTTAAACCATCGCGCGCATCCGGCAGGGCGCGCGAGACGATGACGCTCATGGCATAATCGAGATACGCTGTGCGCATCTGGTTGTCAATATCTACTTGTTTAATTGTACCGATATCCATAACGAATGATTTCCTTCTATGAATTGATAAGCGTTTAATTATACCGCGCCTCAAGGAGTATTTCTGGAAGTTTACGAAATATAAACAAAAAATCCCTTTTCAGGGATTAGTGTGGATGGACCAAGCTTGCTATCTAAGCCTTGACATCGATTTGAGAAGCCATATTTTTTGTCCCCTGGGCATTCCCGTTATATTCATTTGCTATTTCCTGGCGTGCCTGAGCGGCCATATTAGCTGCAGCTGCGGCTACGCGCCGGTCTTGCCCTGATGGATCGGCGGGCGCCAGGGCCGCCCTACGGATTTGTTCAGCTTTTTGTATGGTTGCTTCCGGGTCGCCTTCTACTGGTGAAACGTCGATTGAGACTTCACCGTCCACAATATAACGTTTCCCATCTGGTCCCGTTTTGTATGAGTAAGAGGCGCCGCCACGAACCAGATTACCGCCCGCCATGACGTGCGCCTGTTCATGAGCGCGCACTTCTTGATCACGTTTTTCTAATTCTTCAACTTTTCTCTTTTCTTCTTCGGTCAGGCTATTTTCATCTTCCTTATGAACTTTGTTCTCAGCTTTATCATTTGCCAGATTCCGGGCTTCATCAGAGATTTTTAAGTTAACGCCAAAACGGGATGATTCTTCTGCGACTTTTCTTTTATCACTTGAAGGGGAATCAGCGCGATCTACGATGCGAGGCGATACGGCCTCTATCCGGTCAGCATCAAATGAATTGGCGTAGCGATTTGAAATTTCGTCGATCATATTAGCTGCATACCTTTGTTTATATCTGTCGATTTATCTGCCCGGCAACAGTTACTTCGGTGATTTTGTGTTGAATGGAGCAGGTGATCAGGTATTGCGGTCTTTGATCAATAATTGGACCGGTAGTTTTACCCCAGACCAGTTGTTGGGCGCTATTGTACCAGTCGTTGCCATCTCCGCCAGCATAAACCACATCGCCAAGTGGAATTTGGCTTTGTACGGTGGGGGCGTCTTCTGCTACCGCTTTGGCGAATAACCCCCCTGTTTCGTTCCAATATTGTGATGCACTACCGATACCGTTCAGATGCTGTGAGCCTTTGAATATATCTACAGCTTCGATAACACCATTATCTTTTGCAGTGAACGTGACCCGGGTGCCGTCTTGCAGCATCAGAGTAGTATATTCGTTGCTCTCCTTCAAATCGCTGAATTCGCCGTTCATGCTACCTTTTTCATCCGAAGTGTCTACATGTGGGTCGCCCCAGATGGTCGTGCTTTTGCCGCTCCACTTGTCGGTGATTTTGAAAGTCGTTCCATCCTGAAATTCAAATCGGTAACGGTCTGTTTCTGCCAGGTTTTTATTTTTCAAAACGAGCCCGTCAATTTTTTCGAGAAATTCATATTTGAGTTCGACGTCTAATTCCTCTTTGCGATAAGTTGCATAAACTGTTGTGCTTTGTCGGGTAGGCGTATTGTTGTTGGATGATGAGTTGACCTCTTTTATACATTTTTTCAGGTCTGAGAGTTTAATTTGCACGTCATCCTGTGTTTGTCGTTGAGCCCTGACCTTACCGGCTTTCTGGGAATTTCCACTCAAAATAGCCTGTTCTTCTTCCATGTAATCTTTAGCGGTTTTCTTCTCGACTGTTTTCCCTTTGCGGAGCGCTTCGGCGCGTTCGGCTGCGAGCAACAAGCGTCGGGCGACTAATGCTTCTACCATGTTTGCGTCAGAAATTGAATAGGACATTTGGCCTCATCCGTGAGTCAGTACAATAGATAAATTCGGGAAATCCATTCCTGATATTGTTATCGGATGCATCATTTTTGTCTGAAGGCGGCACGGGAAAGAGTCACATACCGTTCTACGCTTTCGCGGCTTTTCTTGCCAAAGTGGGGGGCATCTGCTATAATTTGGGTGCAATAGGTATGGGCGCGTAGCTCAGTTGGTCAGAGCGCACGGTTCACATCCGTGAGGTTCGGAGGTTCGAGCCCTCTCGCGCCCACCAGGTATCAAAACGGACAGGTTGTTTAATGTCCGTTTTTTTTTGTTACCTTCGTGTCCCCGCAGGGGGATGATAAGAGTTGTGGGTTTATTTCCCCTTCGTTCTTGCCAATAAAACTCTTGTATAGAAGTTTTTCTTTGCAGGACTTTTTTCTCTACTGTGTAACAACCAAACTTACCAGCATGCTTTTACCGGCGGTGTTGGGGTTGTAATAATCATACACATTACTGGTGGGCGTTTGGGCTTTGAGCGGGAAATTCGCCTTTTAAGAAGTTGGAATAGAAGTTAAAACTTGTACTTACACCCATGATTAAGATCAGGATTAATCTAATCGAACCGAAGTTGATCAGTGATTTTCAAAATATCTTTTGCGCCAACCACACGGGCTTAAAATCTTGCGATCTCCCCTGACACGATTATTATTCAAAAGACGGGCAATTGGGTAAAAGGGTACCGACTTATAGATTATAATTAACGTCAATTCGGGATAAAACACAAATTACAAATTTTGCTGTTACTGCGAAGGAGCGCCCCTGCGGGATACGCTGCGCTAACCGACTGACATTGTACCCGAAGGGTAAGCGATCTCTTTCAAGGGATTAGAGAGGAGGCTGCTTCGCCCTCTAGAAGGACTCGCAGTGACAAATACAGGTGATTTTTCCCAATCCCGAACTCACGATAATTAATTCAGGGGCGATTACATTTATTCGCTTTTGGGGTAGAGATGGCGTATTGTAAAGAACCGCCCAAATATGCGAGCATGGATATTTTAATAAACAAGGAGTATATGACATGTCTAACTTCATTGATCTTCTCGGGCCGGTGCTGCGCAAGTATTTAACTTGGATGGGGAAAAAGCGTTTGCCTCAGATCGAAGGCAGTTTGAGCATTCAGGGTTTATCTGCTCCGGTTGAGGTTTTACGCGATCGCAGCGGTGTCCCCCATATTTATGCGAAAAACGACCACGATCTCTACTTCGCCCAGGGTTTTGTTCACGCCCAGGAACGTTTGTGGCAGATGGAATTGAATCGCCGTACGGCTAACGGAACGTTGTCTGAGTTGATTGGAGAAGCCGCTTTGGATACGGATCGTACGGCTCGTACTTTTGGTTTTAGACGGTTGGGAATGGAAGATTGGAAGCTCTATGATGTCTCTATGAAACTCGCTGTGACAGCATATACAGAGGGAGTTAATGCCTTTTTACGTGATAAAGCTTCGAGCATGCCCGTTGAATTTTTTCTATTGGGTCATAAACCCGAACCCTGGGGAGTTGAGGACACGATGGCGTTTTCTCATTTGTTGCTTTGGCAGCTTTCTCATGCCTGGTACAGTGAGATCGTACGCGCCCAGATAATTGAAGCAGTTGGAGAAGAGCACGCTGCTGAAATCGAGATTAATTACCCTGATGGTAATCCCTGCTCACTTCCTGATGGGATTGAATTCAACAAGATTGATCCGGATGGAAATCTGCGCGGGGCGCGTGGGCCTTTCCTGGATCGCGGCAAAGGCAGCAATGCCTGGGCAATTACCGGACGCAAATCGGTCACCGGTAAGCCTTACCTGTGCAACGATATGCACCTTGTGCTGAGTTTACCCGGCATCTGGTTTGAAAACCATTTGATCTCCGATCAATGTAATGTGACCGGTGTATCGGTCCCCTCTGCGCCGCTGGTTTTGGTTGGTCATAATGAATTCATTAGCTGGGGGATCACTCTGGCATACATCGATTGCGAGGATCTCTTTATTGAAAAATTCAATCCTGACAATCCACGTCAATATGAATATAAAGGAGAAATGTTGGATGTCGAGGTCATACCCGAAAGTATTCCTGTCAAAGGACGCAAAGAGCCGTTTGTTGAAAATGTGATGATTACCCGCCATGGACCGATCATTTCGGATGTTGTGGGCCAACCAGAAAAGCGGCTGGCGGTGAATTCGATGGCATTACGCCCTTGTCCGGCGATTATGGGATGGCATCGGTTGAATCGGGCAAAAGGATGGGATGACTTTGTTGATGCCATGCGTTTGATTGAAGCGCCTCAATTGAGTATCTGTTATGCCGACGTCAATGATAATATCGGCTACTGGATTACGGGACGGACTCCCATCCGCGCTAAAGGCCTGGGCATGATTCCCGCTCCGGGTTGGACGGGTGAATATGAATGGGTTGATGAAGTCCCATTTGAAGAAATGCCGCATGCGTTGAATCCGAAAAAAGGTTATGTTGTTAACTGCAATAACAAGATTATAGATGATGATTATCCTTATTTTCTGGGAACAATCTGGATGAATGGTTATCGGGTGCGTCGGTTGAGTGAGATGATTGAAAGCAAAGAGAAGCTTGGCCCAACGGATTTCATTGCCATGCAGACCGATATCACCTGTATTCCGGGGCAGCAATTTGTCGAATTATTGAAAGATTTCGCCAGTGAGGATGAAGATGTAAAGTTTGCCTTGGAGAAGTTGCGCTCATGGGATGGTAAACTCACCACCCAGAGTGTTGCCGGGACGATTTATGAAGTGACACGCTTTACACTGGTACGGAATCTGGTTGAACCTGTTTTAGGTAAAGATTTGTTCTATGCCTATGAAGGCAAAGCGTTCAACCCGGTTTTATTCCCCGATCATGAGTATTTTGGTAACGATACGCAGGCAGTACTCCGTATGTTGCAAAATCCTGACTCCTGGTGGGTAACGCAAGCCGGCGGACGACAGGCAGTGCTTGAAAAGAGTTTTAAAGATGCTATTGCCTGGCTACGCAGAGAGCTTGGATCGGATGCGACCAAATGGCAATGGGGCAAGATACACCGTTTGACAATTGCCCATGCGATGGCAATGCAGAAGCCTTTGGATCAGGTTTTCAATCGCGGCCCCTACGAAGTGGGCGGCGATACCGATACCCCCTGGCAATCAGCCATGGCGCCAGATGAACCATACGACAACAAACTCTGGTCGCCGTCTGTTCGCCATATCTTTGATATGAGTGATTTATCGCGATGTCAGTTTGTTTTGCCATGCGGGCAATCGGGACAACTGGGCAGTCCGCATTATGACGATCTTGTCGAAAGCTATTTGACGGGTAAATTACGTACGATGCTCTGGACGCGCGACCAGATCGAAGCCGATCTGGAAGGTAAGCTTACTTTAGTTCCATAAAGCATTGACCGGGTGTTGATATGTCACAAGAGCGGGAAATGCTTAGCGTAGGAATCGATATTGGGACAACCACCACTCAGGTGATATTCAGCCTGTTGACCCTGGTGGATGTCTCACGCGCCGGGCAAATTCCGCGCATTGATATCTCTGATCGCAAGGTAATTTATCAAAGTGATATTGTCTTTACGCCGTTGGTCGGCCCGGAGACCATCGATGCTGCCCGTTTGATTGAAATATTGAAGCGTGAATATACTGCAGCCGGTGTGCTGCCATCACAGGTCGAAACCGGTGCGGTGATTATCACGGGTGAGACAGCGAAAAAGAAAAATGCAGACGAAATTCTCAAGGCCATTGCCGGGCTGGCCGGCGATTTTGTGGTTACCGTGGCCGGTCCACATGTTGAAAGCATGATCGCCGGGCGAGGTTCTGGAGCGGCTGAGTATTCTCGACAGTATTTTACAACTGTTACGAATGTAGATATTGGCGGGGGCAGTGCAAATAGCGCCATATTCCGCCAGGGAACAATGATTGCGGCTGCGGCAATGAATTATGGCGGGCGTATCCTCGAAATCGATCACACATCCGGGAAAATTCGCCAGATCGCCGCCCCAGCGCGCTGCATCCTGGATTCGCTGGGGCTTCATTTCCAGATTGGCGATCAACCCGCCCTCAGTGACTTAACGCTTTTTACCGACGCTATGGCTGATCTGACGGTGCATCTCGTAGAAGGAACTACCTCACCGCTGGCAGAAAAGATATACCTGACGCCACCTTCTTTGGTATCGGGCAAAGGTAAACCACTCATGTTTTCAGGCGGGATTGGCTATTATTATTATGAACCGATACCTGTTTATTCGCTTGCTGACGTGACCCTCTACGATGATATCGGCCCATTGCTGGCAAAAAGCCTGCGCGAGCATCCTGTCTTGAAAACATACGAAGTTATACGCCCTGCTGAGACTTTGCGCGCAACTGTTCTGGGAGCAAGTTCCCAGATGGTTACTCTGTCTGGTTCAACGATTTGGGCCGAACCAGAGATTTTACCTTTAAGAAATGTTCCGGTGATCCGACCAGTCTTGGATGGAAAAGTGTTTCAATCCGAAATCGTAACATCGGCTATTCTGGAAGCACTTCGACGCTGGGATGTTGATGTTGCCAATGATCCCTTCGCGGTTGCTCTTGAACTGGAGCGCGCTTTGGATTACCCTGCCCTGGTTGAGGTTGCCAGGGCGATTGTAGATTTCTCTCAAAGTTTACCACCCCATCGTCCGTTGATCGTAATCATCAAACGTGATTATGCTCAGGCCCTTGGGCAAACGATGCGTTCGATGATCAGTGAGCGGCCATTGTTGGTGATTGATCAGGTCGGCCTGGAAGAGGGTGACTATATCGATATTGGTACCCCATTAATGGATGGACGTGTGGTACCATTAAGTGTGAAAACACTCATTTTTTATCATTAACAGGCTGGTGACTTAGTTAATGCTTCTTCGCACAAAGTTATTTGGCAGAACATACGAATTCCCGGATATTCGTATTCTCATGGGTAAAGCCAATGAAGAAAAATCGGGAGATCGCTTGGCTGGTGTTGCGGCTGAAAGCGCCACCGAACGCGCCGCGGCCAGGGTTGTGTTGGCAGAGGTGCCCCTATGGGTATTGCGTCAGAATCCTGCGGTTCCGTACGAACAAGATGAGGTGACGCGCGTTATTCATGATGCGATCAATGAATCAGTTTATAATGAGATCAAGGATTGGACCGTCGGACAGCTACGTGAGTGGATTCTTGCTGACCAGACGACGGGCGAGATGATTCACCGCGTTTCCAATGGCCTGACTGCCGAGATGATAGCGGCTGTTACGAAACTGATGTCTAACATGGATTTGATTTATGGCGCCAGTAAGATACGCATATCCAAGCACTGCAACAACACAATTGGTATGCCCGGTACGCTTTCCAGCCGCTTACAGCCTAATCATCCCACTGATTCGCCGGAAGGTATTCGTGCAGAGATTTATGAAGGTTTGTCTTATGGTTCAGGGGATTCGGTAATTGGCATCAATCCGGTTGATGATAGTTATAGTTCTGTTGCCCGGATTTTAGAAATTTCCTATCAGGTAATCAAAGATTGGAGCATCCCGACTCAAAATTGTGTTCTGGCGCACGTCACAACCCAAATGCGTTGCCTCGAGTCCGGTTCACCGGTTGGCCTTGTTTTCCAATCGATTGCTGGTTCTCAAAGGGGCAACGAATCATTTGGCATCTCAGTGGGGATGCTGGATGAGGCTTATGAATTGGCAAAAAAACATTGTTACCCGGCTGGCCCCAATTATATGTATTTCGAAACCGGACAAGGTTCAGCTTTATCGGCGGATGCGCATAATGGCTGGGATCAATTGACGCTCGAAGCCCGAAATTATGGACTTGCCAAGCGTTATGATCCATTTCAGGTCAACACCGTGGTGGGTTTTATAGGACCGGAATATTTGTACGACGCTCAACAGATCCAGCGAGCGGGGCTTGAAGATCATTTTATGGGAAAATTAACCGGGATTTCGATGGGCTGCGATGCATGTTATACCAATCATGCTCGCATCGATCAAAACGGCATCGAGAATCTGGCGGTTCTTCTCACCGCTGCGGGATGTAATTATTTTATGGGTTTGCCGATGGCAGACGATTCGATGCTTTCTTATCAATCAACTTCTTTCCACGATACGGCTGCTTTGCGTCAGCTTTTTAAACTTCGTCCGGCCCCGGAATTTGAAACCTGGTTGGAAGAAATTGGATTGATGAAAGATGGCGTTCTGACGGAAAAGGCTGGCGATCCAACTTTTTTCTTGAAACGATAGAGGAATATGGACGACAGGCAATTGGAAGCAATGATTGAAACGGTTATCAGAGAGTTATCTTCTGCTGGCTTGATCTCGCAGCCAGCGGGTATTCAGCCTCCTGAACCTTTGCCTGTCAGCGCATCCCGCGAAGAAAGTCCAAAAAGCGATCGAAGTATATCTGTTTCTTCTGCCCGATCGGAGTCTTTGCAGATTGATGTTCCCGACATCACCACGGATGCGTACCGTCGTAAACCTGGCGTCCGTAGCCCTAAGGATGCGGAAAGTTTGCAGGCATTAATACAAACAACTACAGCCCGGATTGGCATTGGGCGCGCTGGACCGCGTTACCCAACTCGGTCTTTAATGCTTTTTCAGGCTGATCATTCGGTCACTCAAGATGCTTTGATGCGCGATGTGGACGAAAAATTATTGTCGGATTTAGGTTTGTTTACTGTTCAGACGAAGGTTAGCAGCGGAAAGCAGGAGTACCTTCTTCGCCCGGATTTGGGCCGGCAATTAAATGAAGATGCCAGACGGTTGATTGCGGAAAAGTGTATTAAAATGCCTCAGATTCAGGTTTGCGTGGGAGATGGCCTGAGCGCTGAAGCGATCGAAGCGAATTTGCGTCAGATTATGCCGGTTATCCAGCAGGGCTGCCAGGCCGCGGGTTTGTCGATGGGAACAGCATTCTTTATTAAGTATTGCCGGGTAGGGGTGATGAACGATATCGGTGATTTAATTAAGCCTGAAGTATTGATATTATTGATCGGAGAGCGACCCGGTTTAGGCCGCGCCCAGTCGATGAGCATTTATATGGGATACCACCCTCAAAGCGGGCACACCGATGCGGAACGTGATGTGATCTGTAATGTGTTTGACAATGGCGGTACCAATCCATTGGAGGCCGGCGCCTATGCGGTGCAGATGGCGCAAAAAATGCTTCGTCACCAGGCAGCCGGCGTTAAGCTAAAGTTGCTCGAAAGGTCATAATGGGGAGGCGGTAATGGGAATTCTGGATCCAATCTATGCGAAAGTTCTTGCTGCCCGCGTCATTCCCAATGTGGAACGTGGGTTTGCTGAACGATTGGGTTTAAAACAGGAGCAGCGTAGTCTGGGTTTGCTAACAGCCGATAATGACGACGCCACTTATGTTTCGATCGATGAAGCAACGAAAATGGCTGATGTCGAGGTTGTTTATGCACATTCTTTCTACGCCGGCGCTAAACATTCTTCTGGATTGCTTTCCGGTGAAATTATTGCTTTGTTGGCCGGGCCTGACCCCGCTGAAGTCAGCGCGGGTTTGAAAGCAACCATAGATTACCTGGAAAACCGTGCTTTGTGGTATTCTGCAAATCGGGACGGCTCGATTGCTTTTTTCGCTCACCTTATATCGCAAACAGGCAGTTATCTTTCTCATATTTGCAATTTGCCGCTCAAGTCGCCGATCGCTTATTTGGTGGCGCCACCGCTTGAAGGTTTAATGGGTATCGATGCAGCGCTCAAAGCAGCGGATGTTCAGATGGTTTCCTATACTGCCCCGCCATCTGAGACAAACTATATGGGCGTGATGTTAACTGGCGACCAGTCGGCTTGTCAGGCTGCGGCGAATGCTTTTCGCGATATGGTTTTGGATGTGGCAAATAGACCGATTTTATATTGATAAAAATTTTTTGGAGGAATCATGCCTTTAGACACAGGATTAATTGCATTAGGGATGGTAGAAACGAAAGGGTTGGTCGGCGCGATTGAAGCTGCTGATGCGATGGTAAAGGCTGCCAACGTTGTTCTAATTGGATCAGAATATGTTGGCGGCGGTTATGTGACGGTGATGGTGCGCGGCGATGTGGGCGCAGTAAAAGCTGCTACTGATGCTGGCGCAGCAGCGGCCAAACGAGTGGGAGAACTCGTCTCTGTCCATGTGATTCCACGCCCGCATACCGATGTCGAAATGATCTTGCCGCAGAATTCAAAAGGATCGTTTGGCGGTCGTAATGGAGAAAAGTAAACCAGTTTGAAAACAAACGTTAATGACTATATTTCTCAAATGGAAGCGGTAATGGTCAATAATCTAGACCATGTACAGCTACTTCACGCAGAGAAAGATAATAATTTGCATCACGGAAGAAATTTCCGGGTCGGAGTTGATTTAGGAACTGCCTATACGGTTTTAACCGTTCTGGATGAAGAAAATAAACCTCTGGCAGGCGCTTATCGCTTTGCCCAGGTTGTTCGTGATGGACTGGTTGTCGATTTCGTAGGGGCAGTGGATTTGCTGAAGGAACTCAAACAACAGGTTGAGAGTCGCCTGGGTGTGGAATTGACCTCTGCAACGACAGGTTATCCGCCTGGAATTCCTCAGGCTGAAGTACGGGCGACCGGTCATGTTCTTGAAGCTGCTGGTTTGCAATGTGATGGTCTGGTTGATGAGCCCACCGCAGCCAATTATGTCTTGGGTATTGATAATGGCGCGATTGTGGATGTGGGCGGCGGCACCACGGGGATTGCGGTATTTCGAGATGGTAAGGTTATTTATACTGCTGATGAACCTACCGGCGGAACGCATTTTACATTAACAATTGCCGGCGCGCTGGATATTCCATTTGAAAAAGCCGAAGAATTAAAGACCAATCTGGCCGAACAACCTCGTTTGTTCCCGGTCGTTCGTCCGGTTA
Organism: uncultured Anaerolineaceae bacterium; assembly: GCA_964503685.1. GTDB lineage: Bacteria > Chloroflexota > Anaerolineae > Anaerolineales > Anaerolineaceae > CAZDAW01. The sequence goes on along the minus strand of CAZDAW010000023.1, from coordinate 3,801 downwards.
TGGAAAAAGTCGCTTCAATTATACAGAAGCACATTTCCGACTTATCAGTTGATATGGTGTATTTGGTCGGCGGCACTTGTATGTATCCTCATATTGCAGAAGTCATCGAGGAGCGAATCAAGATCCATACGGTTGTACCTGCCAATCCGTTATTTGTAACCCCACTGGGTATTGCAATATATCATGCAACCGTGAATTAATTTTTAAGGAGTGTGTGTTCAATGGGAGATTCTTTTCAACTTCGTGTATATTCCTACCTTGACCGGATGCAACCTCAATATGCTGCTTTTGTCGGGACAATAACTCAGGGAGATTTGCCTACAGAGGGAATGGCATCTTTATATATTGAAGTAGCGCCTGGGAATGAAGTGTTTCGTCTGGTGGATATTGCTGTAAAGGCAACTGAAGCGCGGCCAGGGGCCCAAATTGTTGAGCGTGAGTTCGGTATGTTTGAGGTTCACTCACATTCACAGGCTGAGGTGCTCGAAGCAGGTCGGGTCGTATTACAACGTTTGAATCTGGAAATTGCCGGCCGAATAAAACCCGAAATAGCTTCTATCCAGGTGATCACGAATATCGACCCTTACCAGGCTCAATTGCTCAATCGTTTCCGTCGGGGTTCCATGCTTGTTCCAGGTGAGACGCTTCTGGTACTCGAATGTGCGCCTGCTGCTTACATCAACTATGCAGTTAATGAAGCTGAGAAAGGCGCTTCAATCAAACTGATCCATGTTTCGTCGGTTGGGCGATTTGGTCGGATGTGGCTTTCGGGTTCTGAGGCTGAAATTCTTCAGGCGCGCAATGCGGCTGTTAAAGCTCTTGAAGATCTAGAAGGTATCCCGGGAAAATAAGCTGTATTCAGAAAGCAATTGTTTCAAATTGTGAATATTATTTTGAGCGCGCTTGGTGGGAATGTAAATTATCACTCGCCGGGTTACAGCTATTTGTCGTAAACAAGCGACACTTATAGCTGGTTTTATAAATAAAAGGACCAACACTTACCCAATATGTTGGTCCTTTTGTGTTGATGATGTAGCCTTGTTATACAGGTTGACTCTCTTTTGGAGCAGCGCCTAACACAAGACAAGCTTCGGGCGGAAAGTATATATCTACCTGCGAGCCAATTGGCGGCATCACCAGGTTTGGGTTGTTAAAGGTGTCATAGAACAGGCGCGAGTTTGTTATTTTAGCTTGCGTGCGTACAATTGAACCTAAGAAGGTGATTGCTTCGATCTCACTTTTGATATGATTTAAGTGAGCTTGAGCGTTCAACGAAACCATTTCGGGGCGTAACGCCAGTTGAATAACATCGCCGGCATGATAATTTTCAAGTCCTTTGCCGATTGATATTTCCTGATTATCGATGGCGACCAAACCTTTATGCGAATCTCGTACAGTTGCTTGAATTACGTTTAATGTGCCCACGAAAGAAGCCACGAATTGGGTCTTTGGGAAATTGTAGATGTCAAAAGGTGTGCCAATTTGCTCGATCACACCTTCACTCATAACAACGACACGGTCTGAAAGGGAGAGGGCTTCTTCCTGGTCGTGCGTTACATAAATGGTGGTGATACCTAATTGGTGTTGGATGGTACGAATTTCGGTGCGCAATCTGAGACGAATTTTTGCATCGAGCGCTGAAAGAGGTTCATCTAATAGAAGTACCTGAGGCTGAATAGCCAGGGCGCGCGCCAGAGCTACGCGTTGTTGTTGACCGCCCGAAAGCTGGTAAGGGTAGCGATTCCCAAATTCAGACATGTGGATCAAATCCAGCATCTCTTTTACCCTTTGTTTAATTTCGCCAGCGGGCTTCTTTGCGATTTTTAACCCAAAGCCAATATTATCCGCGACGGATAAGTTGGGAAACAGGGCATACGATTGAAAAACCATTCCTACGTTACGTTGATTGGGAGGGGTATTCGTGACATCAGTTCCATTGATAACGATATTACCACTTGTTGGCATCTCGAAGCCGGCGATCATTCTTAACGTTGTAGTTTTGCCACAACCTGATGGACCAAGGAATGAGATGAATTCACCTTTTTCTACGTCCAGGTTGAAATTGCTAACAGCAGTCGTTTTGCCGAACACTTTGTAGATATTGGTTAGAGTTAAAAATGCCATAAGTCACTCGTGAAAGAAGGGTTATCGCGCCGCAGGAAGTGTCTCTTGCGCGCCGCGATTGAAGAGCTGAAGCAATCCCATGAAAGCCCAGGTCAGCATAAATGAAATGATTGTTAACGAAGATGCTTCGTAAGTTTTATTTTGTCCAATTAACGACATATATGGGCCAAAAGCCTGAATGCCTACCAGGAAACTGGCAATCGTGAATTCTCCGATAACCGTTGCCAGGGTTAAAAATGCGCCTGAAAGGAGAGCTACGCGCAGGTTGGGGAAAATGATACGTAATAAGATGGTTCCCCAACTTGCGCCAAGTGATTGGGCGGCTTCGGTCAGAACTCTTACATCGATAGCTGCCAGACCATTATCAACTGAACGATACATATAAGGTAACGTCAGAATTGTGTATCCGGCGATCAACAGAGTATACGTTCCTGCGTACGTATTTGTCAGATAGAAGGGTGAACCCGAGAAAACCCGGATCAAGCCGAAAACCAACACGATAGCGGGAATGACAAACGGCATCATGGTGATGAATTCGACCAACCCCCGAAGCTGAGGCAGGCGCAGGCGAATCCAGTAAGCGGTTGGTACTACCAGAATGATGCTTACCAGGATGGTAAGGAAAGCCATTTCCAGTGAGAACGTAAACGTCTGGGAGAATTGGGGATCTTTGAAAATTCGTTCGTAGGCCAGAAAGCTCAAAACGCCCTTTTTTGCCCGAAGAGAGAATATAAATGTGGCAACTAATGGGATGAGGAAATAGAGCGTTCCGATGATAATCCACAGCCAGGACCAAAAATGTGACTTTTTCATACTCGCAGCCACCTTTCGCTCCGCCGGCGCAGAATGTAGTAAATTGCCATTGATATTGCCATCACAATAACCATGCCGAATGCCATGGCGTAGCCAAGGCCAACATTGTGGAGGATATCACCTTTGATTTGCGACCCGATGACGATGGTTACCAGATTGATAAAACCGCCTGTCAGAGAGAGCGCAGTGGCGTAAGCGCCAAAAGCATTTCCGAAAAGCAAGATGACTGTTGCCAGTAAAGATGGGGTTAATATCGGAAGGGCGATATGGCGCCAATATTGGAAATTATTGGCTCCAAGATTTTCGCATGCCTCGCGCCATTCGCGTTTCAATCCATCCAAAGCAGGGGTGATAGTCAGCACCATCAAAGGGAATTGGAAGTACATATAGGTCAGGGTTAATCCCCAGAACGAATATAAGTTGAAACCCTGTTTATACAAATTGATATTGAACAGTGTTTTAAGCAGGATGGTGACCATACCGGTACGGCCCAAAGTTGCGATGGCAGCAAAAGCCAGAGGCACTCCTGCGAAGTTGGAGGCGACGCCCGAAAATGTGGTTAAAGCAGTGCGTACCCAGCGCGGCAATCCGCCGATGGTTACTGCATAAGCCATAAGGAAGCCCAGGATACCTCCGCCGATGGCTGTTGCCAGGCTGATACGAATGCTCACCCAATATGCTGAAATGATTGAAGGATCGGATAAGTCCAGGATATTTTGGAAGGTAAAATTGCCTTTCGCATCTTGAAAACTACCCACAAAAAGAGAAAGCGAGGGTAACGCCATGAAGAGAAAAGCAAAAAGGAAAAATGGGATAACGCCAACCCAGTTCTTCCAGTTGAGGTGGGCGGGACGCACCACTGGT
>CAZDAW010000022.1:7625-42962 GCA_964503685.1 uncultured Anaerolineaceae bacterium | reverse complement strand
AAACGATAAAACAGGCAAACAGCATGGTTGTCAGACATAAGATGCGATTGCCCTATGGCGCGGCAAATCGAGTATGGGTTTTAAAAAACGGGAGAATCTCATGGTCCGGCGGCCTGAAATTCTTGGCGCGAGCGCATAACTATGCTAGAATATTTTTGTTTGCGGTATTATCCACTTATCTGTATAACTCCCAATCTAAATCAAAAATGTAAAAGCGAGGCAGCGATGACAAAATTTCAGGAACGCTTCTCACAACCGGGTGTTTTAGTCGCTGATGGGGCGACGGGTACAATGCTTTTAGCGGCCGGGTTGACGCCTGGCGCCTCGCCCGAACGCTGGAACCTGGACAAACCGGATGCCATTCGCGCTTTGCATCAGGGTTATATCGACGCCGGGGCCGATGTGATCCTTACCAATACATTCGGCGGCAGCTCGCATAAACTGGAACGGGATGGATTGCATACCCGCGTAGTTGAGATCAATCGAGCTGCCGCGCGATTGGCTTGCGAGGTTGCCGGTAAAGATGTTCTGGTCTTTGGCGATATCGGACCGACCGGTAAATTAATGAAGCCTTACGGCTCGCTTATCTATGAAGAGGCGGTTGCTGCTTTTACCGAACAGGCAGGTGCGTTGGCCGAAGGCGGGGTGGATGCGATTCTGATTGAGACGATGAGCGATCTAAATGAAGCGAGGGCGGCAGTTGAGGGCGCCAAAAAGGCGACCAGTTTGCCAGTTCTTGTCACAATGAGTTTCGATACGCATGGCCGGACGATGATGGGGGTTAGGCCCTCAGTGGCCGTGACAGAACTTTGGGCTTTGGGGTTGGCGGCAGTTGGGGCGAATTGCGGGCGGACGCTCAGTGAGACGTTAACTGCCATTCAAGAGATGCACAATACCTTACCCGAAGCTGTGTTGATGGCAAAACCGAACGCCGGTTTGCCGCATTTAGAGGGTGGAACGGCGGTTTACGATGTGACGCCGGAAACGATGGCGGAGTATGCTTTGAAGTTCAAGGCTGAGGGGATTAAAATCTTTGGCGGCTGTTGCGGCAGCAACCCGGACCATATTCGCGCCATTGCCAAAGTGCTGCATTGATAACTGTTCGATAGCCGTACGATTGTTTCAATCTGCTTAATTCTTGTTGGGGCAGCAAGGTCATTCATTTGCTGCCTTTGTGTACCAAATTTATAAACATGGCAATTTTAAGGAGTGTGCTTCATGGCCGAACGATTACACAAGGCGGATTTGAAAGTGGTGACCGTGTTTTTTATGATCTTCATCCTGTGTTCTTCCGGCGCATACGGAATCGAGGACATGGTTTCTTCATCAGGCCCGGGGATGACGCTGTTGTTTCTGCTCTTTCTGCCATTTCTATGGAGCATCCCGATGGGGCTGATCTGCGCAGAAATGGGTTCGGCCATCCCTGAAGAGGGCGGCTTTTACAAATGGGTGCAGCGCGGCCTGGGCGAATTCTGGGGGTTTCAGGCCGGCTGGTGGCAGTTTCTTTCTATTCTGGTGGATTCGACGGTTTACGTAGTGCTGGCCGTTGGTTATATCAACACCTGGTTCGAATTGACGCCGCTGCAAAGCTGGCTGCTTTCGATTTTCTTTATTGCAGTATTTACTTACATGAACATCAGAGGAATTGAAGTGGTGGCTTTCAGTTCGGTGGTGTTTGCCCTGGTTATTCTCACACCTTTCCTGATCATGGTCGTCGTTGGTCTGTTCCACTGGCAATACAATCCCTTTGTTCCCATCATTCCCGATGGGCAGTCCTTCCTGGAGAGTATGGGGCTGGGGCTGGCCATTGCCATGTGGCAGTATTCGGGGTACGAATCGATTTCCACGCTGGCCGGCGAAATGAAAAACCCACAGCGAGTTATCCCGCGAGCGTTGCTGCTGGCAATGCCGTTCATCATGGCTGTTTATATTCTGCCAACCCTCGTAGGATTGGCCTCTGTCGGCGACTGGGCGAACTGGTCCACTGAAGGCTTCTCATACATTCAGATTGGCGCGGCGCTGCTCGGCCCGGTTTTCGGCGTTTTGTTCCTGATCTCTGCTGTCGTATCCCAGGTGGCGCTTTACAATAACTTCCTGGCGACCGGCACTCGCGCTCCGTTTGCCATGTCGGATGATAAGCTGCTTCCGCCCTTCTTAAGCAAATTGCATCCCAGGTATAAAACTCCCTATATAGCCATTCTCATCATGGCAGGGGTCAATGCGATCCTGTGCGGTTACGGCTTTGAGACGTTAATTGTCATTGATGTATTCCTGTTGATGTTTGCCTATATCCTGATTTTTATTTCTGCAATTGCTTTGCGCATTAAAGAACCCGATATGCGGCGCCCGTTTCGGGTGCCTTTAAACACGGCAGGGCTGATTGCCATCAGCGTCTGTCCGGTTGCCATTGCGGTGCTGGCGCTTTTCACGAACGGCATCGAGTATATCATCGGCGGTGTGATCGGGGCGGCGTCAGGCCCAGTGGCTTATTTGATTTTCAAGAAGGCATACGGCGGCGTCAAGGCGCGCTCGCAGGTTGATCTGGAAGGGGCTGAATCATGAAGTTTCAGGGAACCCTACTGGCGCAGGCAGAGCGCGAACGCATTCACGCTGAGAGTTTGCGGATTTTGGCGGAAGTCGGGGTAAAAGTCGCCAGTGCGAAGGTACTGAAATTGCTTGAAGGGGGCGGCGCCCGGATCGATTGGGACGCCAACCTTGCTCGCATTCCGGCGGCGATGGTGGAGAAGGCGTTGGATACCGTTCCCAGATCTCTGGTTCTGGGAGGCCGCAATCCACAGTATGATTTTGCTATGCCGTCCGCTTATTCGGGTTATGCACTGGATGGGACGGGGGCGTTTGCCATCGACTTTGCCAGCGGCGAGCGGCGCTACGGTACGCGCAAAGATATCGAAAACGGGGTGCGAGTATTCCAGCAGATGGATCTTGGCGTGATGGCCTGGCCGCCCACCTGCGCATCAGATGCGCCGGAAAATTCACGCGTTCTGCATGAGTTTATTACCACGCTGCGCCACAGCTCCAAGCACGTTGAACATGAGCTGCACCGACCTGAAGAAGTCCCCTTCTTAATTGAGGCGCTCAAGGCAATCCTCGGCAGCGCCGATGCCATTTGCCAGCGCAAGATTTGCTCGGTGACCTACTGCCCGGTCGCTCCGCTGGTGCATGAAGGTCCCATGTGCGAGGCCTACCTGGAACTGGCGCAGTACGATATTCCGATCATGGCTCTGCCCATGCCGGCGACCGGTTCGACCGGCCCGGCCAACGTGTTTTACAGCGTCTGCCAGGCGAACGCCGAAGCGCTGTCTTCCATCGTGATTTTCCAGCTTGCCAGGCCCGGCGCGCCGATATTGTTCGGTTCGGCTTCCGGGTCGATCGATTTTCACAGCGGGGCTTTTCTGGAAGGGTCGCCCGAAATGGTTTTGCAGACGGCCGCCATGGGCGAGATGGGGCGCTTTTACAATTTGCCCAATACATCAGCCGGCTGCATCACCGATGCGAAAGAGACTGGCGCCGAAGCTATTCTTGAAAAGATGATTACCACCCTGCCGCTGGTGATGACGGGCGTTGATATCGTCGAGGGTGTCGGAGAAATCGAGTCCAGCCAGACTCTCGTTCTGGAGCAAATCGTTGTCGATAACGAGCTTGCCCACCTGTGCAAGCGGCTCTATGAAGGCGTTTTCGAGAACCCTACACTGAATTTCTATAATGACATTGCCCAGGTAGGGCCGGGCGGCAACTTCCTGGCGTCCAGGAACACGCTCAAGGCCATGAAAAGCCCGGAATTCTACCTGCCGAAATTGATCGATCACAGCCCTTATGAAACCTGGCTCGAAATTGGCAAGCCGGATATGTACGCCAAAGCCAGAGAGATCGTGCAGAACATCCTCGCTGCGCCGCCGGCCGATCCCCTGCTGGAGGACGTGGAGCAGAAGCTGGATGAAATTTTACTGGCGGCTGATAAAGAGCTGGCTGAACACTAGTCTGTTTGGGCGGGTTCGGGGTACAATGCTCTGACCGTTTATGACCGTCGATATCAACCCTCGTTTACGCAGGCTCGAACCGATGCGCCGCTGCCGGCTGGAAGAATGCCGGGCAGCGTGCTGCCTGTATGGCGTGTGGGTGGATGTCAGGGAGGCGGACGAAATTTTAAAACAGGCCGGTTTGATCATTCCGCACATGCCCGAAGAGAGCCGCGACCCCGACCTGTGGTTCGATGGCGAGGTGGAGCCCGATGAGCATGCCCTGAGCGGCAAGACCATCCATTCGGCGGTGCTGCCTGCTCCCGATCATTATGGCGGGATTGCCTGCGTCTTTTTGCGTTCGGATTATAAATGCGCTCTGCAGGTGGCCTCTGAGGCGGCGGGCTTTCATCCCTGGCATTTCAAGCCGTTTTACTGCATCCTGCACCCCCTCGATTTCGATGAGCAGCAGCGCATCACCCTGGATGAAACCGAGACCATGCTGGCCGAGCCGGGCAGTTGCCTGCGCCCGGCCGAGAAGCCCGTATCCCTGCTGGTCACGTTCGAGCCGGAACTGCGCTATCTGCTGGGGAATAAGCGCTACGAGGAATTGTTGGCTGATTCGGATGGGAGATAATATTATTTTCCAAATAACGGGGATAATAAATTTATGAAATCGAAGAAACACGTTTCCTTGGTAACCTGCATGTTATTGATATTAATTTCCAGTTGTGGGTCAAATCAACAGGATATCCAGCCGACCGCAGTTTGGAGACCAGCAAAAACAATGCATACGATTGATCCTAATTCGCATTTGAGACTGTTATGGGAAAGATCAATATATACGTTATCTGATGACTTTGGCAACGCATGCGCTGCGATGAATGGTTCACTATATATAATAGCCAGTGAACAATCCGAAGGTAATATAAAGATAATAGCCATCGGTAGTAAAGATGGAAAAACAAAGTGGTTAAAAGAAAGTGATACAGTGTTCACAAATTCGAATACTCAATTGTTTATTGGGGATGGGAAATATGTTCTTTCTCTTTCACCAGTAAATGGAAATACGAATTGGACCACTTTTCTTCTTCAAGCTCGAAATGTCGGTGAACTATTTTATTTCGAAGACAAAATCTTTGTAAATTCTTCAGGGTATCCGTTTTTTGTCATCTCACCTGAAGATGGGAAAGTGATCACAAAATACTCTTCTGTTGAAGGATTCAGGGGAGATTACCCGAACGTGCCTTTTTACCCGGATCTAAGTTACGAAACGATTGTGATCGATGGGGATGCGATTTTACATTTGGGTAAAATCGTATACTCTTTAGTAAGAGAGAACATGATCACGCATGATACAGTTTGGGAGATCGAAAGTGATTTGATCAGTAATTCAACGCTTATTAATGACACGTTATTCTATATCTCAAAGGATGATAGATTGAAAGCCATCAATGCAAGTACAGGCGAATTCCTATTTGAAACCCTCATCAAACCATCAATTGAATTCTTTAATCTAGAAAGAGACTCATCGCATGATGGTTATTACCTATGTGGCGATGATAAAAACAGGATTCTCTTTGTAATTCTTGGAGATAGCCGCCAATTGTTTGCGTTTCAGACGTCGTAGTTGTAGGTCGGGTTGAGCGATTCGTTTATATATTCTATCCTTACTATAATGAAGCGAAACCCAACAAATCATCTAGGTGTTGGGTTTCGGGGCAGTTGACACTTAAACTAACCATTTGAAAGCTGCCCCTCAACCCAATCTACCCAAAACCATTTATTTGGTGAGAGAACCATTTAGGTAGAGCAAGTGAATGATTTACAATCTATAACAGAATAGACATATCCCTGTTTATTCAAGCAAGGGAATTATTTTTGCGATCACGTCGTCTGTTATTTCAGGCGGCAAGGTGCAGATATACTCCGCTTTTCTTGCTCTCCAGTTCAGGCTTTTAATCTGGTCGGCGAGCACCACCCCGGCAATCGGCAGGCCGCTGGGTATAGCGACTTCAAAAGCATACTGTTTTACCTGGCTGGTTATTGGGCAAACCAGGGTTAACCCGACTTTAGCATTGTACACCTTAGGCGAAACGACGATTGCCGGTCTTCGCCCGGCTTGCTCGTGCCCTGTCTGTGGGTCGAACATCAACCAAATGATATCGCCTCTTCCCGTATATAGGTCATATTAACTGCCCTTGTTTCCCAAGAGGGCATACCCAAACTGTTTAATATATTAAACCATCTCTAATAATTACACCGATGAAAAGACCTCCCCGCTGCCGGGGAGGTCTTTGTGTAAAATTCAATGTCAGATCAAAAACAATCTACTCGTAACGCAGGGCTTCGACTGGTTCCAGTCTGGCGGCGCGGTTGGCTGGGTAAATGCCGAAGAACAAACCCACCGCCGTTGAAAAGAGGGTCGCCAGAAGGATGGCATCGAGGGTGATTGAAGGGTTGAAAGGCGTCCCGCTGGCGGCGGCAATTTGCCTGACGACGACGGAAATCAACCAGCCCAGCAGGATGCCGATGATCCCTCCCAGCAGGCTGAGGAGGGACGATTCGGTGAGAAACTGGGTCAGGATATCACGCCGGCGGGCGCCGAGCGCTTTACGCAGGCCAATTTCGCGGGTGCGTTCGGTGACCGATACCAGCATGATGTTCATGATGCCGATGCCGCCGACCAGCAGGGAGATGGCGGCGATCCCGCCCAGAAAGATGGTCAGGATGCCGGTGATGCTTTGCGCTGTGCTGACGATATCCTCTTGGGTGTAGACCGTAAAGTCATCGATGCCCAATTCGGTGCGGTGGCGGGTGCGCAAAAGCTCGGTCACTTCATTGGCTGCCTGTTTCACTGCATCGGCGGAGACTGCCTGGATGTAGATGACATCCACCTGATTGCGGGTACGGCGGTGAATCAAGCGCGCTTGCGCAGTGGAGAAGGGAACAAGGATGTCCTGATCCTGACTGCCCATCGCACCGCCGCCTTTAGACGCCAGCACGCCGATGATGCGAAACGGTTGTCCGTTAATGCGGATGGTTTCACCAGTCACGCCCTCTTTGCGGCCGATTAACTTGTCGGCCGCGTCTGGCCCGATGACGGCTACGGACGCCTGCCCCAGCTCGTTTTCCGAAGTGATGAAATCGCCCTCTACTACCTCGTAATTGCGGACGCTCAAGATGGGCGCCGTCACTCCATAAATTGTGGTAGATAACTTCTCGCCGCCGTAGGTAACTTCGGCGTTACCCTGAATGACAGGCGCCACGGCTTCTACAGATGGGGCCTGCAGCTTGTCGCCGATGGCGTTGGCGTCGCTTATCGTCAGCGGTTTTGGATTGCGAATTTCGTTGCGCGCTTGCTGGTTTCCGGAAAAGACGAACAACAGGTTGGTGCCGATGCTGTTGATTGAACCAGTGATCGAATCTTGCGCGCCCTGACCGATTGCCAGCATGGCGATCACGGCGCCAACGCCGATAATGATGCCCAGAATGGTGAGGGCGGAGCGCAGTTTGTTGGCGGCCAAACTTTCAATTGCTTCAATTACAGCCTGTCCGATGTTCATGCTTCACTCTCCACCTGACCGTCCAGAATGCGGATGATACGCTGTGTCTTTGCGCCGACACCCGGATCGTGGGTCACGATAATAACTGTTTTACCCTGGTCGCGGTTGAGCGAGAGGAGTAATTCCATAATCTCTTTGCCGGATTTGGTATCCAGGTTGCCGGTTGGCTCATCCGCAAGGATGATCGCTGGATTGTTGATCAGAGCGCGGGCGACGGCCACGCGCTGCTGCTGCCCGCCGGAAAGCTCGGAAGGGCGATGGTAAAGCCGTTCTCCCAGGCCGACCTGGCGCAGAGCTTCTTCGGCGCGTTGTTTGCGTCCGTGGCTAACGCCGGCATAACGCAACGGCAATTCGACATTGGCAACGGCGCTCACCCGTGAGAGCAAATTAAAACTCTGAAACACAAATCCTACTTTCCGGTTGCGGATTTCAGCTAACTGGTCGTCCTTTAAATCGGATACTCTCTCGCCATCAAGAATGTATTCACCTGAAGTGGGCAAATCCAGGCAGCCGATGATATTCATCAAAGTCGATTTACCGGAGCCAGAAGGCCCCATGATGGCGACGATTTCACCGCGGGCGATTTTGAGCGAAACGCCGCATAACGCATGCACTTCCACCTGGCCCATTTTGTAGGTTTTGGTGATATTTTCTGCTTCAATTACCCAATCATTCATGGATAACCTCTAATCTCCGAAAGCGCCGCCAGGACCGAACATGGATGTTGTAGGCGGATTGAGGAGAATTTGATCGCCTTCTTTAATTTCTCCACTGACCAACTCGCTCATTGTATCAGAGGAGGCGCCTAACTTGATTTTGACTGGCGTTGGCATACCGTTCTTCATCACATAAACGACGCGGTCGCCCCCTAACAAACGAACCGCCCGGTTGGGTATTAAAAGGACATTTTTTACTTCATTAACAACAATATTGACAGCCGATGTCATCCCGGGTTTGACTGATTCATCGGGATTGGTGATTTCAATTGTGACCGCGAAATTCACAACGCCCTGCGATACCGTACCAACATTCGCTACTTCGGTCACTTTGCCTTCGTACTCCTTACCCAATATTGCGTCAAATGTCAGTGTAGCTGCCTGCCCGACCTCAATGCGGTTGATATCTACTTCAGAAACGTCAACGTTGACCAGTAAGTGGGTTAGATCATCCAGGCGAAAAGCGCCGCTGCCGGTGGAAACCATATCGCCAACTTTTACGCCGACATTGGTTACGGTTGCATTGAAGGGAGCGATTACTTTGGAATAATTCAGCGTGGCTTTGATCGCATCCACCTTCGCCTGGGCGGCGGCAATATCTTCCTTCGTGGGGCCGTCCTTCAATCGTTCCCATTCCCGTTTGGCATCGTCATATTTGGCCTGGGCGACGGCCAGTTCGGCTTTCCGTTTTTCTCGTTCGAAATTATCCGGCTTACCGGTGAACCATTGCAATTCTTTCAATTTAGCATCGCGCTGCGCCCGGGCATTTTGCAGGTTATTGTAAGCGATGACTCGTTCCGGGTTGTCGAAAGTTTGCCATTTAAGACCTTCAAATTCTTCTTCAGCGCGCTCATACAATTCCTGCGCCAGGTCATAATCGTTTTGGGCGATGGAAATCCGTTCGGGTGTGCCGCGCGGGTAGTCGAGGCTTTCAAGGTTTTTCTTGGCGTCGTCCAGCTCTTCCTCGGCTGTCGCTAACGCCTGCTGCGCCTGGGCCGAAGCAGTCTGAGACCGTTTCAAATCATCCAGTGCTTTTTGAGCGCTGACCAGGTCTGATTCGGCCAGAATAACCGTTTGTGGGAGTGAACTCTTGCTCAATTGGGCAAGGATGTCGTCTTTTTTAACCTTGCTGCCGAGCTTGACGTTGACTTTTTCAACGATCCCCGTCGTCTGCCACACCAGCGAAACGGTTTGGTTGGCGGCCACAGAGCCAGTTGCACCAACGACTGCTGTCAGGTCGCCTTTTTCGACTGTGGCAACATCACTGGACATTTGGGCGGCGAGTTTAGATTTCTGCAAGTTTCCGTAGATCACAAACCCAACGATTGCCAGGATGATCACAATGCCAAGGGTAACATACCACTTCTTTAAAATTTTCAGTATCTTCATTCTGCAATTTCCTCCGTGAGTGAATCTAAGCTCCAGGACGTTCCGGAGCCAAATTTAGTCCAAATTGTGACGCCAATTCCCAAACAGGCATAGATGATAATGACTAGAATATTAACATAGGGCAAACGCGCAAGTGGATATAAAAGCAGGTACCCCAGCAGGATCATGATAATGGGATGCACCTTTGCCCAACCTGCTTTCGCCAATAACCAATACCCTGTGGTATAGGCGAGTGCGTTCATGCCAAGGATGGCTGAAATTATATACAGGCTGGCAAAAATGAACGTCAATGGGGTTGTGGCCAGTGAAAAAATCGAACTGAATCCGACGACTGAAATGACCAGATTTGTCAACAGACCCAATAGAAATATTCGCAGTAACCCGATTGGCGATTTGGTGAATGCCTGTTCCATCCGCCTGATCTGGTGCGGAAAACAATACAGAATCAGTATACCGCTAAGCGAGACTGTAAACAATACGCTCAGGGTGGATACAAAATTCGAGGTTTCGATATCTGATTGATTGGAAGGTTTCATCAACCATTCCGGGCGAATTTTAGAGAGGGAATGACCTATTCCCCATTTGTTAATAATTTCGGCTGCCAATATGCTGATGGATGCGAGGATCAAAGCGATTAATGCTATTCGCCAGCCTGAAAAAGGTTTTCGGTTCGTAAGCTGATCGTTGTTCATAGAACCTCTCTATCTCGCAATAATTGTCCTGAAGCCAGCATGGCGCACGGCGCCAGGATGATTAATATCACCCAGCCGGTTACACTGATTGAACTGGTGAACTGGAATTGTAAATTACTGAGGCTTTGCAGACTGGTAAATAACGATGCAGTCCAATCGGATTGAAACAGGTAATAAATCTCATCGAGATATCCCAGGCCATTTTGCGGAAATGTGACGCCGCTGAACAGCGGCATCAGGATGGATGCCAGCAGCCAAGTTCCTCCTGCAGCCAGCAGGCTGCTGGCGGATAAATTGAGCAGGCAATGCTGACGTTTTCTTTTCTGGAGGCGCTGAAATATTCGCTGCGGCATTTTGCCATCTGGGGGATCAGATGGTAAATGATATAAAAAGTGATCGAGGTTATCCATAAGTCTCCTCAATTCGTGCACGTAATATTTCCTTTGAGCGGCGCAAATGCGTCCGTACGGTATTGATGTTGATTTTCAATATTTCTGCAATTTCCTCATAACTTAAACTGGCATCATAGCGCAGGGCAATTGCCATCCGATACGATTCGGGTAAGTCGGCGACAGCTTCTGCTAATGCTTGTAATAATTCTGCCTGTTCGACCTGGTATTCAGGCAGCGGCGCCGAATCGGCTACCTGAACAGCTTCGCCAGTGAGGTCTTCATCAGCTAGGCGCTGCCCGGCGCGCCACTGGTCGCGAACCAGGTTGACGGCAATCGTAACCAGGTAAGGGTAAACCGGGCGATCGTTCTGGTACTTTGACAGAGATTGCCAGAATTTCCAGAACGTTTCCTGAAGGATTACTTCGGCCTCGGCATTATCAACGACAACTCGCTGTATCACCCGGAATAAACGGGGTGAATGCGTTGCTATCAATTTTTGTAATGCTTCTTCATCGCCGGTTTTAATCCGATCGATCAGGTGTTGATCGTCATTGAGTAATGGACACATAATATTACACGATAAATCGCCAAAAAAGTTTCATAAAAATCGAGAATATTGGTGAAATTCGTAACCGCGAATAAAATCGAAGATCAAGTATAATACCTAATCCTTACACCCGAGTAAGATGATTAATATGCGCAAATTGAAAATTCTTGCCCGACTGGTTTTCTGGGTCTTGATCAGCATCTTATCACTGACCCGCTCCAATATGCTCCCTTCAGATCGATTCGAGCAGGTGCGCGTCTTCACCCGTCATATCGAATTTGATTACGTAAGCTGGACGCTGGACGCTCTGGGGTTGAAAGCGATGCAGGCTGCGCTGGGAGCTGAGCAATATATGCCTCCGGCTTCGCAGAAGAAAATAATCCAGGATTATTTGATTGTGTTGAATGATGTTTTGCGTACAGAAGCGCGTTTGACCGAGCTGTATTCTGATCCAAATGCTGATAAAGAAGGTGCGCTGGCAATTTCCTATCGCCAGCAATTGGAAAATCTTCAGGATTACTATGATCATATCACTCCTCTGGCTGAATCGATTTTACAGGAACAGATCAGTTCAGTGCTGGCTGATCTGAATCTGACGTTCCTCGGACAGCCTGTTCCGCCTGTACTCTACCATACCTCTCCTTTGCCCCTGGACTTAATCGTATCGCCGCGCAATGTCATTCGCCAGGATGCTGATGTCTCGCTTTTACCCGATATGACGGTCGCTGAAAAGGATGCGCTGGAGAATCAAATTGACCGCGCCCTGAACGTCTCTTCCCTGGTCGTACCGGTGGGGGGTATCGGTATTTATCCGACCATGGTCATGCGCTCCACTGATCTCGACTGGGTAATTGAAGTCATATCTCACGAATGGACGCATAATTTTCTGACGCTGCGTCCGTTAGGAATGAGTTACTACAACTCTGCTCAACTGCGAACGATGAACGAAACCACGGCGAATATAGCCGGCAAGGAAATCGGGCTGGAGGTTGTTAAACGCTATTATCCTGAACTGGTGCCTGCCCCTGCCTCAGATCCTAAACCGGCGGCTTCTGCTACCTCACAACCTGCGCAAGCTACACCTGATGAGCCGCCTGTGTTTGATTTTCAGGTTGAAATGCACGAGACGCGGGTAAGGGTGGATGAGTTGCTGGCTGAAGGGAAAATTGAAGAGGCAGAAAACTACATGGAGGAGCGCCGTCAGTTTTTATGGGAGCATGGGTATCACCTGCGCAAATTGAACCAGGCGTATTTTGCTTTTTATGGTGCGTATGCAGATACCCCTGCCGGTTCAGGCCCGGCTGGAAAAGACCCGGTCGGCCCGGCTGTTCTGGCGCTGCGCCAGAACAGTGCTTCGCTGGCTGATTTTCTGAACCGTATCTCGTGGATGTCTTCGTTTGAGCAGTTGCAAAGCGCTGTTCAATAATTAAAAATCATCACTCAAACCGCCCGAATCGTCTCCGCCGAGATCAGGCAGGGCTTTCTCGATTTCATCCGGGCTCTGGCCTTTTTCCAGACGGTCAACAACCTCTTTGAATTCCGGTCCCATATCTTCCCCCAACTCCGAACTCATTTTTTTCATCATCCGTCCCATGGCGTATGGATCGTTTTCCAGGCCATCGAGCTGAGAAGGATCGCCCAGATCCTCGAAACGGCTATCGTCGCCCCGCAAAAAGCGTACCCTGCTTACTCGGCGCTGCACCTGGCTGCTCTGGCAGTGCGGGCAATGCACGGCGGTCTTGCCATATTCAGAATAACTCATGAAGATATCGAAACGGCGGCGGCAATTCAAGCAACGATAATCATAAGTTGGCATATTATTTCCTGCTTTTAACCTTCAAGAATTTATGGAATTACCCGAAAACAAAGCGTATATCGGTAATCTGATCCAATTATAATCGGTTACGGGTATAATGTTGATATTCTAATATCGTTACGGATAAAATATGAGTCAGGATTCCACAGAATTTAACCTGCCCGGACGTGAACCGCTTCTTTTCGTCGTTTCAGGTACAACTGCCGCCGGAAAGGATACTGTTATTCACGGTTTGCGTGAGCGCGATATTCCCTTCCGTTTCGTGGTCACTGCCACTTCGCGCCCGCCGCGCCCCGGCGAGGTGCATGGCGAAGATTATTTCTTTTATTCGGTAGAAGAATTTCAATCGATGATCGAGCATGATGAGTTATTTGAGTATGCAGAAGTTTATGGACAGTATAAAGGTATTCCGAAACGTCAGGTAAAGGAGGCTTTTGCCAGCGGGATGGATGTGATCATGCGCCTGGATGTGCAGGGCGCAGCGACGATTCGTCGGCTATTCCCCGAAGCTGTGCTGATCTTCCTGACGCCTAAAAACGAAGAAGAACTCATTCAGCGCCTGAAGGAGCGCAAAACAGAAGACGGTGAGATGTTGAACCGCCGGGTTGCCGCAGCCAGGCTTGAGTTTGAACGATTGGATGAGTATGATTACGTGGTGATCAATCAGGATGGTCGCCTGGAAGACGCACTGGATGATATTGCAGCGATTATCCGGGCAGAGCATCTAAAAGTGAAACAACGTAAGGTCAATTTATGAATGAGCCATCACCTTCTCCATCGGAGAATATTTCCTCATTGCCTGAACCCCCTGAGATTATTCCGCCAGCCAGGCCGCCGCAGGCAGCGGTTATTTTGCCGCGTTCCACGCCTTTGGTGACTTATGTTATTCTGGGTGTCACGATTCTGGCCTTTGTCCTCCAGTTATTGAGCCAATATTTGTTTGGCGTCGATGTGTTGATGGCCTATGGAGTCAAATCAAACCAGCTCATTGAGTATGGGCAGTACTGGCGTTTGATTACGCCGATCCTGTTACATGGGTCGATTCTTCATATTGCCTTTAATATGTATGCTCTGATCAGCCTGGGGCGCAGCGTGGAGCAATTCTTCGGTCACGGGCGCTTTCTTGCTCTGTACCTGCTCGCCGGGTTTACCGGCAACGTCTTTTCCTTCGCTATGTCTCCTAATCCTTCACTGGGTTCGTCGACGGCGGTGTTCGGGCTGCTGGCGGCCGAGGGTGTATTTATCTATCAAAACCGGCGTTTCTTTGGCAGCCGTTTTCAGGCCATCTTTACGCAAATTGTTTTGATCGCCGCGGTTAATCTGTTCATTGGTTTTACGGCGTCTTCAGGGATCGATAATTGGGGACACCTGGGCGGTCTGGTGGGCGGCTTTTTGTTCACCTGGTATGGGGGGCCGATCTGGGGTGTGAACGGCGTGTTCCCCAATTTCACTGTCGGAGATGAGCGCAGCCGGATGAAGGTCTGGCAGTCAGCGTTGATGGTCATCATCCTGTCTGTCGTAGCGTTGCTGCTGATCATCATGTACCGCTTGAAATCATACTAAATATTGCCAGCGGCATAACCGGCGTTCCAGCCAGTCAATTGTCCAGTACAAACCCAACCCCAGCAGGCTCATGGCAACGATTCCGGCGTACATGGCCGGGTAATTGAAGAATGTGCTGCCGTTGATGTAAATGTAATATCCCAATCCTTTTTCTGTCGCAAACAATTCCGCTATATAGAGAACAGCCACCGCTGTACCGACCGATTGGCGCAAAGCGGTGAGTATGGCTGGCAGGCTGGCGGGCAGATAGACGAAGCGAAACAGGGCGCGCCTTCCGGCGCCCAGGCTTTGCACACTCTGAATCAGTTCGCTCCTTAATGAGGCGGCCTGATCGCGCACTAAAACCAGAATCTGGAAGAAGAGGATGAAGAAGATGATTAAAATCTTGGGCAGGTTGCCAATTCCGAGCAGGAGTAGAATAATGGGCACAAAAACCACTTTGGGGATCGGGTATAAAAGATAAATGATTGGAGAGAACAGGCGATTGATCCGCTCTGATTGCCCCATTACCAGGCCAGCCGGAACAGCCAGCAGGACGGATAACAACATGCTGGCGACCACCCGCCACAGGCTGGCGGTGAAGTGACCCAATAAATCCCCTTTCAATTCGGTGATGAATGCTGCGCCGACTTGAAACGGCGTGGGAAGGATGGGCCGGTTAACAGCAATGGCGGCCAGTTCCCAGAGCAGGAGCAAAACGATCAGAGCATAAAGCAATTCTTGCCGTTTCATTGTTCTCCTAATCTCATCCGCAGTTCACGGCAAATTGCCTGATAAGCCGGCGAATCCCGGTGCCCCGCTGTCCCGGCTGTGGGATTATCGATGATAACGGTTTGTGTATTCGGCGGTTTGCTCAGGAGCAGAATTTTTCTTCCCAAAATGGCGGCTTCTTCGATGGCGTGGGTAACGATAATATAGGTGTAATTTTGCTCTTGCTGCAAGGCGAGGATCAGGTCTTGCAGCCCTTCGCGGGTTGGCGCATCCAGTGAGGAAAACGGTTCGTCCATCAGCAGCAGATCGGGTTCCAGGGTCAATGTGCGAGCGATGGCAGTGCGCTGGCGCTGCCCGCCGGATATCTGAGCCGGATATTTGTCGGCAATGGCATCCAACCCCAGGCGTTCGAGCCATTTTTTTGAAGTATGCGCTGGCGTTGGCTGGATAGGGGCGTGTTTGCCGTCAGGGCCGTAAAAACGCCGGATATTAAGTCCCAGCTCGGCATTTTGCCGGACGGTTGCCCAGGGCAGCAATCCGTAGTCTTGCAAAATCAAGCCGACGCGGGGCAGGGGGCGTTCCACCCGTTCACCGTCGATCAGAATTTCGCCTGACGCCGGGAAACGCAACCCTGCCAACAGATAAAGCAGGGTGGTTTTTCCGCAACCCGAGGGCCCGAGAACGGCCCAGGCTTCGCCCTGATTCACCTGCCAGGAGAATCCTTCAAAAACAGGCGTTGCCTTGGGATAGATGAAGGTGATGTGATTAACCTGAATGAAAGGCAATTCTGAATGGCTCACACGATCATTTATTTAATCAGATTTTCATTGACCGAATCATTGTAAGATACAGCCGTGCTGATCAGCTTTCTGCCAATCGCCCAGTCGTTAACGTCAGCAAATTGCTCCTGGCTCGGAACGCTGGCGGTCGGGAAAGTCGGAACGATGAAAGAATCCAGCAAAGGCGCGGGTACGAGCTTTTTATCGCCAAGGATCGACTGCCACTTTTGCGGGTCGGCGTTGATATCGCTTGTGGCCTGTTCAATTGCCTTGAGGAAAGCGCGCACCGCTTCGGGTTGCTGATCGATGATTTCCTTGCGAAACGAGATCACGCTGTTGCCCAAATTGGGGTGGACATTGTCATCGATCAAAACTTTAGCGCCATCTTTGATAGCCAGTGATGCGAAAGGTTCTGGCAGGGTAGCAGCGGTTAACTCGCCTGAAGCCAGAAGCGCCAGGCGGTCCGGGATTTTGGGAACGGCAACCGTCTGGTAGTCGGCAGAAGCAAGCCCTTTTGTTTCCAGCATTCGATCGGTAACGTATTCGATGACCGAACCCTGGGATATTCCAATCTTTGCGCCCTTCAATCCTTCTGCTGTTGTGATCTCGCTCTTGGGTGATACCAGAATGCGGTAAAGCGGGAATTCATCGGTGGATACTTGGGCAAACCGCACGACCTGGATTTGGGTTTTTTCCTTGTTATAAAAAAGCACCGAGAGCAGGTCGTTGATCATACCATCGGCCTGACCGGCGGCAATGATCTGATCGCGATCGGCGGCTGAGCCAGCCGCGATGAATTCAACATTTATTCCCTGCGCGGCGAAGTAACCCTGCTTTTCTGCAACGTACATGGGCAGAGCGTCCAGGATGGGGAGGAGGGCAACTTTCAATGTGAAAGGTTCTGCAGTGTTTTTTACTTTCTGGTTACCCGAACAACCACTGATAAGTTGTGAAGTCGCGAATACAAGTAAAAAGAATAGCGAAAAATGGCGTTTCATCATCACTCCTTCTGGATGTCATTCCATATCTGGTCGATCTTCTCCTTTACCTCTGGCGACATTGACACGACTTCGGGCCAGCCGCGCCCGTAACCTTCTTCAGGGAGCTTGGCCGTCGCATCGATGCCGATCTTACCGCCATATAGGCTCTGATAAGAGGCATGATCCAGGTGGTCAACCGGTCCGTTGGCGATCTCGATATCCCGGCTCCAATCGACATTGCCCAGGGTTTGCCAGGCGGTCTGAGATAAGTTCTGCACGTCAACCCATTCATCAACGATGATAAATGCTTTGGCCAGCGATAATAATCCTAATCCCCATAGCCCGTGCATCACTTTTCGGGCATGCCCCGGATAGCGCTTCTGGATGGATACCAGCGTCAGGTTGTGAAAGACTCCTTCGGCGGGCATGTTGATATCTTTCACTTCGGGTAAAAAGAGGCGAATGAGGGGGAGGAATAAGCGTTCGGTCGCTTTTCCCATCCAGACGTCTTCCATCGGGGGAATGCCCACGACAGTTGCCGGGTAGATCGGGCTGGCGCGGTGGGTGATGGCAGTGACTTTGAAAGTGGGAAATGCTTCGACCGGCGTGTAATATCCGGTGTGATCGCCAAAGGGGCCTTCCGGCCGGCGGTCGTTCAGATCAATGACGCCTTCGATGACGATTTCGGCTTCAGCAGGGACTTCCAACGGTTGCGAGACGCAGCGGACAAATTCGACCGGCGACCCGCGCAGGTAACCAGCCAGCAGGTATTCATCAATGTTAGGGGGTAGCGGGGCTGATGCGCACCAGATACTGGCCGGGTCTCCGCCCAAAACAATCGCCGCCGGAATGTGCTCCTGGCAATTCTCTAAAGCGACCTTTTCGTGTTCGGCGCCGCCCTTGTGGCGCTGCCAGTGCACCAGCAGGGTTCGCGAGTCGATCACTTGCAGTCGGTACATCCCAACATTGCGCACACCGCTTTGCGGGTCGCGGGTGATAATCTGCGGCAGGGTGATAAAACGCCCCCCATCCTTGGGCCAGCATTGCAGAACAGGGATAAAATCCAGCGCGGGTTTGTCTTTGAGGATAATTTCCTGCGCCGGCGCTTTTTTGACCATTTTGGGCTTCACGCCGACGGCGCGCAGGGTGTTGAGCAAGTCCATCCCCCGGCCAAGAGCCTTTTCCAGGTCTTTGGGCAACCGCGGGTCAATCAACTGGCTCAGACGCCGGTTGAGTTCCTCCAGATCTTCGACGCCTAAAGCCCAGGCCATGCGCTGCGCAGAGCCGAAGGCGTTAATCAATACCGGCATCGAATATCCCGGTACGTTCTCGAAGAGCAGCGCCCGGTTCTTTTCCGGCGGGCCTTTGCTTACCCGGTCGGTTATTTCGGTTATCTCCAGGATGGGCGATACCGGTAGGGTGATGCGGGTCAGGTTCTGGCGCGCTCCCAACAGGGAGATGAATTCAGAGAGATTCCTGATAGACATATTGATTCCAATCGTTAGCGGTATTATAGCATGGGTGATAATTGCGAGACATTGAGATATTTGTGGGCAAGTTTAAGATTTAAAAAAATACAAGGCTACAACGTTAATGATGGCCATAACCTCGGCACTGCTCATCAGATATTGTGGACTTTCATGATGATAAGGGGCCTTCAAAATATGTTAGTTATATTCAAGTGGTTGTAAAATGTGCTAAAATTTTTGTCAATGACTTTTTCGAGATTTGAATGTCTTATTAAATAAAATTTTTAATCCCTATTTGATTAAGCCCTTTTGCATAAAATTATTTTGATAAGGGTATTTTATGAAAAGCAGAATTTGGTTTATTCCTTTATTTATTTTAACCTGTCTAATTATTGCTTTTGGTTTTCAATTGCCATTTCTTGGTTATTATCTCGATGATTGGCCTGCATTACATGCTTATTCAACCGGTGGTATAGAACGGCTCCAATATTATACGTTGGGTGAAGATCGTCCACTTATATTTTGGACAAATTGGGTTGGCTTCAAGTTGCTTGGCTTTACACCGTTGCATTGGCAGATATGGTCACTTGCCTGGAGATTTGCTACAAGTCTTTTAACTTGGCTAGTATTATGTGAACTATTCCCACGTAATCGCCGTGAAACAGGAATTGCGGCGGTTTTGTTTTCTGTGTACCCAATTTTTCAACAGCAACCTACAGCTTTGACTTTTAGTACCCACTGGCTTTGTTTTACATTTTTTATGCTTTCCATTTTGCTTATGTTGTATGCAGCGCGGCTTACTCGATATTATGTTTTGCTGACCTTCTTTGCTGTCGTTTTTGATCTTGTGCAATTGATGACCATCGAATACTATGTAGGATTGGAATTGTTGCGGCCATTTATTTTATGGATTTATTTAAAAAACAGCCAGCCTTTAAAAAGCAATCGGTTATTAACAGTAATGAAAATGTGGCTGCCTTACCTGATTGGTTTTGGGGGATACCTGTTTTGGCGACTTAAACTGATGCCTTTTTTGGGGACGGACCGCAATTTTCCTGAATTATTTCGAGATTTCTTTGAAAATCCACTCCTTACTTTACAGCGTCTAGGTACGATTATGCTTCAAAGTATGATAGAGGGTTCTTTAACAACTTGGCATAAAACCGTTCAACCCGATACTATCAAGTTTGCACCTTTAGCAAATGGTTTATCATGGGTTGTTGTACCGCTCGTAATTATGTTAGGATACATTTGTTTTGGCTTGCTTGTAAGAGAAACAGAAGAGGATCTGGATTGGGCAAAGACTGCGTTGTGGTTAGGAATTATTGGGATGATGCTGGGATTTGCACCAGGTTGGACAATCTATGGAAACATTGCTACATCGCAAGGTCTTTATAATGATCGCTATGGCTTGGCTGCTATGCCTTGGGCAGCCCTAACGGTTATTTCATCTGTTTGGCTGTTGTTACGAAAAGAAAAATTCCGGCTCTTTACTTTGCTTTTACTAATATCACTGGCAACGAGTCAACAATTTCGAAATACTACTACGTACCGTCATTCTTGGGAGAGGCAACTTGATATTTATTGGCAACTCAAGTGGCGTATGCCGGAGTTAAAAAAACCTACTGCTATTTTGGGAAATGGCGTTTTGACATTATTTATGGGTTCATGGGCAGATATTTCTGCAATTAATCAAATGTATGCGCCAACAGATCCAAATACTTATTCGCCTTATTGGTACGTAGATGCTTTTGGACAATCGCCATTTGTCGAAGAAACTCCAGTGGTGGAAATTGAACGAAAGTATCTTAAATATAACGGAAAACTTGAAGAAGTTCAACCAGTGGTAATTAAATCAGAAGATAATCATTGCGTATGGGTGCTTACACCAGATGATAAAAATAATCCGTATATTCCTGCTGCGCTTCAACCTATATTAGCTTTAGCTGATTATCAGCGAATTATTGATACCCCCGATTATTATCTGCGTCCTGATTTATTTGGCAAGGAGCCAGTGCATGATTGGTGTTATTACTATCAACGAGCTGAACTTGCGCGTCAGTCAAAGAAATGGGGGGTAATTTATAATCTATGGGAAGATGCAACTAATTCAGGTTTGCATCCGCTACATGAAGTGGAATACTTACCTTTTATTGAAGCAGCAGTAAATGTAGGTGATTTAGATATGGCATTTGAGTTAACCCAAAAAGCATATTTTCCAACTTATATTATGCACGATTTTTTATGTGTTCGTTGGTCAACGTTTATAAAAAATGCCTCGCTTGAAGATAAGGTGCTGTTAGATGAAATGAAACAACAAGTGAATGAAGAATTGGAGTGCGGTGGCTTATAAAATTGATGACTGGTTGCAAATAATAAATCGAGTCGATGATAGTATACAAAAAATTTTCTTGTTATATTTGCAGGTTTTCTAAATATAAATGTTTTAAAGGTGGTGATTCATCTGGGTATATCGAAATAAAACTACCCCGGCCAAATCGGCGGGGCGGTTCCACTGACTTTTCATTCAGAACCGATAATTATTTATACTTACCAAAAGCGGCAAGCGTTTCAACTTTATCAGCGCCCTGGGCGAAAACCAGGACGAAAGCAGAGCTATCTCCTTTGGCGTAAACAGCGATCTTGCCATTTTCAACTTCGGCGACTGCACTGGATTCAGATGCCCAGCCCGCCCCGGTAGCCTGCTGGTTGTAATACTCAAAAACGGTTTCCCAGGTTGTATCGACGGGCAGGATGTAACCTTCCCGTTCATCATCGATCAATCCGGCTTTTTCAGCAGTTTCCTCAGCCGGAGCTTCGACTTCTGTTTTGTCAGCAGCAGGGATGGATTTGCTGTATAATTCGCTAAATTGTCTAGAGGAGGTGACAAGAAAATGGAACAGTATTCAGGTTTAGACAAACGCAATTTGTTTCGCTTGCCGTGGTCAATGAACGACAACCCTATTGCCTGGCTTGAAATTACGGATATTTGCAACCTTTCCTGCGAAGGCTGCTATCGCCAGACGATTACCCGCCACAAACCCCTCGATCAAATAAAAGAGGAACTTTTGTTTTTCAAGCGCTGGCGAAATCCAGATAACGTTTCAATTGCCGGCGGCGAGCCTCTCATTCATCCCCAAATTCTGGACATTATTGCCTTCATTGCTCAAAATGGGATGAAACCGGTAATTCTCACCAATGCTTATGCCTTAACGCCGGAATTGTTGCGGGAACTTAAAAAAGCCGGACTGGCGGGTTTCACCTTCCACATCGACAGCCATCAGGGCCGCCCACAATGGAAAGATAAGAATGAAAAAGAACACAACGAACTGCGCCAGCATTATGCCGAGATGGTCGCCGAAGTGGGCGGAATCTACGTTGTATTCAACTCGACGGTCTATCCTTCGACCTATCATGAAATTCCGGATATAGTGCGCTGGGGTGTACAGCACATGGATATTGTCAATGGCCTGGTATTCATCACCTATCGAACGGCGACAACAGAGCAAAGTCTCGCCATGGATTCTGCCAGCCAGGTTGTGGATTTCAGTAAGCTCAGTTATATCCGCGACCGTTTCGATGAGAAATTTGTCACCGGCCCAGAGGTTTACCAGATCATTAAAGATACGCTCCCGGAATACGATCCAAGCGGGTATCTGGGCGGGACGATCCGTCATGATTCCTACAAATGGTTAATTGGCGCTCTGGTAGGGGGTAAGGATAGAGTCTATGGTTCAGTCGGCAGGCGCACAATGGAAATCAGCCAGGTGGGACACCATTTGTTTTTCCGCACTTATCTTGCTTACCTCTCGCAGGCGCGTATCGGCGCTAAAATTTTCCTGCTTTCACCGTGGGACCCCACCTTGCGAAAAGCGAGAAACAAATGGTTGGGTACGCTGCTTCGCAAACCGAAATATTTATTCGACCCGGTGCGAATCATGAGCATTGGCATCATCCAGGCGCCGGATATCCAGCCCGACGGGCGCGCCGATATGTGCGATAGCTGCCCGGATATCACCGTGTACGACGGTAAATTTGTCAATTCCTGCCGCATGGATGAATACCGCCTCTTTGGCGGTATGTTAACCGTGGTGGATAAAGATAAGGTCGAGCAGAAATCGCCCTGAGGTCTGTTCCGCCATGAACCGAAAATCTACTCTCCAAAGAGTTTTCCAAAGCCTCTGGTGGATTCTGGCCGAAAGGCCGCGCATTCCGCTGGCGCTGCAAAATAATGCGTTGCTTCAAACCGTTTTAAATCGGCGCAGCGTTCGCCGGTTTAAAACGGATGAGATACCGGAAGATGTTTTTGCCGCAATTCTGGAGGCAGGCCGGTTGGCGCCTTCCACCGTCAATCTGCAGACCTGGAGTTTTATCACTTTTACACAGAAGGACTGGTCAGAGACGTTTGACGCGCCCATCCCTTTCAAGGGCCAGCGGGCAGTGATCGTGGTTGGAGACACCTACCGCGCCAGAATGGCGCTGGATGCTTTTCCGGACAGCCCTCTGGTTGAATATACGATTGCGGTGATCAATGCTTCTTTAGCCGCCATGAATATGAATATCGCCGCGGAAGCCCTGGGGGTTTCCTCGGTGATGCTTTCTGAAACCGGACGAAGCGGATTGCTGGATGCCGGTTACCTGAAGGAAAAGCTGGCTTTACCCGATCATACCGTTCCGCTGATGACGATCGTTTTTGGCTACCCCGCTTCAGCTTACCCCCCTATGCCGCCCAAGCTGCCGCTGGAAGCGGTCTGCTCTGCCAGCCGTTACCCGGTAACTGAACGGCAGGTCATGCTTGACTGGCTGGCGCAGATAGAAGATGGCTATAAAGTCAGTTACTTTCCTTCAACTTTTGAAAAGCAATTGAAAGTGTACCAATCCAAGATTACCAAAGCCGAAGCTGATTTGCAGGAGATCGTCTTCCCGCAAAAATAAGCGGTATGGCTTTAAGAATCGGTGAAATTTTTCTCATCCTTTTTGGGAGATTTTAGCTTGACACAAATTTCCCCATGTGCTACAGTTGTTTCAGTCATGTATGATTAGCATCAGGAGATCTATTCGTTTGTTGTAACCTTGTCTTGAAGGAGTGCGGCCTTGACTAAATCACGAACTCAACTCATGGTAGATCGTTTGCGTGAGCTTCAGGCGTCGTCGCCGGATATTGAAGCATCGGCGGTCGTCAGTGTGGACGGATTGACAATTGCTTCAGCCTTGCCTCAGGGCGTTGAAGAAGATCGGGTCTCAGCCATGTCGGCTGCGATGCTCTCGCTGGGCGAGAGGATCGCCAATGAGCTTGGCCGGGGTTCTCTCGATCAGGTTTATATTAAAGGTCAGCAAGGTTATGTGGTTTTGATGTCGGTGGGTGAGGATGCTGTACTGACCGCGCTGGCGCGTGAACAGGCCAAGCTTGGTCTGATTTTCCTGGATATGCGGCGAGCGACTGAGGATTTGGTTAAATTTCTTTAACCGGTGACATAATATGGAACCAAAACCCAAAAGCGGTTATTTCTATGCCAATAAAATAGCCCGCATCACAATCCAGGCATTGGAAGAGGTGATGGGAAGAAATGGTTTAAATGCCATTCTCAATATGGCAGGGCTTCCCAATTTAATTGATAATTATCCGCCTGATAACCTCGAAAGGCAATTCGATTTTTCCGATTTCTCGGCGATCAATGAAGCGTTGGAGGAAATGTACGGACCGCGCGGCGGCAGGGGATTGGCGTTGCGGGCCGGCCGGACGGCTTTCGACGAATCGCTGCGCAATTTTGGCGCTTTGGCCGGCGTCGGCGATTTTGCTTTCAAGGTGCTGCCCTTGCAGGCCAAACTGCGCATCGGCTTGCCTGGTATGGCGAAGGTCTTTTCGCAGATCAGCGACCAGTATTCGACCGTTGAAGAAAAAGCCGAGGAGTATATTTACACAATTCACCGCTGCCCGGTTTGCTGGGGGCGAAAGGGCCTGGATAAGCCTGTATGTTATATTGCTGCCGGTTTATTGCTGGGCGGCTTAAAATGGATTTCAGGCGGCGCCGAATTTAAAGTGGTAGAAACAAAATGCTGCGCTGTCGGCGACGACGTGTGCGAATTTGTCATTCCTAAAGAACCGATCTCGTGAAATTGAAAAAAACTATAAGGAAAACGGACAGGTAAAATTTGCGAATTACAGTAGTCATTCCAACTTATAATGAGGCGGAAAACCTTACGAAAATGGTTTCCGCTCTTTTTGCGCTTCCGCTGCCAGAATTGAACCTTCTGATTGTGGATGATAACAGCCAGGACGGCACCGGTCAGATTGCTGATGAACTGGTGCAGAAGCATCCTGGGCGAATGATTGTTCACCACCGTCCGGGCAAAATGGGCTTGGGTACGGCTTACCTCAGCGGTTTTCGCATTGCTCTGGATGCTGGCGCTGAGGTTGTCGGCCAGATGGACGCCGATTTTTCTCACCCTCCTGAAAAGCTGGTGGAATTAGCCGAAAAAATTTCCACTCCTTACGATGTGGTGATTGGTTCCCGTTATATTGCAGGGGGGCGACTGGATGTTAACTGGCCGCTCTGGCGGAAATGGCTTTCCGGATTTGGTAACGCTTACGCCCGAACGATACTCGGACTGACCGTGTGTGACGCCACAGCCGGCTTTCGCCTCTGGCGCCGGGAGGCGTTATTGAAGATGCCCCTCGATCGTATTCGCTCAAATGGATATATTTTCCAGGTGGAATTATCCTATTTGTCGCATCTTCTGGGTTTTTCCGTGGCTGAAGTTCCCATCTATTTTGCCGAGCGCACGCAGGGAAAATCGAAAATGTCTTTCCGAATTCAAGTCGAAGCGGCCCTGCGCACCTGGCAATTGATCTGGCTGTATCGCGATTTACCCCGAGGATAAACAGTCTTAAGGACAATATTTTTTGACGAGCTCGCGCCACTCTTCCAGCGTGAGCGTTTCGGCGCGCCGCTGGGGTGAAATGCCGCTCATTTCCAGCAGTTGATGGGTTTCTGCTGGCGAAAGGTGGAGTCCTGAAGACAGCGCGTTGCGCAGGGTCTTTCGTTTCTGACCGAAGCCGGCCTTTGCCAGTTTAAAAAAACAATCGATCTGAGGTTGAGGAATCGCCGGCTCCGGGTACAGGTCGATGCGCGCGACCGCCGAATCAACCTTGGGCGGTGGGTAGAAGGCCCCGGCTGGGATTCGAGCGACGATCTGCGGCGCGCCATAAACCTGAACGCTCAACGCCAGCAGATTCATCTCCCCGGCTGCGGCGCAGATGCGCCGGGCGACTTCTTGCTGCACAGTCAGAACCATGCGCCTGGGTTTGTTGGCGTTTTCCAGCAGACGGCGGATCACCGCTGAGGTGATGTAATAGGGGATATTGGCTATGACCAGATAATCGGGTTCGGTTACCAGTTCTGCCGGGTCGAGTTTGAGAATGTCGCCGGCGACGAGGCGCACGTTGGGGTGAGATTCCCTCCATTTTTCGAGAATCGCCAGCATTTTGCGGTCCAGTTCGACTGCCACGACCTGACGGGCGCTTTCCGCCAGCAGGCGAGTCAGGTTGCCGACCCCTGCGCCGATTTCCAGCACAGTATCGGATGGGGCGATCTCACCCGCTTCAACGATCTTTCTGAGGGCATGCTCGTCGATGATGAAATTCTGTCCCAAACCTTTGCTGGGTTTGATGCCCAACGCATGCAACAAAGCAGGAATATCGCCGGCTAAGTCATTTAACCCGGGCGCAGAGGCGTCGAGCGAGGTCTTATTCTTGGGGGGCATTCAGCGCCGCTCTTTATCCTTCCTCATCATCAGGGCGTGGGTGTAGCGGCGGCGAGGGGTTCATCATCCGGGCAGGTATTCTCGGATTGCTCACCGCCGATGGGCCAGGTTCCGGCCATGAAGTCGGCTGCTACTTTACGCAGCGAATCGGGATCGGCGATGAAGCCAAACTTATAAACGTCGCCGCTGTAGGGTACTTTGGTGGCTTGCAAGATCTCTGTCGGCATATTCCCAAAGATCAGATTCTCTTTTTTGATTTGCGGAGCGAGACACAGCAACTGGCTGGTTTGCGCCGGGGTGAGATCAGTTAAGGTATATTCGACCAACGAAGAGACAATTTGGGGGATTCCGGGCAGGACTGCCGGGCTGAGGGCTTTCTTCTTCAGGGCGCAGATCACCTTGTTCTGATTTTCCTCACGTTTCAGGTCGCCGCCGACGCGCTTGCGCGCCCGGGCGAAGCGCAGAGCTTTCTCGCCAGACATGTGGTGCTGGCCGGCTTCGAAGAAGCCCATGTCGCTTCTTTCATCATTTGGGTCGAGCGGGCGTCCATCCACCGGCTCTGGCAAATAGATGTCGATTCCACCAACTGCATCGATGATCTTCGTAAAGGCGGTGTAATTGATGACGCCGTAATGATCGATTGGAATCCCGAAGTTTTGATAGATAGTATCGGCCAGCAGTCCAACGCCATAACCGGCCCCGTCGTAACAGTTTCCTTCAATCGTTCCGTAAAAATAGGCCTGGTTCAATTGGGCAGCCGGTTTGACTCCCAAATCCTGACAGCGTTTTGAAATCCCTGGGACGGGAACGTATAAGTCTCGCGGCAGCGAGAGGACGGTGATTTTGGGGGTGACGAAGTCAATGCGGGCGATTTTTATCACGTCCGCCAGTCCGGAATAATAGCAGTTCTTGTCCTTGCAGGTGGCGTTATCGGTGGCGATGCCCAGCACATACATGACTTCAGGCCCGCCGCACAGCGGCTGGGGTTTGGGTGTGGCTGATGTTTCAGGCGTCGCTTGGGCGTTCGTTGATTGATTTTCCGCTCTGGCTGGTTTATCGGCAGGCGGCTCTGTTTGCGCTGCAGCCGGCAGAGTCTGCGTGGCCAGCGCCAGAGACGGGCCCAGGGGGGTATTCCATTTGCTCGAGAGGATTATGCCGCCGGTTATCGCAGCAATGATTACCAGTGCAATCACGATATAAACGATTGAACGCTTTGTCAAGCGCATAAAATCCTCCAGATAAATTAATATGATGTTGATCGAGATTCTGGCATGGTCTTTGCAAAGAATCCGGCTACTGGCCTATACCGAAATGGACCAGGTCGTCGTGCGAGATTATAACACAGGGAATTATTTCGGTGGAATTTACGGAGAATACCTTGCCATTGGATGGGCTGTCTCGTTATAATGATTATTATGGATAAAAAGGGGCGTATTCCAAGTTCGTGGATTCTACTGGCAGGGTTCCTGATTCTGTGTCTGGGCGTCGGGTATGTCATCTATTTTTTCCAATTACCCATTGCCATCCTTTTCTTCTTAGTCGTCCCAATCATCTATGCCGCCTGGGCGTATACGGCCTGGTTCTCAATCGTCATGCTTTTGGCGCTGGTCAGCATTGCTGCATCCGTGATTCTGAACAGTAATGGGGATATGCCATCCCAACTGCTCATCCTTCTGCTGGCAACCATCGGCGCTGCATCTCTGGTTGCAGTGATTCAATTATTTACAAAAGCGTTGAAGCAGTGGCAGTATCGCTACCGGATCGTTGCCGACTATACTTATTATTTCGAATTATGGAAGAAGCCAGATGGTTCCTTCAATTACATCTCACCCTCGTGCGAACGAATTACCGGTTATAAACCGGAAGAATTTATCAAAAATCCCAACCTGTTTTATGAGATGATTTACCCGGATGACCGCCATCTGGTGTTTGCCAGGTGCGCCAAATCTGAAAAAGATCTCAAACCAGTCGAATTTCGTATCACCTGCCGCAACGGACAACTCCGCTGGCTTGAGCACATCTGCCGCGAGGTTTACAATGAAAAAGGGGAATCGCTGGGTGTTCGCTCCAGCAACCGGGATATCACTGAACAGAAGCGGGCCGAAGAGGCGCTGGCGATCAGCACGGAGCGCTTGAAGCTGGCTTTGGAAGGCACTGAAGATGGCGTCTGGGATCTGAATCTTTTCACCGGGCAGTTATACGTCAACCCGAATTACGCCCGCACCCTGGGATTCCCGGTGGACCGCACCGATCATACCCTCAAGGATTTGCATGCGCTCATTCATCCAGACGATTTGCAGATCGCCATCAATTCGTTCAAAGCGCACGTCAAAGGCGAGACTTCCACTTATAAAGCGGAATATCGTTTACGGACCTGGTACGGCGAGTGGATCTGGGTGCTGGACCGCGGCAAGATCATTCAGGTGGATGAAAGCGGCAAACCCACCCGTATGATCGGCACGCACGTCAATATCACCGAACGCAAGCAGATCGAAGATGCTCTCCAGCAATCCGAGAAGAAATTCCGCCAGTTAACCGAGAACATGCGCGAGGTCTTCTGGCTGCGCGACCGGAATAGCGGGCAGTTCATTTATGTCAGCCCGTCTTACCTTGAAGTCTGGGGACGCTCTTGCGATAACCTGTATGAGAAGCCGAATACGTTTATGGAAAGCATTCACCCCGAAGACCTGGGGCGCTTTTACATTGCTCAGAAAGAGCTCTTTGAAACGGGCAAGGTCATGAATGAAGAACACCGTATCGTCCGCCCGGATGGCTCTGTGCGCTGGGTTTGGTCGCGGGCATATCCAATTTATGACAATACCGACCAGTACTACCGCATTGCCGGGGTGGCCGAAGACGTGACCGAGCGCATCGAAACCGAAGCCGCATTGAAAGAGAGCGAGAAGAAATACCGCGACCTGATCGAACATCAGGGCGAAGGCGTCGGGATTGTCGATGCGCGTGACCGGATCGTTTATATTAACCCCGCTGGCGAAGAAATTTTTGGCGTGCCAGGCGGCATGCTGACCGGACGGAACATGGCGGAATTTTTAGACAAGGATCAGCTTGCGTTATTCCAGGGCCAGAGCGGAGTCAGCCGTCAGGGTATTGAAAGTTCCTATGAGATTACAATCATCCGCCCAGACAATGATAAGCGCAACCTGTTGCTGACTGCCACACCCCGTTTCGACGTCAACAGCCAGTTTTTGGGCACCATCGTCATCTTTCGGGATATCACTCAGCGCAAACTGGCTGAAGATAAGCTACGCTACATCAGCCTGCATGACGCGCTGACCGGCCTGAATAACCGGGCCTTCTTTGAAGACGAGATCAACCGGCTGAACCAGAGCAACCTTTATCCCGTCAGTTTGGTAATGGTTGATGTGGATGGCTTGAAGCAGGTTAATGACAACCAGGGGCATTCCGCCGGCGACGAATTGCTGGTGGCTGTGTCGGATGTACTCAAGCGTTCGCTGCGTTCCGGCGATATTGTCGCCCGCATTGGCGGAGACGAGTTTGCCATTCTGATGCCCAACGCCGATTCGTATGTGCTGGAACAGGTGATGAACCGGATTAACGATCACATCGGCTCTGAGAACCGCAAAGGCGGCCGTCAGTTCAATATCAGCCTGTCTTATGGCGGTGTGACGACACACCAGAAGGGAAGCCTCAAGGAAGCAATGCTCCAGGCAGACGCCAAGATGTATGAGGTCAAGAGCCAGAAAACGACCCAGTACTTCATTCAATACCCGATCATTGACCCGGATAAGGAGTCTTAACCACCGGACTGATGTCAAAACCCTCTTCTTTCGAAAGCTGCACTTCCTTACATCACACCTAAACAATACCCTGCGCAGCTATTCGCGATTATAATTGGCTTTCGTGAGCGCCTCTGATATCACCCGCCCTGAACCAAAAACGTCTCGGAGCATGTCCCTATGGGAAGTTATCAGCCTGACAGTCGTCGGGCTGTTACTTATCGCGTGGGCCTGGCTGCGCGCCATTGATCTCGCTCAGGCAACCGCATCAGGAGAGGACGGCCTGCTCTGGGTTGCCGGCGTCGTTCTGTTGGCGCTTCATTTCGGTTTGGCTTTTCTGCTGGTCGATTTACTGGCGTATGTCCATCTGACAGCGCGCCGCTATCAACTGGCTTACTTTGCCAGCGCCGGATTTGGCTGCCTGATTGGCGCAGCGCGTGGGTTGCTGACTGACCAGACCTGGCTGGTTGCCTGGATCATGGCTTTTGTGGGTGCATGGCTTGGCGCCTTCACCAGAACCATGATCAACGAAGCCTTTTGGGAGGATAATTTTCCGCCTACCCCTGAAGAGATGCAGGCCGTTTATCAAGCGCACCGGGAAGTGATCGGCGACCCGCCGCCGACGCCGCCTGCCAAACGTATTTTTGATATCTCTGTTGCCTTGCTGGGTTTGATCATTTCGGCGCCGGTTTGGATCATGATTATCTTCCTCATTTGGCTGGAGGATGCCGGCCCGATTTTGTTTATCAAGAATTCGGTGGGAAGAGGCGGAAAAAATTTTCACCAGTATAAATTCCGCACCATGATCCGCGAGGCGGAAAGAGAAACCGGACCGGTGCTGGCCAGCGAGAACGACGAGCGTGTATTATGGATCGGAAAATTCCTGCGAAAAACTGCCCTCGATGAATTGCCGCAATTATTGAATATTCTGATGGGAGATATGAGTTTCGTCGGACCGCGCCCGCAGCGCACCGTGCTGGTGCGCGAGTACCTGATGGAGATGCCTGAATACGCCGAAAGACATAAGGTGCTGCCGGGCATTTCCGGGTTGGCGCAGGTTTTAGCCAGTTACTATATCTCGCCGCGTCAGAAGCTGCGCTACGACCGTTTTTACATCCGGCACGCCAGCTTTGGCCTTGATCTTAAATTGCTGTTGACGGCTTTTCTGGTCGTTTTCTGGTTCCGCTGGCAGAAGGATTGGGATGGCAAGCTGCCCCGCGGCTGGCTCCGCCTCGGTAAAATCGCTTCTGCGGATAAAGATCAAATCTCGCTGATGGGATAATTATCTGTATCCTGCGGTTCAGCGGGTTTTTTCCCGTTCAGTTTGCTCCATGATATCCATAACACGATGCTGATGATGAGGGCGTTGAGACCCTGCCCAGCCATCGTGCCATACACACCCCAGGTATTGATCATTAGCAAACCAATGGTGAACATCGAAATCGTAGCGGCGATGTTGGCGATGAAAATGGGCAGGCTGACGCGTATCGCTTTGAAAGCCGTTTGCAGCGGCCAGTAGGTGTACCAGAAGATATAAAAGACCGCCATGATATAAGCGCCGTTGCTGAACGAAAGGTAGGTGTCGCCGCGCATCAGATGCAGCAGCGGCCTGGCGAAGAACACGGCCATCATCAGCACGCCGATAATGGGAATGCCGGTGAAGATGTAAGTCAGCTTGAGAACCCGGCGGACGCCTTTAGTCCCTGATTTTTGATAGAGTTTGGCCGTACGCGGGGTGAGGAAGGTATCGCTGGCTCGCAGCAG
Source organism: uncultured Anaerolineaceae bacterium (assembly GCA_964503685.1). Lineage (GTDB taxonomy): Bacteria > Chloroflexota > Anaerolineae > Anaerolineales > Anaerolineaceae > CAZDAW01. The sequence continues at coordinate 11,079 of CAZDAW010000022.1, read as the reverse complement.
CACATGCACCGGGGCAACCAGGTTTTGCAGCGCCTGATAAGCGCCTGCGGCGGCAAAGCTGATCATCCCGGCAGTGATGATCGGGTACATTTGCACGGTTACCCAGTTGGCAATCGTACCACCCAGCGTCCAGCGCCCAAATTTCCAGTTCTGTTTCCAGGTCTGGTAGATATTTTGCCAGTTGCGGTCCCAGTATTTACGCGCCAGAAAGCCGCCGACGGCGAAGGCTGCCAACGCCCCCCAGCCGTTGGCGTTCAAACCCTGTATGCCGTTGAGCGTATGCCGGTTGGCCATGATCAGAATGGCGGCGATGCGGATGATGCTGCTGATTATTGTGCTGAGGACGGCGAAGAAGACCTGCCCGCGGGTATAGAAGACGCGGCGAATGAACTCCTGAAGCTGCCAGGTCAGAAAGGCGAACCACAGGGCAAAGATAGTCGGGCCGGCCATGTCGTTGCCCAGGTCGGTGAGAATCGCGCCGAGCAGCAGGGCAGCTACAGCCGATGCGGCAGCCAGAATGAGCTGGATAAAGCCGGTGGCGGTGACGTATTTACGGAATTCGTTCAACTCGAGCCCGGCCCCGAAAGCGTTGAGCGGGGTGATGATGATGCCCTCCTGAACGGCGCGCACCAGCAGGATTGCCAAAAAGCCGACGGTGTAGATGCCGAATTGCGTTGGTTCGACGTAGTGCCCGATAAGCACCGAAGCGGCAAAATTGACCAGGCTGATGATGCCCTGGTCGATGGCCGACAGGGCGCCTTTAAGGGCGGTCTCTTTGGACATGAAGCGGTTGATGAATTTTAGCGGACCAAATTGTGATATGGGATTCGCTTTGGGGGTGGAATCGATCAATGAAGCACCAATTAAAAAGGATTTCATCGCGCCGCAATAAATGCGTGGATAAACCCCAATTGTATCAAAGAATGGGCGGTTTGGTGTGAATCTCTGCTATTTTTAGGGTAAAACCGAGGGCTTTTCGGCGGGCGGAGGGCCGAGGAAATATACCGTCACCCATTGGTGCCAGGACTGGTAATCGCTGTCGCTGTAACCCAGGTCAATCCAGTATCTGCCTTCGATGCCGCCGCCGGTATCCAGAATGGTGGCGACGCCGTAGCCGGGCACGTAAACCTGGGTGCCTTTTAACTGCCGGTACCAGGGCACGGTTACCGCGGCGACGCCGTACTGCACCGGTTGGCCGCTGGCCGTGTTGGGGTAACAGCGGCTGCCGCCAGAGCGGCACGGAGAGTACGAGGTGGCGTACATTTCCAGCGAGTACCAGTACTGCAGATCGCCGCCGGCAACGTCGAGAGATTTAACAGGAAGGGTTCCTCCGTAGGCGACGATTTCGTTTTTGGGCTGGCGCGCTACCCATTCGGCGTCCACCTGACGGCTGGTTTCCTTGCCATCTTCGTAGCGGACGCGCAGGCGACTGATCTTCAGGCCATATTCGCCGGCGCTGACAACATTTTGCACGCCGGCAGCCAGCTCGGATGAAGACTGATATTCCGTTTTATAAGCGATGACCTTTTGCTGAATTGTTACTTCTTCAGCGACGCGCACAACCTGGATGTTGCCATCTTCAGGGAGGGGGTCGTTTTCAGCCGGGCGGCTGTAGTCCAGGCCTTGAAGGGGGTAACCGGCTTCGGCCAGCGCCTCACCGACCGTGGCGGCCGCCGAGCGAATTTTCAGCTCGCCGGAGGCGGTGTGGATCGTGTAAGGTTTTGCTCGCAGCAGGCTGACCTGAACCGGGCCGTTGAGCGGGCTTTCGGAGGACATGGATAAACGGTCAGCCTGATCCAGTTTGATTCCGTTTTCCCAGAGCGCTTCGCCGAGAGTGGGCGCCGCTGAATAGATAATGCGGGTCTTTTTCTTTAGATGCAATGTGATCGCGACCGCGGGGTGGTATTGAAGCGTATGCGCATAGGTGATCGCCGAGACGGGCTGGCTGGGGGCAAAGTTGCTGCCGTCCACGCTCACCCGGTCGCCGGGGAAAAGGCGCAGCCCGGCCTGCGCCAGCACATTGGCGGGCAGCTTTTCAGGGCTTTGCAGCGTAACTGACGCGCCGTTTGCCCAGACCTGATACGTGAGGGCGTGATCCAGGCGGATTGCCTGCCCGGAAGCCAGTATACGCGAGGGCCGGGGCGCGATGCGGTCCACTGGCGAGTAGCTCACCCCGGCGGCCTTGAGCGCCTGACCGACGGTCAGCGCCATGACCGTGCGGGTGGTCGATTGTCCGTCTATGACCAGGGTGACCGTCTTGCGCAGAGAGAGACCGGCCAGAGTTATTCCCAACAGGGCCATCAGAATCGCTATTGCCCACAGTTGTTGGCGTTTCATGTATTTAATTCTATCAGAAATTTGGACTGAACAAATCTCCCAGCGCTTGAAGAAACGCCACGGCGTTCGTGAGAATAATCGCCGACATCACAAAATGATCATTGTAAGCTATTTCACAGCGCCGAAGTGCTCTTCATAAAGTATGCGCCTATGCGACTGCTTTATCCCGCTCAACGAGGTTCGCAGCGAGAAACCAAATGCTCTGTCAGAACAATCAGGATGAATCCCCGAACTTTAGCAGTGTTATATGACTTTGTGAAATTCTGGACGAAACGCAGAAAGGAAAGTCCACTATCATCCGGCGTTTCATGATATATTTGTATTGAGGTGCGTATGCCTAAGTTTTTATTCTGTTTATTGATTGTTCTCCTGGCGCTTCTTCTTCTGGCGCTGGTGTTCGTTTTCGTGGCGCGTCCCTGGTATCTGCGCTGGGGGGCGACCGACGCCGAATTGAGCATGCCCCTGCCCGGCGATGACCTGGTGACCCTGCCCCTGACTCAACCCGTCACCACCCGGGGCATTACCATTAATGCGCCCGTTGATCAGGTTTACCCCTGGCTGGCGCAAATGGGCGCTGATAAGGGTGGGCTGTACAGTTACGAAAAGCTGGAAAACCTGATCGGCTGCAAGATGACCAACGCCGATGCGATTCTCCCCGAATTTCAAAACCCGCAGCCGGGCGACGCCGTCAAGATGTGCGGCGGCGATTTTGGCCCGCCGGCTTATATAGTCGCGCTGGTTAAACCCGGGGAATATATTGTGCTGGGGCATCATCCTCAGCCCGAAGATGCTGTCAACTCGCCGGATGAATGGACCGATAGCTGGGCGTTCGTTCTGCAACCGGTTGACGTCAATACCACCCGTCTGTTGATTCGCACCAGAGCAACCATGTCCCACTGGATTTTTAAGGTCATTGAGCCGATCACTTTTTTTATGGAACGAGGAATGATGTATGGGATAAAAACCCGCGCCGAGCAATAAACCAGGCCGATGAGGTATCCTGGTTTTATGAATGTAAGCGCCGCTATTGCTGCAAAGCATTTTTTATGCGCCGGAAAGATGTGATATAATAAGCAAAATCGGGGGGAAATTGATCGAAAAAAGGCAAGCAAAAATA
>CAZDAW010000022.1:0-7615 GCA_964503685.1 uncultured Anaerolineaceae bacterium | reverse complement strand
ATGGAACGAGGAATGATGTATGGGATAAAAACCCGCGCCGAGCAATAAACCAGGTCGGCACCAGGTATTCCGGCTTTGTGTCATGTAAGAGCTGGTATTGCTGCAAAGCATATTATTGTGTCAGAAAGATGTGATATAATACTCAAAATTGGGGAAAAATTTATCGAAAAAAGGCAAGGAAAACACTTGACCTCCTGTATTTTATTTGCTATAATCAACTTTTGCTTATAAGTGAACCGTATTAAAAATGCACGACGGTGACGTATTATTTTATCCGGGTTTTAGACAGGAGTAGTCTATGGCACAATTGCCATCAAAGTCTTACGCGCGCATCCCCGTTATTCTATCATTACCGAAATTAATCGATATTCAACTGGAATCATTTGAGCGCCTTAAAAAGGAAGGGCTCGCCGATTTGTTCCACGAAATATCCCCCATCGAATCGTATAACAAAGGTATGAAGTTGTCTTTTCCCAGCCGCAGTGAGGAATCACGGCAATGGGGATTGACTTATAAATTCGGCGAACCGAAATATTCGATCGATGAATGCATCGAGCGGGACCTTACCTACGCCAGCCCTCTGCATGTTTCTGTTCTGCTGTGGGGGCCGGATGTTTCTGAGCCAATCAAAAAGGACATCTTTCTGGGCGACTTCCCGGAGATGACCGAAAAAGGCACGTTCATCATTAATGGCACCGAGCGTGTGGTCGTCTCGCAACTCATTCGTTCGCCGGGCGTTTATTTCGAAGCGCAGGTCGACCGCACTACCAATCGCCGCCTGGCGATGGCGAAATTGATTCCCGACCGAGGGGCCTGGATGGAGTTCGAGACGCGCAAGAACGATTATCTGATTCTGAAGTTCAATCGCAAACGCACGGTGCCGATCACTATCTTTCTGCGCGCCCTTGCGGCTGTGGATGATGGGATGCCGGATGCGGTTATCAAAGAGGGAACGGACGAGGAAATTCTTGCCTTGTTCCAGGACATCGACAACAACCCCGATCGTTTATATATCACCTCGACATTGCATCAGGAACCTGAATGGGATTTGTCTGGCGGACATACGATTGCCGAAGCTGCCTTGCTGGAATTCTTCAGGCGTATGCGACCCGGCGACCCGGCGACGTTGGATAATGCTCGCCAGTTTTTGGAGGAACAGCTTTTCGACCAGCGCCATTACGACCTGGAGCGTGTTGGTCGTTATAAACTGAGTCAAAAATTGGATTTGCCGAATATTCCCATCCAGCATCGCACGGTGACCAAAGGTGATATTGTCAATCTCATTCGCCGCATGATCCTGATTAACAACGAAGTCGAAGGCCCGGACGATATTGATCACCTGGGCAATCGCCGCGTCAAAACGGTAGGCGAGTTGATTCAGAACAAATTGCGTATCGGCATGCGCCGTATGGAACGCGTCATCAAAGAGAGGATGTCAATCCGCGACCAGGATCAGCTCAGTCCCGACAGCCTGATCAATATCCGTCCGGTGGTGGCGGCGTTGCGCGAATTTTTTGGTTCCAGCCAGCTTTCGCAATTTATGGATCAAACCAATCCGCTGGCTGAATTGCGCCACAAGCGTACCCTCTCGGCTTTGGGCCCGGGTGGTTTACGCCGCGAGCGCGCCGGCTTTGACGTGCGCGACGTGCATCACTCTCACTACGGGCGCATTTGTCCGATTGAGACCCCGGAAGGCCCGAACATTGGTTTGATTGGCCGTCTGGCGAACTTTGCCCGCGTCAATGAATATGGTTTTATCGAGACGCCTTACCGTAAATTGATTAAATCACTGCCGGTTGACGATCCCCGCCTGATAGGGCATGCACTTAATGAGGAAATTAAAGATGCGAAAACTGGCGAGGTTATCTTTAAAGCGGGCGAGCGGGTGACGAAGGAAATGCTGAAAACCATCGCCAATGTCAAACCCGATGGCGTTAAAATCGTGCCGTTTGTTTCCAACCGACCTGAAGATGTAGAATTTCTTTCGGCTGACGCTGAAGATAAATACGTGATTGCCCAGGCGAACGCGCCGCTTAACGAATACAATGAATTTGTCCGGCAGCGGGTATCTTGCCGTTATCACTCCGGCTTCACTTTCTCGAGGCCAGATATTATTAACTATATGGACATAGCGCCGCACCAGGTGGTTGGCATCAGCGCGGCGCTGATTCCCTTCCTGGAGCATGACGATGCGAACCGGGCTTTGATGGGATCGAATATGCAGGCTCAGGCTGTTCCACTGGTCAATCCGGATGTTCCGCTCATTTCGACCGGCATGGAATATTTTGCTGCCCTCGATTCGGGTCAGGTTGTCATCGCTGAAGAAGACGGCGACGTGGTTTCTGTGACCGGTCGGCAGATCGTTCTGCGAACGGACAAAGGACTTCACCAATACAACCTGCGCAAATACCAGCGCTCAAATCAAAGCACCTGTATCGATCAACGCCCGGCGGTTGTCAAAGGACAACGGGTTAAAAAAGGCGATATTATTGCCGACTCGTCTTCCACTCAACAAGGCGAACTTGCCTTGGGTCAAAATGTGATGGTGGCGTTCGTTTCCTGGGAAGGCGGCAACTTCGAAGATGCGATTCTGATTTCCGAACGTCTGGTGCAGGATGACCGCTTTACTTCTATTCATATCGAAAAATATGAACTGGAAGCCCGCGACACCAAACTGGGCCCTGAAGAGATCACCCGTGATATTCCTAATGTGGGCGAAGAAGCCATCAAAGACCTGGATGAAAAGGGTATCATTCGCATCGGCGCCGAAGTGGGCCCGAACGATATTCTGGTTGGAAAGATTACTCCCAAAGGTGAAAAAGAGCTGACCCCTGAAGAACGTCTGTTGCGGGCGATCTTCGGAGAGAAATCGCGCGATGTAAAGGATACTTCACTGCGTATGCCCCACGGCGAACGCGGCAAAGTGGTTGATGTGAAAGTCTTTACCCGTGAAGATAACGTTGATTTGGCCGCTGGAGTGGATACGATGGTGCGCGTCTCAGTTGCTCAGCGGCGCAAGATTACCGCCGGCGACAAAATGGCCGGCCGTCACGGGAACAAAGGCGTTGTCTCGAAGGTCGTTCCTGTCGAGGATATGCCTTTCCTCAGCGATGGCACGCCGGTTGATATTATTCTCAACCCTCTCGGTGTGCCAGGCCGTATGAACATTGGCCAGATATTGGAAACTCACCTGGGTTGGGCGGCTCGCCAATTAGGTTTCAGGGCGTTCACCCCGGTATTTGACGGCGCTACCGAAGCCGAAATTGATGCTGAACTGGCTCGCGCCTGGCTGGTCGATCAGGCCTGGAAAGAAACCGGCAAGCGCTCCTGGGAATGGCTCAAGGATCAGGATTATTCAGCCGAGAACCTGCAGGATGATAATGAGGTCCGCTTGCTTTATCTTGAGCAGTGGCTGGGTCAAACCGGACAGTACGATGTTTACCGTCTGGCAACCGAACAGGATTACGCCCGTCAATGCACGGTGAGAGAATGGCTGCGCGAACACGATTATGACCCGGATAAAATATTGGCATATTCAGATGTCGCTTCAGCGGGCGTCGATGGAATTGAACAGGATAACCGGGCAATCGATGCCTGTCTGCGTATGTGGCTGCACGACCTGGGTTATGATAGCAGCCAGATCACCGCAGAAGAAGTGAAGAAAAAAGCTCAGGAAGTCATGGTCGAAACCGGTCAACCTATACCGATCCTGGGAAAGCAAATTCTGCGGGATGGTAAAACCGGCATCGCTTACGACCAACCGGTTACGGTGGGTATAATGACTATGCTGAAACTGCATCATCTGGTTGAAGATAAAGTTCATGCTCGTTCAACTGGGCCATACAGCCTGGTAACACAGCAGCCTCTGGGTGGGAAAGCCCAGTTCGGCGGACAGCGATTTGGAGAAATGGAAGTCTGGGCGCTTGAAGCCTACGGCGCTGCTTATACGCTGCAAGAAATGCTTACTGTTAAATCAGATGATGTTCAGGGACGTGTGAACACCTACGAAGCAATCGTCAAGGGTGAGCCTATTGAAGACCCCAGCATCCCGGCTGCATTTCGCGTTCTGGTCAAAGAACTGCAAAGTTTGGGGCTATCTGTTGAAGCCCTGACCGACGGCGGTGATGTGATTCGCTTTGGAAAAGATGAAGAACGCATCCGCCCGCCCAAGCTGGAAACCGGTTTGTTGGGCTTGGGTGAGGATATATTGGTCGATTTATAGAGTTTTTGCAGGGGAATCCCCGGAAAGTCTTGACGGAAGATTAAGCACGTGTTAAAATCTTCGTTCGTCGCCTTACGAGGGTAAATAACAACCCTGTCGACTTTATTGAAATTGAGTGAGGCCATCATCGAGAAACGATGGCCTTACTTAATGAGTAGGCATAGAATTGGATTTATTAAACAGTATCAGGTATTTTATTTTCGGAGGCAAAGGTGCCCACAATTAATCAATTGATCCGCAAAGGTCGCCAGACAAAAAAGGTAAAAAGCAAAGCTCCAGCTCTGTTGTACACTCTTAATTCGATGAAACAACGCCGGGTACGTCAGATGAACGGTGCGCCGCAAAAGCGCGGCGTTTGTACGGTAGTTCGTACAATGACCCCTAAAAAACCGAATTCCGCTCTGCGTAAAATTGCCCGTGTGCGTCTGTCCAATGGTCTGGAAGTGACTGCTTACATTCCTGGCGAAGGCCACCAGTTGCAAGAGCACTCGGTTGTGCTGGTGCGCGGCGGTCGTGTGAAAGACTTGCCGGGCGTTCGTTATCATATCGTCCGAGGCACACTGGATACAACGGGTGTTGCCAAACGACAGCAAGCCCGTTCGAAATACGGCGCTAAACGACCTAAATAATTCAAGATTGAACCACCGTATTTTTGAATCTGGTGGAAATATTTGAATGGAGAAAGTTTAATGTCTCGACGTACAAAACCCGAAAAGCGTGAAATTACCCCTGATGTTCGTTATCAAAACATAAACCTTCAGGAAATGATCAACCGTATGATGCGCAGAGGAAAGAAAAGCACTGCGGTTCATGTCATGTATGAAACCATGGATCTGGTGGAAAAGAAAGCTGGCAAGAATCCGGTTGAGGTATTTGAACAGGCGTTGAAAAATGTTGGCCCGGTCATGGAAGTCCGCCCGCGTCGGGTTGGCGGCGCCACCTACCAGGTTCCGATGGAAGTTCCCACAGAACGCCGGATTACTCTGGCGATGCGTTGGATTCTGGATGCCGCCAGATCGCGCACTGGAAAATCTTTTTCAGAAAAGCTGGCTGCCGAGTTGCTCGATGCAGCGAATAACGCTGGAACTGCCATCCGCAAACGAGAAGAAACTCACAAAATGGCGGAAGCCAACCGCGCTTTCTCCCATTACCGGATGTAAGCTGGCGGCGATTTATAGATGCGATTATTGTTAGATAGATTGAGTAAATGATGGCTCGTGAACATTCGTTGGATCGGTATCGGAATATTGGCATTATTGCCCATATTGACGCTGGTAAAACCACTACAACTGAGCGTATCTTGTTTTATACCGGTAAAACTTATCGGATTGGTTCAGTCGATGATGGAACAACTGTCACAGACTGGATGGAACAGGAACGTGAGCGCGGTATAACCATCGTCTCGGCGGCCGTTTCAGCAGAATGGAAGGGCTACCAGGTAAATATTATAGACACCCCGGGGCATATTGACTTCACCGCTGAAGTGCAGCGTTCGCTGCGTGTGCTGGATGGTGGTGTGGTTGTTTTTGACGCCGTTCAGGGCGTCGAACCGCAGAGTGAGACCGTCTGGCGACAGGCGGATCGGTATAATGTTCCAAGGATTTGTTTTGTCAACAAGATGGACCGGATTGGCGCTTCCTTTGTGCGAACGCTGGAATCAATTCGCTCACGATTGGGCGCGCATCCGCTGGCCATGCAGTTGCCGATTGGTGAAGAAGCTTCATTCCAGGGGGTCGTTGATTTGCTCTCTGAACGCGCGTTTTATTGGGACGATGCCCTGGGAAAAGAATTCCACGAAGAAGATGTTCCCGTTGATTTGAAATCAGAAGTAGAGGCTTTACGCGCCCGTCTGATCGAAGAAATTGCCGAAACTGACGATGACCTGACTGTGAAATATCTGGAAGGCGAACAAATCAGTATAGATGAATTGAAAGCCGCACTCCGACGGGCTGTGATCGCGAATAAAGTAACTCCTGTCTATTGTGGAAGCGCTCTGCGTAATAAGGGCGTCCAGCCAGTATTGGATGCCGTCATCGATTATTTGCCTTCGCCTGCCGATATTCCCCCGGTGAAAGGTATTGACCCTGAAAAAGACGTCGAAGTGGAATTCCCGGCTGAAGATGATGCTCCCTTAAGCGCGTTGGTTTTCAAGATCGTGACCGATCCCTACGTTGGCCGTCTGGCTTATTTCAGGGTTTACTCTGGCGTGATCAAGCAGGGCGTGATGGTTTACAATTCGGTGAAAGGTCGAAAAGAGCGCGTGGGCCGCTTATTACGGATGTACGCTGACCGGCGTGAGGACCTGCAAGAAATTATGGCCGGCGACATCGGCGCGGTTCTGGGACTGAAAGATTCATTCACTGGCGATACGTTATGCGACGCTCATAGCCCGGTGGTTCTGGAAAATATTTCTTTCCCGGAGCCGGTCATATCGGTTGCTATCGAACCCAAAACAACCGCCGATCAGGATCGCATGGCTGAAGCGCTTAAAAAGCTCTCGGAAGAAGATCCCACTTTTCGGGTTCGTTCAGATGAAAATACCGGCCAGACCATTATATCGGGAATGGGTGAGCTTCACCTGGATGTGTTGGTTGACCGTATGATGCGGGAATTTCGGGTGCATGCCAACGTCGGACGGCCGCGGGTTGCGTATCGCGAAACTATCACCCGCGCTGTTCCCAAAGTTAATTATAAGTATGTCAAGCAGTCCGGCGGGCACGGTCAATACGGCCACGTTGTATTGACGATGGAGCCAGGTGAGCCGGGCAGCGGTATTGTCTTTGAAGATAAGATTTTTGGCGGGGCTATTCCTCGTGAATATATTCCTGCTGTTGAAAAAGGTATTCGTGAATCTGCCGAAAGCGGTGTTTTAGCAGGTTACCCTGTCGTTGACATCAAGATATCACTTATTGACGGATCCTTCCACGAAGTTGATTCGAGTGAAATGGCTTTCAAGATGGCTGGAGCGTTAGCTTTCAAGGATGGTATGCAGAGCGGTAGTCCTGTTCTGCTGGAGCCGATTATGAAAGTCGAAGTCATTGTTCCAGAAGAATTTCTTGGTGATGTCATCGGGCAGTTGAACGCTCGCCGCGGTGAGATTTCAGGGATGGAAATTCGCCCAGGGAATGCTCAGGCTGTACGAGCAAATGTACCGATGGCTGAAATGTTTGGCTATGCCACCGAGCTGCGCTCGGCGACGCAGGGCCGGGGTGTTTTCTCTATGGAATTTGATCACTACGCTCGTGTTGCTGAAGCAATCGCGCAGGAAGTGATTCACTCATAACGTATTATTTTCATAATCATCTTTGTTGGGATTATCGATAGGAGATATTGGTCTAATGGCAAAGCAAAAGTTTGAGCGGACAAAGCCGCACCTGAATGTAGGGACGATGG
>CAZDAW010000021.1:28419-43303 GCA_964503685.1 uncultured Anaerolineaceae bacterium | reverse complement strand
AAACCCTCTCGGCAGTCATCAAGGACCTCACAAATCGTCAGCTACACGCTGCTTGGGGAAATCCATGCGAGAATCAATATCATACCTACCAATTGGACGCATAACCCCTTTTTTATTTTATACTTTTCCAGAATCTGTTTAGAAGACAGCCTCGGGTTGCGGCAGCGGTTCTCCTGTCATCTGGAAAAATTCCTCAAATATTCCAAAACGTTCCCGACGAAAAACCTCACTGATGCGGCCTTCCGGCATCTGAAAAGCATTGGCGGTAATACTGGCTTGCTCCTGAATGAATAATTCGACGAATGGCCGTAAATTTCCGGCTAATCCTTCCTCCAGTAAAGGAACCCGCTTGCCTGCTGCGCCCAATTGCATCTGATATTGATGAATCCGGTGTCGCATTATCGTACTGTGAGCGCAAAGTGCATCAACCTTTTTAAACAGATATTCTGATATATCTTCAATGTGATTGGCGCGCGGCAAAAATTGTCCAAAATACCAGCGTTCGCAGACCGAATAAGGTCTGAGGCCTTCTTTAAAATGCTCGGGGCAATACAAATCATAAGCAGCCAGTCTGAAAGATTCATCCACTGCCTGGGCGGTATGGGTATGATCCATACACGCCTCAAAGCCCATATTGGGATCAAAAGTAAGCACAACATGCGGACGAAACCTGCGAAAGAGGTAAACAAAACGTTCACGCAATATCGCATGGGGTACATTAATCAGGAAGTCATCTTCATAGTCCAGTTCGATGATATCAGTAACGCCCAAAATACTCGCCGCCAGATGCAGCTCCATTGTATTACGTTTACGGGTCTCTTCCACCGTCAGGCCAAATGATTCCCTGCAATCGTCAGTCACCCGTGTAAGAATCACACGCCAGCCCTGGGCTGCAAATTTAGCCAGCGTCGCCCCACAATAGATTGCGGCGTCATCTGCATGCGGGCTTATAACCATAGCCGTTTGCATGTTTTACCTCCCCATTTTTGTTCGGTGACAAGATCAATCATCCTGGGTAAACCTCAAATTACGTATTATCGGCGCGGTCAACGATCTCACGAAGAGCTTTCTTCAAAGAGGGATCCAAAGGATCAGGTTGATATTCTTTTAAAATACTTTGAGCCTTTTGAAGCGCCCATTCGCGCGCCCCGTCTCTTTTTTCTTCCCATACGCTGAACGGACGCCGATCAATAAGAGTTGGTTGCCAGAGCTGATGCATATTCTTAATCGTGTGGCGTTGCGCCAGGTAATTTCCTCCTGGGCCAACTGCCCGAATAGTATCGAGCGCCAGGGTTTCTTCGTTCACAACGATCCCCTGAAACATTTTTTCCAGAATGCTCCAGATTTCGCTGTCCATCATAATTTCTTCATAAGAGAAAATCCGTGAGCCATTTAACAATCCAGCTCCCAGTAACATATCCGAAAGCGTCGAAACTGCCATAAAGGAGGAGAAACAATTATCGACGGCCGACTGCCAGCCGGGTTCTTTAGCGCCTGTAGCAAATGCGCCCATCGAGAGAGGCACATGATAAAAATCTGCCAGCAAATTAGTGGCTGCGCCGAAAAGGTAATCTTCTGGGCCTCCCCCGGTATAGGCTCCCGTGCGCAAGTCCATCGTCGTCTGTGCAGCCGCATAATAAACCGGGCAGCCTGGATGCGCCATTTGCATTAAAACCAGGGCAGAAAGCACCTCAGCATTACCCACAACCAGGTTTCCTGCCAGTGTAACAGGTGCATTCGATGCACATGAAGACATAGTCATAAAACCGACGGGCAAACCGGCTTCCGCTGCAATCAGAGCTGCTTCAAGGCTGCCGCCATCCTGTCCCAGCGGGCTGGTTGTACATTGCATAATTGAAAGCAAAGGGCGTTTGCGCAGGGCATCTTTGCCGCCAGCCAGAAAAGAGGCCATTTCGATGGCAGCATGCATCTCTCTTTCAGTCAGAATGGTTTCAGTCTGAACGTGTTTAACGCTGACGTTCCAGATCGCTTCAAGCTCATGCAGGCTTCGGCTTTGCGGCGGGCAATCTTGCGCCGAAAGCGGCACCCAGTGAAAAGCAATGGCATCCAGATAGTCAGCCAAACGGGCGATATCGGAAACATCCTGCTTGCTCGAACGCCGGCGTTCCCCGGTGAATGCGTCGATGATCTCCACCCCGCAGCCATCCGTTCCCAAATAGCTATGATTGCCATCAAGCGGCAAGTCAAGCTCAGGGTCAGGCGCAGCAAGTGTATAAGTCGGCGGCGCCTTTGCCAGGTATTCTTCAACAAGTTTTCCTGGAATGCGGACAATCATGGCAGCGCGGTCAACCAGAGCGCCATGCGCCTCAAATATATCCAGCGCTTTAGGTGAAGGGAATCTCACCCCGGTCGATTCGATCACATCCAGAGTCGCCGTATGGATCTGTTGAACTTCAGCCTGATTAAGAATATTCAGACTGATTTTAGGGTTGCTGATACTGGCGATTTTTTGTTTCATTAGTTAACCAACCTTTTAGCCAAATGCACAGCCCGAATAGCGTCCTCGGCATAACCATCCGCCCCGATCTCGGCCGCCCAACTCTTTGTTACCGGCGCGCCGCCAACGATAACTTTAACCTGATCGCGCAAACCTGCCTCGGTTAAAGCATTAATAACTTCCCGCTGCACAGTCATGGTCGTCGTCAGTAAAGCGGAAAGCCCAATCAGATTGGCTCCGGTCTCTTTTACTTTACCAATGAATGCCTCAACCGGTACATCAACACCCAGATCATAAACCTTGAAACCGTTAACGGATAACATCGTCCCCACCAATGACTTCCCAATTTCATGAATATCGCCGCGCACGGTTCCGATAACAATTTTCCCTGATTGCCTGACCTCTTCCTGACGCTTGAGTAACTCAGGTTCGAGCAATTTGAGCGCCTGCTGCATCCCGCTGGCCGAGATAACCAGATTAGGCAAAAAATATTCGCCGGTGGAATATTTTTCGCCTACGATGTCCATTCCGGGGACCAATCCCTTTTCGATGATCTCCAGAGGTTCCATATTGGCAGCAAGGGCTTTTCCAACCAGTTCAACCGCCAATTCTGGCTCGCCGTCCACAATACTGGTGGTAATCTGCGAAATTAGGTTTTCAGTCATAGTGATCTCTCCTCGACGTAATATGGGTTAACACTGGCGTATTTCTGCCAGAAGGATTTTAGATTGATAAACTATTCTTCATGCAAAGAAGGCAAGCTCTCCATGCCATATTGCTGCGCTGCCTGAAAAACAATCCGCCATAATTCGCCTCGGGTGACTTCCGAAATACGCGAGGGTTTATAAGCTGCCAATAATTGTTCAACGCGCTCGCCGGCCCGTTCAAAAGCATTTTTGGCGCCTTTCTTTTCCCAGCCATCCAGTGAACTACGGTCTATAACCTCCGACGGCAGATAAACTTCTTTTTTGAACCATTTAACTGTATGCGGCAGGGAAAGGTACTCGGCGCGATGTCCCATCTGGCGCATCACATCCAGGGCAATCGGCTCATCGCGCACCTGTATTCCCGCAGAAAGATGTTTAACCATGCCAATCATCTCGGCATCCAGAACCAGTTTTTCAAAACTCTGGCAGCTTTCAAAGTCCATCATCCCCGCCCCTGAAATCATATTGATGCCAGCCAGTGCAGCCATGACCATGCCGCCCATCGTTTCCATACCGCATTGTGCATCAACCAGTTTTGCGTCGCTCATCCCAAGATAAGCATGTGTGGGCAGTTTAAGCACCTTTCCAACCTGAACATAAGCGCAGTCAATCAACCATGTGCCCGTGCAACCCATTGGCGTCGTTCCCTCGCGCATATCAAAAGCAGCCGGTGAGCCGCCCCATACAATCGGCGCGCCTGGTCGGGCAAGCTGGCTGATAACCAGGCCGCTCAGACTTTCAGCCGTATGCTGCACGACCGCCGCAGCAAGAGTTACCGGCGCGGTAGCGCCTGCCAGAGGCATTGAGACGAGTTCAGCCGGAATGCCGCAACGCGCACAATCGATCAGGTTCTGGCAGGTCAGGTCACTCCATAATAAAGGGGGAGACGGACATACATCAAACACAGCAACCGGTTTCTGCGCCAATCGTTCTTCACCATTGACCGCAGCCGCCAGTAATTCGCGCATAATCCAGAAAGTATCTTTTCGGAAAGCGCCGGTGATAACCGGTTTACGGCTGTAAGATAACACCAGATAGAGCCGGTAAAGATCGCTGATTTCCTGCGGCACGTCCCGGCAGATCATCGCGGTGCTCTGCGCATCAATTTGCGGCAGTACATCAACCAGTTTAACGAATTTAACCAGATCAGCAGTCTGGGGAACGCGTTGTCTCTGCGTCTTGCTGTCCAGAATGGAAATGGCCGTAGAGCCAGGGTCAAAATGAATATCGTTTCCCCCATAGTGAACGACTGGCTCGCCATTCATGTCGAAGAGATCAAACTCCTGCGGCGTACTTTCCAGTGCAGTTCGGACGAGTGTATCAGGAATGCTGGCGACCTGTTTTTCAAAATCCACCTGTGCGCCAGCTTCAGCCAGAAGGGTTAAGGCTTCCTCGTTATGGACACGAATACCAGGGTCAACCAGCAGCGCCAACCCTTCCTCGATGATTTTGTCAACCAGTTCATCGCTCAATACGTTCAATTTGAGCTGCGCCATGTAACCTCCTGGTTCAGCACGAATTTCGTTGTAATACAAGTAAGTTTAGCATAAATTTTCTAGAATACAAAATTTTTTGACTCGTTACTTTTTGCGATGAAAAATCACACTCAATTATTTAACTCAAGTTGCTACTTTGACAATAATCTCTGCGTTTGTCACTGCGAGAAGGGCGCTTTTTGCCCGACGAAGCAGTCTCAACCTAACAATCCGAGATTGCCACGCCTCGCCATTCTGTCGAGGCTCGCAATGACATCGCGGTGGCGACTTGGATTATTTAACAAGTGAACAACATGCAAATTCGCAGCATGACCCTTGCCGAAATGGACTTTGCCGCCGAATGCCCTACTTGTGAAAGCTGGTACAGCCAGACTCGCGAAGTTTTCGGCAGTTTCTTCAAGCGAGACTCTTACGGCTGTTTCGTTGCTGAAATCGATGGAAAGCAGATTGGGATAGGTATTGCTACTTCTTATGATTCGAGCGGCTTTATCGGTGAATTGATTGTGGATGTGATCCTGAGCGTCAGGGTATCGGGCGCCAATTATTGGATAATGTCATCGACATTTACAAAATAAAGGAGCGCCGTTCAATCTTTGTGGATGGCATGAGCAAGGCAAGGCCGCTGTACGAGCGAGCCGGTTTTCAGTGAACCCGGATAGTCGGGAGATTCCAATCCATGTTACGCAATCGGATCGCCGGCATAAGGATAAATTTTAATTTCCAAATCAAATAAACCTTTAGCAGAGTGGTTATTAACGCGTCTTTTTTACTGCGTTTGCGTATACTATTAATATGGACTCAAGTTGCTACCTTGACAACAATCTCTGCGTTTGTCACTGCAAGAAGGGCGCTTTTTGCCCGACGAAGCAGTCTCAACGTCAAAATCCGAGATTGCCACGCCTCGCCATTCTGTCGAGGCTCGCAATGACATCTCGGTGGCAACTTGGATTAATGTATTCATTTTTTATTTAATCGGGAGAAAAAATATGGGCGAAGAAAGAGTTCGGACAGAAGAATTCCGGGTGGCTGGCGAAGCGGTTATCGCCAAAATAAAGGAATTGATTCGGGAAGGGAACATCCGCCGTATCATCATCAAAAATGAAGAGGGACAGATTTTGATTGAGATCCCCCTGACCGTTGGCGTTGTAGGCGCCTTACTTTTACCCGTCTGGGCTGCGCTTGGGGCAATTGCCGCTCTGGCTGCAAACCTTGTTATTGCGGTCGAAAAGATCGACCCAAAGGAATAAATCGAAAATGTCACAAAATTCTTCACGCAATAATCTGATTGTCGCTATTTTTCTTATTGTTATCGGCGTATTATTTCTCGCCGGTCAAATTTTCAACTTTAACGTCTGGTCATTTGCCTGGCCGTTAATTATCATCGTCGCCGGTTTGACCTTCTTCGCTGGGATGATCGCTGGCGGAAAATCGGCCGGCGGTCTGGCAATTCCTGGCAGTATTGTCACCATGATCGGATTGATCCTGCTCTATCAAAACACTTTCCACCATTGGGCTACCTGGTCGTATGCCTGGACATTAATCATCGTAGCCGTTGGGATTGGCCTGATTATATTCGGTTATTGGAGTTCTCAAGAATCGATTCGCCAGAGCGGTTTGCGGGTAATCGGCGTCGGTTTCGTCCTTTTTGTCATTTTTGGGTCGTTCTTCGAACTGGGCGCGATGATCGTTGGTTTGAGAAGCCCAAGCGGATTGCTCTGGCCGATTCTGCTTATTCTGGCCGGTATCTATCTAATTCTCAGCCGCACAGGGATTTTCCCCTGGAGCCGTATTACAACCGCGCCGGCTAACTTTTCAACAACATCCTCTACCACCACAGGCGAAGGAACAGCCGTTCCGGAAGCCGGTATCGCAGGTAATTTCAGCCGTCTGGTTTTCAAGGGCGCCGGTGATATCACCGTCACCCAGGGCGACCACGATGAAGTCAAGATT
This sequence comes from uncultured Anaerolineaceae bacterium, assembly GCA_964503685.1. Lineage (GTDB taxonomy): Bacteria > Chloroflexota > Anaerolineae > Anaerolineales > Anaerolineaceae > CAZDAW01. Next base: position 36,692 of record CAZDAW010000021.1, on the reverse strand, counting down.
GAGGCCAGCGATGAGATTCGTTCACGCATCAAAACCGAAATTGCCAACGAGACGCTGACCATCTTTTTTGACGCCGATTGGGGAAACTGGATCGCCGTGCCATTTGCTGCTCATGGCCCCATTCACTTTTATATCACCATGAAGAACATTGACGGATTAAACCTCAGTGGCGCCGGTAACCTGACTGCCGGGCAAATCGTCACCAGCCGGCTGAACCTTGTTCACAGCGGGGCCGGGAATATGCGCATCGACGCTCTGGCAACCAATGACCTGGTTGTTGAACACCACGGATTGGGCAACATCGATCTTGCCGGTAAAGCCAGTACACTCGATGTGGTGATGAGCGGGGCAGGAAATTTCAGCGCCGGCGACCTGGAATGCCAGACCGCCACCATCAAAGCCAAGGGGCTGGGTAATTGTAAAGTGTGGGTCAAAGAAACCCTGAACGCATCACTCAGCGGAGCAGGAAATATCGAATACTTTGGCGCTCTGGTAGTAACACAGAATGTCAGCGGGCTTGGAAAGATCAACAGCCTGGGCAACAAATAGAAAGAAGGTACAGATGGAAGAAAAAAGTCGTTCGCGTTTTATCGGCGGGGCAGTGCTCATACTGCTGGGTATCCTGTTTTTGGCGATCCAGCTTGTTCCTGGTCTGTCGAGCTGGATTCGTATCGAATATTCATGGCCGCTGATCATCATCGGAGTCGGAGTTATGCTGCTGCTGTTCGGTCTGGTCGTCAACGCGCCGGGCATGGCCGTCCCCGCCTGTATTGTGGGCGGCATCGGCGGGCTGCTCTATTATCAAAACATTACCGGAGACTGGGAGAGCTGGGCTTATGCCTGGGCTTTGATACCGGGATTCGTGGGCATCGGCACCATCCTGATGGGTCTGCTGGGTCAAGACACGCGCCAGTCGCTGGAAGGTGGGACTTGGCTGGTTCTCATCAGCCTGGTACTTTACGCCATCTTTGGCTCCTTCCTCGGCGGGATCAACGTCCTGGGCAAGTACTGGCCGGCGTTGTTAATTCTGATGGGGCTGTTAATGCTCATTCGCCCGCTCTTCAAGCAAAAAGGGTAACCACATCATTACTGTCATCAGTCCCTTTTCCAGAAGTTTCCAGAAAAGGGACTTTTTCTGAAAAATAACCGCAACTCGATCGTTTATTAGCGTATCCAGTCACTTATTTACTTCACAGGAGAAAAAAATGGATAATAAAATCCTAATTGCCTACGCCAGCCGGACCGGCGCAACCGCTGAAGTTTCCGAATCAATCGCCAGGGTGCTGCGCGAAGCCGGCGCTCAGGTCGATGTACGGCCGCTGAAGGAAGCGAAGCAACTGACGGGTTATCAAAGCGTGATAATCGGCAGCGCTGCCCGAATCGGCAAGCTGGTTCCAGAAACGGTGCGCTTTGCACAAAAACATTCCGCCGATCTGCAAAAAGTCAAAACCGCTTATTTCACCGTCTGTCTGACGATGAAAGACGATACACCCGAAAACCGGCAAACAGCCACAACCTATCTGGAGCCGCTGCGCCAGATCAAGGAGCCGGTCAGTATAGGCTTATTTGCTGGGGCTTTGAATTATTCCAAACTTTCACCAATTTTACGCTTTTTCTTTTCACGCGACACCAGCGGCGAGATGGTAGAAGGCGATTACCGTAACTGGGAGGCCATCCAGACCTGGGCAAAAGAATTGGCGCCCCGGTTGATCGAATCGGCCTGAATTTTTGTTGCACCTCCAAAGAAAGAAGCCAGGTTTTCATTTCGAATGTCCGATATTCATTTTGTTACACCACAGGGGTTGGATTTCAACGCCCTGGTTCATCATCTGGTAGAAAAAACCACTCGAATCTGGTGGGAAAGCAGCGCCGATTTTCCAAATTTTGAGCGTACATATTCGCCGCGCCAGCAAGCTGAGAACGAAGCCTATATGGCGCGGCTGAGCGATGGTTTGATCGCTTCTTTAAAGAACCCACCCAAGTCACAGGCGGAACGTCTATCTTTCAGGCAGCGCCTGACAGATGAGATCTACAACTTTGGTCAGGTCGCTTTCGGTTTTCAAAAACGGCAGCTCGAAATGATCGAATCGTATGGCTTTATTGAGGTTGCTGAAGAATTCGCCCGTACAGCCCGTCAATTTGATCCGGCTATCAACGATGAGGATATTTGCCAGGCCAGCCGCAATGTCATGACGATGAATTTCCTCCAGGTTCTTTTGAATCTGCCCGTCCAACTGACTCCGGCTATCTTTGCTTACAGTATGCTCTATCCTTACACCGACAACTATATCGATGATCCTGAAATAAGCGCATCTGCAAAGGCAAACTTCAACCAGCGCTTCAGACAGCGCCTGGCCGGCGAGCCCGTTCAGCCCGACAATAAACATGAAGAAACCATCTGCGCCCTGGTAGGAATGATCGAAAAGCAATTTGAGCGCTCGCGATATCCTCAGGTTTATGAAAGCTTACTTGCTATTCACGATGCCCAGACGAAAAGCCTGCGTTTGATGAAGAAAGGCGCCTCCCCCTATGAAGCCGATGTGCTGGAAATCACCTTCGAAAAAGGCGGAACATCGGTGCTGGCTGATGGCTACCTGGTCGCCGGGTCAGTCACGCCGCAGCAGGCTGAATTTATGTTCAATTATGGGGCATTCACCCAGTTGATGGATGACCTGGAAGACGTGCAAATTGATGCAGAAGCCGGGTTGATGACAGTCTTTTCACAAACCGGAAACGCCTGGCGCCTCGATGCAGTCACTAACCGCGCCCTTGATTTTGGTCATCGGGTTTTTCAAAGCATCCAGTATTTCACCGCCCCTGATACCCAACCCCTGAAGGACTTGCTCCTGGATTGCATTGACCCACTGATGGTCGATACAGTTGGTCGAGCGAAGCGGTATTACTCAAAAGAGTATCTGCGTGAAATAGAAAAACGCCTGCCTTTTCGTTTTGCGCCGCTGGCAAAACAACGCCAGAAATTGGCTCGCCAGAGGCTATCGTTGGCGAGTATCTTACAGATAATCGAACAGCCTTCCCTCATAAAAACGAGTGATGCTGACAGAAGAGAATTAGCGTTGGGGCAAATTTTGCCTCAGTCAGCCCAATAAACAAAAATTCCTGCATCAAAATTTTGATGCAGGAATTTTTAATAATCACAACCATCACGCATTGATCACCTTGTTGAACCGCCGCATTAGCAGCCAGATCAACAACGCCTGATAGATCAATCCGACGATCAGGTAAAGCCAACCGAAGGGCTCACCGGCCTGCAACACCCAGAATACCTTCATCGACCAGTAGGTTGGTACAAGGCCAAACGCCAGTTGCCAGGGTGAGGTAATCAGGTAAGCAACCAAGGGTGGTACGAATATGGCTCCCATCGATTTCATCAATGCAAAGCCCTGGACTTTATTCTGCGCAAAGGCTCCCAGGAACAATGCAAAAATCGGAGCCAGAGGAGCTGGAGCTAACGCCGCTGCTAACAGCGATATAAAATCCATCCTGACCAGATTGAGCAACGGGACAACCATTACACCCATAACCAGACTGAGTACAGCCGGCAGGCTGATGCGATATAAAAAATAGCCGTTGAGTGAGAGCGGCGTCACCTGTAACGCAGTGAGCGTGTGATCATCGCGTTGGTCGAGCAACAGAAATCCGATCACCATGCCGCACATCATCGGCGCCAATTGCAGAATCATGCTGGCCAGCAGCGGATAATAAGGCTTGATATCGAATTGAAATTGGCCCATTATCAACTGAGCAAGCCAGGGGATTAGAAAACGTAATAACATAGCAATACCCAATGGTAGCAAGATGATCCAGTTCAACAGCGAATCACGCCGGATACTCTTATAATCGACCGGGCCAAGCGCTTTTAAAGCAGCTATCGCTTTCATATTATTTAACTCCTTGTTTCAAAACCACAAACCGGTGAAATGCACGCTGGCAAAATAGAAATGCTATTACAACCCACACACCGGCGTAAAGGATGCCGTAAACGATTTGCCATGTCGGTACACTTTTAAAAGCCGCCAGCATGAACACCAAGCCGGCCTGCACCGGATGAAGATAGAATAACCAGCTCTTAACCAGGCCGGAATAATCTAATGTAGGTAATAAGAAGACCAGTACATACAGCATCGATGGCAACAAATACTCGTTGATCGTGTCGTAACCGGCGACGGCGATGAAGCCGACCAGCGAAAAGAAGGCCGAAATCAGTGCGATCCCAATTATTAACGGCAAAACATTGAAATTAAACCCGAAGGTCAGAATTACAATCGCCAGGCTTTCAACGATAGAAAGCGTTGTGAGGGTCAACACTTTCGAAACCAGATACTCACTATGCCGCAAAGGTGTTACCACCTGAGCCTCAAGCGTGCCTTCGCCCTTTTCCAACAAGACCAGACCACCAATGAAATAAAAAGTATTGATGAGCAGGTTATCCAACACCAGAGCCGGCAAGATCATTCCTAGATTGACATCAGGTATCTGGTTGAGCAGAATGATCCACACCAGCGCAACAAAAGCTGCCGCATAATAAAAACCGTTGCGAAATTGAAGCCTGAAATCACAGGCCATGGTTGCAAGCAGGCGTTTCATGCCAGGCTCCTTCCGGTGACGTGGATGAAAATATCTTCCAGTGAGGCTTCAAGTGAATGAATTGTCTGTATCTCGCGGCTTCGCAAAAGGTTAATAAAATCCGGGTTTTCTCCCAGTCCCTGAAGGGCAAACTTTTGCTGTTCAGTGTGATGATCAAGCACATATTCAACCTGAACATAGGGTTCGCCGTATTGCAACTTGAGATTGCGCGGGGCATCGATCAGCTTGATTTCGCCCTCCACAATGAACGCAACCCGGTCGCATAATTCATCGGCGATAAACATATCATGCGTGGTCAGAAAAATCGTTTTACCTGCATTCTGCTGCTCTTTAATCAAATCCTTAATCCGCCGGGCGTTGACCGGGTCCAACCCCGCCGTCGGCTCATCCAGGAAGATTAACTCGGGGTCGTGCAATAATGAACGCGCCACACTCAACCGATTCTTCATTCCCTTTGAATATTGCGAAACGAGCAAATCGCCGTCGTCAGATAGCCCGACCATATCGAGCAGCGCCTGAGGCGATTGCGTCTTTTTGCCGTAAAGCGCGCTGAAATACATGAGATTTTCGCGGGCCGTCAGCTTGAGGTAATGATTGGGCATCTCGAATGAAATACCTATTCGTTCATAGTAATCCGAGTTCCAATCTTTCAGGCTCCTACCAAAAACGGCTACATCGCCCTGATATTCCTTGAATAATCCGATTAATATTTTCTGGGTCGTGGATTTTCCCGCTCCACTGGGACCAAGAAAACCAAATATTTCACCCGGTTGGACAGAAAAATTTGCCCCTTTTAAAGCAGCTTCTTTGCGTCCGGGATAAGTAAAGTGTAAATTGTTAACTTCAATCATTCTCTTCATTCCTTGAACATATAATTGGCAATTAAATCAGCCAGCGCATCGACTGTGCGGGCAAAACCCTGCGGGTCAAATTCATCGCTATGCAGCCCAACGAGAAACAGGGTCATATATAATCCGGTAGCCAGTTTCATATCTACATCGTCCCGGAATCCTCTGCCCTGATTTTCAGTAATAAACCGCGCCAGAACAGTCTGGTCATTTGTCACGTGTCTTTGAACTCGCTCAGGCGGGAGTTTTCGCAACAGTTGGGCATACTCTTCTGTCGTGAAAAACTTCAAAATGGGATTCTCATCAAGTGAGGCCACCATTTCAATCATCAGTTCCTTAAACCTCTGGCGCGGCGCTTCACCCGGCTCAAATACTTTCAGAAAAAATGCCTGGTGAAGCTCGGCTTCGAATTGCTCCAGGATATCGAAGAATAATAATTCCTTCGATGGGTAGAAATCGTAGAAGGCGCCTTTGGAAATACCTACTGCCCGCGTCAGATCTTCGACATTCGTTTTCTTTAAGCCGTATCTGCCAAAAAGCTCGCGACCCTTTTCGAGCAAACTGGCGCGAATGATTTCCTTTTCCCGATCGGAAAAACCTTTGGGCATACAACCTCCTGTATACTGTGTGACTATATAAATTATTTAGTCACACAGTATACACCAATTATTACGGCTGTCAAGAGTGATCGGGTAATAATGAGGTTGTAATTTCTGTGTTCGGGTCGCTGCAAAAGCAATTATTATGGTTTCAAATAACCTTTTGAAGAACAAAAACGTATTTATTATGCTATTATTATGATGCTATTTTCTTGAATCAGGAGTTATTAATGGGTAATAAATTGGATACCAAGCGTATCATCATCTATTTAGCCTTTGCCTTTGGCATTGCCTGGGCAGGAGGGCTGGCTGTTTACCTCACCGGCGGTATGACCAACAGTCCAGTGATCAGCGGCGGATTGACTCTCGCTCTTCTTATCATCACGGTTGTTTACATGGGCGCGCCGGCCCTGGCGCATCTCCTCACCCGATTGATTACCGGTGAAGGCTGGAATAATGTCTATTTACGACCGAAAATCAAAAAGGGCTGGCCGTACTGGCTGGCAGCCTGGTTCGGACCGGGTATTCTCACTCTGGCCGGTATGGTCATTTTCTTTGTCATTTTTCCCCAATACTATGACGCCTCGCTGAGTAAACTGACAGAAATTTTACAAACCGCGGCGAAACAAGCCGGAACGCCAGTATCCACGATCAGTCCCTGGTTGATCATCATCGTGCAAGCCATCCAGGCGATGTTGATTGCGCCCCTCATTAATAGTCCGGCAACATTCGGCGAGGAATTTGGCTGGCGCGCCTATTTACAACCCAAACTGATGCCACTCGGCGCGCGCAAAGCCGTCCTGTTAACAGGTGTAATTTGGGGGGTGTGGCACTGGCCGGTGATCGCCATGGGACATAACTATGGACTGGACTACCCCGGCGCACCCTGGCTGGGTATGCTGGCCATGGTCTGGTTCTGCATCCTCCTGGCTATATTCCTGGGGTGGGCTACCCTGCACAGCGGCAGCGTCTGGCCAGCCGTAATCGGCCATGCTGCCATCAACGGTATCGCCGGGCTTGGCATTTTCCTTGTAAAAGGAAATCCCAACCCGTTATTGGGCCCCACTCCAGTCGGTATAATCGGATCTCTCGCAATGGCTGTCATCGCTGCACTCATCTTTCTTTTACCCGGCGGGCTAAAAACGCCCGAAGCGCAAGTTGTCAGCGACCTGCCCGTTGAAAACCAATAAAATCATTTTATTAGAAGGTTCTCTCTCAATGTCAAAAAACACAAAAATCATTTTAGGCGTCGTCATCGGAATCGCTGTTCTTTGTATTATCATTGCCGTCATCGGCGTTGTTGCCTTGGGCTTCGCCGGTAATAAACTCGCCCAGGCCGTGCATACTGATCCGGCAAAGGTAAACGAAATTGCCGCTTCGGTGGCGGAATTCGACCTGCCGGCAGGCTTTGAAAATCCTTTTGCAATGGATCTGGCCGGTTATACGTTCCTGGGCTATACCGGAAGCGATAAACAAAGTCATATCTTCTTCCTCAAAATTCCGGCAAACGCTTCAGCAAGCCCGGAAGAACTGGATCAGATGGCAAAACAGGCCTTACAGTCGCAGGGGAACAATAACTACGCTGAAATGAGGGTGGTCGGCGAGCAAAAAGTGACTATCCGCGGGCAGCAAGTGAGCATGACAATCAGCGAAGGAACCAGTTCGGATGGACATACCTACCGCCAGCAGGCCGGGTTCTTTGAAGGCAAAGGCGGCCTGACCTACATCGCAATTGAAATGCCAACCGCAGCCTGGGATCAGAATAAAGTGGATGCATTCCTGGCATCCATTCAATAATCTATCGCTCCCATTCAAGAGCTGAAACTTTAATAAACACAGACAAGTTCAATACTCGTCTGTGTTTATTATCAGGTGTAACGAAATTTTTACCCTGTTGAAGGTTCAATCGATAACCGGCGCTTTTTGGACCCATTCCCACAGCCCCTCATAAAATTCGTCGCCGCGCTGTTTTCTGATCAACGCCCCGCAGGTCGGGCAAATATATGGATTTCTGACCACATCCACCACCCCGCGCAGCAGGATATTGAAATCGAACAAACAACCCGATGATAATTCACCGTGCGCCTGTAACGGATCCAGACCGGCAACTAATGAAAACGCGGTCATCCGCTGCGTCATGCGTAAAACAAAATCCTCTATCGTCGGCTTGCCATCCCTTGAAAAAAGCGGGTTTACCGATGTAACACTAATCACCAACAGA
>CAZDAW010000021.1:0-28409 GCA_964503685.1 uncultured Anaerolineaceae bacterium | reverse complement strand
TCCTTTGAATTCCAGGCGTAAAAATTACCCGGCAGCGGGATATTCGTCAGCACCAGATCGCGGCGCCCCTTATGATGCGGATCGGGTAATCTATCAGCCAATCCCTCCCAAACTTCACCTTGCGAGCGAGCCAGGATGGCGCCTGCCCGATCAAGAAAAGCTTTTTTGCTGACCTGATTTTGCAACTCCGCGGCCTCTTCAGGTAAAGGATAGCGTCTGAAGTCGTCCACTTCAAAATGAACGACTCTCTGAATGCGATTCTGTTCTTTGATCAATGAGCTGAAATCGAAAGGATTGCCCGGCATACAGAGTTGGGTCACTCTGAAGAGGGGGCGCGTCTGCGTCACCTTATTGATTCGATCACCCCTATCCCACTGCTCCTCCCGTTTATTGAACAACCGCTGCCCAAGTCGCTTGAGCGGCTCGCCAAACAAGAAGCCGATCAAAATCCCCGCGATCAGCTTGAGCGCATCCGTCAAAATATCGACCAGTTGAGAATTCACCGACACACCTCCGGTAAACTAATCTACCCCCTCTCTGATACAAATTCACCTGCCGCCGAGGCTGCATCACTCGCCTGATATTACCAATATAGTGAGTATTCGATCGGATGTCAATCTAATTTTCCTGATCCAAAACAGATCAGGAAACAAATCTTGCGATCAAAGCGCCGGTAAGCCTGGCTAAAATCACCTTTAAACGACTGGCATTGTGCGCTATATAATAATCGCGGGCTGGGTCAAGCCAGCCCGTATTCTTCCAATATTGATAATCCACTGTATCCTGCGGAGCATTATGCCAGGCAAGCTGCTGGATTTTAAACATCATCAACGAAAAGAAAGTCGGGCGAGCAAACTTGCACTTGTGAATGGCCGTAAAGAATTGCTGGGCAATCTTCTTCGTTTTCAAGAGATAGCTGGTTTCTGTCTCTTCTGGCTTCATTAATGCGCCCATCTTGAATCCGGCCTGCCCGGCAATATAAAAACCCCAGGTGCTCAATGCGAGATTCAATGTTCGCAAGCTGTGGCTGGTTGGCGAGCTTCCAACCGTCGCGACCAGAAAGGCGCATTTGCCGGCAAACTCCGGCCGGTGACAGACATGCGCCAGCCGGTCGATCCAGTTCTTCGTGATGCCACTGACATCATTGACATACACCGGGCTGGCAACCAAAATACCATCCACCTGTTTCATTTTTGCCTTGAGCGCCAAAAAACCGTCCTTCAAAGGGCACTTATCCTCGCCGCGGTCGAAACATACCCGGCAGCCGTGACAGGCGGTAATATTTTGTTCACCAAGATAAACGGTTTCAATATCCAATGGCACATTATTCCGGGCAGCTAAACTGCCCAAATGTTTTGCTATCAAATCGGTTATTTGACTCGTATTCCCATTTTTACGATAGCTGCCAATCAATACCAGAATCTTCATCGTAATTTCCTCTATGACCGATCTAATTCATTCCGCGCAAACCGTTAAGTACATAATCTGCAACCTGCCGGGGGTCAAGCCAGACTTTGCCATTATCATCCACCTGAGAACTGGTGCCCAGGTAGATTGTCATCAAATAAGTTGCCGTACGAACAGCATCCAGCGGCCTGAAACAACCTCTATCAATTCCATACGTTAAGATGTCATCACTGACCAATTTGAACATCGGTAAATAGGCCTGGTACATAGGCTCTTTAAATTGTGTATCTGTCCCATAGAGATTACCGATCAATATCCGCCCCTCGGCCGGATGGGCGCTGACAAAATCAAAGCCAGCTTCAAAAAATGCTTCCAACCGTCGGAACGCATCCACTTCTGCCAGAACTTTTTCACTGATATAAGCGAGATGGCGCTTGCCTACCGAATCAATAATCGCAAGCATCAGCGATTGTTTGCCAGGAAAATAATTATATACCGTGCCCTTGGCAAAACCAGCCGCTTCAGAGATGTGGTTAATATTTGCTTCCGCATACCCCCGACAGGCGAATTCTACAATCGCTGCTTCCAACAAACGTTGCCGGGTTTCGGTTAACGCCTGATCACGTTCTTTCATGCTATATCGCGCCATAAGACACCTTTTTTATAATATGGGTGACTGCCCACCCATATTATATATAAATCCCTGTATCTGTCAAGAGCTGGTCAATCTATCCTCGCCCGAAGCGGAATGAACCAGAGATATCATCATGAGATGATAAATTCAGAACACGAATATGATATAATTTGTCTTAATAGCAATAGCAACAGAACAGCATCCAGGTAATGATAGATTAGCCGCTAACAGGAAAAGGGATGACCAGCGAAACCTACTCGATCTCAAGTGATCGTCTGGCGGTGTTATATCGCCTGTCGCAGACTTTCAACTCCACTCTCGATATTAACCAGGTCCTCAATCTGGTCATAGACGAAGTCATCGCCGCATTCTCGGCAGAACGCGGCTTTATCATGCTGATCGACTCCCGCGGCGGCTTTGAATTCCGCGTCGCCCGCGGCCTCGATAAAACAGACATTGACCAACCCGAATCACAGGTCTCGCAAAGCATCGTTGACAGCGTACTCCGCGATGGAGAACCGATTCTATCCTGCAATGTGCGGGAAGATGAGCGGTTCAATCAAATTGAATGTGTTTCCTTACTGGGATTGCTCTCGGTATTATGCGTCCCGCTGAAAATCAAAAACAATTTTCTTGGGGTGATCTATCTGGACAGCCGTTTGCAGACGTGTGTCTTTGACGAAGACGATCTCGAACTGCTCACTGCAATTGCTTCGAATGCGGCTATTGCCATTGAAAACGCGCGTCTCTACCGGCTGGCTGTTCAACAGGGCCGCCTGGAACGCGAATTGCAAATGGCGCGTGAGGTACAGATGGGTTTACTTCCGCAAACAACGCCTCGGCTAAAGAACTGGGAATTTGCCAGTCACTGGCAGCCTGCCAATGAGGTCTCCGGCGACTACTATGATTTCATCAACATACCGGATAAGGGTCTGGGCATCGTCATCGCCGATGTTACCGATAAGGGTATGGCAGCCGCCCTGTTCATGGCGTTCATTCGCAGTACAATCCGCGCCTGTTTGCGCTATGCTGCCACGCCCGCCTCAAACCTGACCTGCGGCAACCAGTTGATTCTGGAAGAGTCCACCAATGGTATGTTTGTCACCTTATTTTACGTTCTGCTCGACCCGCGTTCAGGTGATATAACCTACGTCAACGCCGGGCATAACCCGCCTTTTTGCTACAGCAAATCAACAGACAGCCTTTTCAGGCTGGAACGGACAGGGATGGCATTGGGCGTCGAAGAAAACACAGCTTATACCCAGGCGACCAAAACACTCCTGCCAGGTGACTTTCTCCTGCTTTTTACCGATGGCCTGGTTGATTCGCACAATGAAGCCGGCGAAGCGTTTGGCGTTGAACGATTGGAGAAAACCATCTTTGCCCACCGCGCGGATAGAGCGGCCGTTATGGTGAGCGCAATCAAAGACGCGCTCCATGAATTCACCGGCAATACCCCCTGCTATGATGATATGACCCTTATTGCTGTCAGGCGATTGTGATCTCGATGGCAGCGCATCGCATTTTACCCGTCAAAAACCGGCCCTTTTATGATTCAAAATTCGTGAGTTTAACCGGTTAAATCTTTACATCAGGTATTGAATTTTTATATCGTTTTTTTTACACTATAGATGTATTCACCCCTATGGATCAGGAGACAGGATGCAAACACGGCCCTTGAGAATTTTATTCGTGACAGGGGTTTTATTAATTGTAATTGCCAACTGCAATTTACTGCCCGATACTGCTTCCGCTGAAAAAATCAATCCTGATAAACAAAATGCCGAAAGCGACCTGATACTCACCCAAAATGCGCAGATTGCCACGCCGGCAGATCCAAGACAATCCCTGCTCAATGCTCTCGCCAGACAACTACAGCAGCCTTACAGTGTTGTTACGACAATAACCAGTAAAGAAGAAGGTTCAATAATGATTAACATCGATGTCATCGCGCCAGACCGGTACTACATGAAACTCGGAGAAAAGGAATATATCGCGATTGGCAATCAATATTATGTTCGCAACGAGGGAAAATGGGCAGCATTTTCCGCCGGGCAAAGCAGTCTCAATGTATCCGAAATGGCTGCCACATTCTCAAAGATAGCGGTGAAAAACATCGATGAAGTTACTGTGACCGGCCCGGAAATACTCGATGGTAAGCAAATGATGGTTTACTCTTATATCAGCACCCAATCAATAGGAGAAACATTGATCTCCAGTTCCAACAGGGTTTGGGTCAGTATTGAAGACCAATTACCATACAAAGTACAGGCAATCAGTAAAACAAAAAACTCCGAAGCTGAAGTAACCTGGGTTATCACATACAACCCATCTATGAAAATCGAGGCTCCGGTTTTACAATAACCCCCATAGATTATCGAAGTGCGATAATCCCTGGCTATGCCCCATTGAAATCATTTTTGAGAGGCCTTCTTCTCAACTTTATCGACAAAACGTTTCCAATCGATGATGAACCGTTCGTGATCGCCTTCGGCAACCTTTTCCACTTCATCCCAGGCTTCAACTTTATAGGTCAAACGCCGGCCATCAACATCGAGCAGCACCACGCGAATGCGAACCTGCATTCCCACCGGCGTTGCCGCCATGTGGCGCAGACAAATTTGAGAACCGACGCTGCTTTGACCCTCATCCAATTCCCCGGCAATGACGGCATGCGCCGCACCCTCAAGAAATCCGATCAGATGCGGTGTGCTGAGCACGGGAGGGATCTTCTTATCAAAAGCGGCGGCGGTGTGTTCCGGCAGCACGGTAATTGTAAGCTCTTTAGCCAAACCAGGTTGGATGGCCATGAATGCCTCCTGTTATATAAAAATAGTGATTCCGGCTAACGCAACGCGTTCCAGCGATCCGTTTTATATTTTTCCCGGCATAATTCGGCAGCGCGTTGCATTTCTTTGGGTGTGTAATCGCCAATTGTAATTTCTTTGCCCCGACTGAAGGCATCTTCCAATGCAGCGATCAACCGCTCGACAGATATTTTCTTATACTCAACAATGCTGGTCACCCGTTTCTTGACGCTCTTAATCAATTTATCATCGACTTTCTTCTCGCTGACGTTGAGCAGTGAAAACATTTTCTCAACATCCACACGATACAGGATCGTACCATGCTGTAATAAAATACCCCCACGCCGAGTCTGTGCATTACCAGAGATTTTCTGATCGCCTACTACAATATCATTGATGGGTTGAAAACTTGCCGTAATTTCCAACATCTTTAATGCATAAACAATATCCTCACAGATCAAACGGTATGAATCAATGACCGCTCCCGGAAATATATCCAAAGGGCCCAGAATGCTATAAGTCACCTCGCCTTCTGTATCATGGTAAACAGCTCCGCCGCCAGTGAGACGGCGGACGACATCGACGCCTGCTTCATGGCAGGCTTCCAGATTAACCTCATTGTGCAAACCCTGAAAGTAACCAATTGAAATTGCGGACGGTTTCCAGCCATAAAAACGTATCGTAGGCAATGATTCGCCTGCCCGGATACTTTCCATGATCGCTTCATCCAGAGCCATATTCGTGAAAGCATCAAAATATTGGAAACGAATCAGTCTGAACAGCATGACACCGCCTCATCGAGAACCACTACCAGATCAGCCGCGCTGGCGCCGATCAATTCAGCCTGGCGCTCCTTCAGAATAGCTTCAATTTGTTGAATCAGGCGGGCCTTCTGAATTGGAAGCGGAACCCCCGCCAATTTCTTCTCGATTTCAACAAGCGTATCCTCTGGATGCAGGAAGAAATCTCCGGTGATTTTAACCGATTCAATGGTCGAGGTAAACGTCACATCGACACGAATCAGCTTCCCGCCGAACACTTTTTGGGTGGCTGTACCCCGTCTCGTTTCCATAGAAATCATCCCGTGAATATCGGTTTTTGTCTGGCAGGCTGGGTGGGTAAAAATTGGCCCGCGCCCGGTTTGGCCACAATTTCACCCTGCCAGAGAACATGCTGACCGCGCTGAAAAGACATTTCGGCATAGCCCAACACTTTCCGTCCTTCAAAGAGAGTATAACCGACCTTGCTGTGCTGGTTCTCAGCCCTGATCGTGAACTCTTTGCGCGGGTTAAAAATCACCAGATCTGCATCCGCGCCGACCGCGATGGTTCCTTTCTGCGGATAAAGGCCAAAGATGCGCGCCGGGTTCTCGCATAACACCTGCACCAGCCGCACCACACTGATACGTCCATGATTGACCCCACCCTCATAAGTCATAGGCAGCAGAGTTTCAATTTGCGGCGCGCCAAAGCCTTGGGTCAAGAAATCGCCGTTGACATCCTTGGCTTTGGGGGCATGATCAGACGCCACTACCTGCAGCGTACCCTCGCGCAGGCCGCCCCACAAGGCCGCCTGGTCTTCAGCCGTCCGAATAGGAGGACCAATTTTTGCCAGTGCGCCGCGCTCATCGGTGATTGCCTGCGTCAGATTGAGATATTGCGGACACGTTTCGCCAAAAACCGGCAAACCTTCAGCCTGCGCCTGGCGAATTGGGCGCAGGGCGCGCGCCGATGTGACATGAGGAATATACAGCGGGCATTTCATTACTTCAGCCAGACAAATCGAACGAAATATGGCTTCTTCTTCAAATGCTGCCGGGCGCGAGATGTTAAAATTCTTAGCCGAAGCCAACGGCCCCTTCAGATATTTATCTTCAAGATAATCAATTCCACCGCCATTTTCGGCATGCACCATCGCCATGCCGCCTTGTTCAGCCAGAATATCCATCGCTTTAATAAGCTGGTAATCATCCGTGTACCAGCCCTGCTTGAGATACGTCAGGAAGAATTTGAAAGTACGCACTCCCATTTCCATAACTTTAGGAATTTCAGGCACCTGAATCGGCGCATCCCACAAACCACCGTGCAAACCAAAATCAAGGATCGAACGTTTCGCTGCATCATTCAGCATTTCACTGACTTTTTCCACCAGGCTTTCACCTTTTTTGGCGTAGGCATAATGCAGCAAAGTGGTCGTTCCACTGTATGCCGCGACACGCGAGCAATCTTCCACATCGTCTAAATAAACCGGGTGAACATGAACATCAATGATACCCGGAAACATATATCGGCCAGTTACATCAATGATCTCCTTGCATCCGGCGCGGGGTAAATCTTTGCCCAGTGCAACAATTTTCTCACCCTTCACGCCCACATCAGCAAGCTGCTGTCCTTCCCCCGTTACTACCATCCCACCGGTCAACAATAAATCATAATTTTCGCTCATGGTCACATCCTGAATATTAGCTTCTTTTATTGTAGCAGTTTTATTTCTCATCGTCACGAATTAATGGCATCGTCATGCAGGTTGGGCCGCCGCCGGCATTCGTGAATTCGCTCAAATCGACTTCGATCACGGTGATACCCCGCTTGCGAAGCTCACCGGTCACTATCGGGTTTCCGGCCGGCATCACCAGTTTTCCAGGCTCCAAAACCAGAAAGTTGGACGGGCATCCGTTTACTTCTTCTTCAGGGATTTCGATCAAATCAAAGCCCTTGGTATGCAGCAGATAGTCGATGAAATCATATCCGACGCACGGCGGGTAGATCACCCCCAATCTTTCGGCGGCAACTCCAAACACCATGTCAAGATGAAATGCTCCCCCGCCCTTGCCCGTCTGGGCTTTTCGAGTGTTCAACGGCCCCGGCAGGTGAACGACATGCACATCTTCCACGCCAAACTGTTGTACGACGGCCGCCACCTGTTGGAGGCCATTCATGTTTGACCGCTGACTGATTGCTAACGGTAAGCTTTTTTTATCCAACCACACGGCGTTGGACGACTCAAAAAAGCCCATTCCATGAACCGTATAGAGAATTGGGCATCCCAGTGCGCCGATCGTACGCGATTGATAATATTCCAGGCCGCGCTTATAAGCCGGAGCGCAGCGGCAGATGATCGCCCCACCTTTCACCATCAAGGTTTCGTGGGTATAGGTTGCGCTTCGCAAGGGAATGCCGTAGGTTCCATGCACAGGCGGCGGCGCGTTCAGATGATAGATTTCCACCTCATTTTCCTGCAAGACGCGCACAAATTCATCCCATTGCGCCTGCATGCGAGGCAAATCTGGCATACCGGTAGGCAGGTTGAAAAAGTCAGGGTCGATCTCGCCCCAGAGCGCCTCCTGCCCCGGGCGGTGAACAATGACCGCCCGCAGCTTTGCATAACTCGATTGGCTTCCCCAAGCTTTGCCCCACGTTTTCTCAAGCTCATCTTTGAAACTGCTGTCAAAAAAAGTCAACGGCGGCTTTCCGGGACGGTATAGAGGAATATCCTTGACGCGATTGACATAATCGTTATCCATGATTCTCCTCATGTTTTTACAATAAGTATCCCCTCTGTCATTTATCCATGGCAGAGGGGATTGAAAATAAAATCAGTGATCATCCATTTCGCCGGGCAAGGTCAATGGCCTGCAAAACCTTTTCTGGCGTGAGAGGCAAAGAATTAACTGGAGCGCCGATTGCATTGGCAACCGCATTGGCTACTGCAGGCGCAGCCGGCGTTAAAGCAGGTTCCCCAATCCCCTTCGCCCCAAAAGGTCCAAGACCCGATCCCGATTCAAGAATAATCACCTTCGTTTTCGGAATATCCATTGATGTAGGAATCAGATATTCGGATAGTGAAGGGGTAACCAGTTTACCGTCTTTGACGATGATCTCCTCCATCAAAGCGTAACCAATTCCTTGAGCGCCGCCGCCTTCGATCTGCCCGCGTACAGCAGCCGGGTTAACCGCCCGCCCCACATCGTGGCAGGCAACACTCTTCAAAATCGTCACCTCGCCTGTCTCGGTATCCACGGCTGCTTCGATAGCCTGACATCCAAACGTGAAATCGGGCCAGATATCACCCTGTCCGGTTTCTGGATCAATCGGATCAGTGAAAGGCGCCTTGAAAAGCGCCAGGTTGGCCAGCGGCAAACCTTCAGCGGCGCATTTTGCCGCCAGTTCGGGCAACGCAATAAATTGTTTTGGATCGGCTTTCACAAAAACTCGTCCATCAAAGATATCCAGATTTTCAACCGGCTCTTCCAACTGTTTGGATGCCCGTTCGAGCAGCGTCTTACGCACGGCGCTGGCAGCCTGGAACACCGCGTTGCCCGACATATAGAGCTGGCGGGTAGCCGTTGATGTTCCAGCCAGCGGAGTGAGCGCCGAATCGGTATTATAAATTGTCACATGGTCTAACGGTACGCCCAACACTTCACTGGCAACCTGACAGGCAGCCGATACATGTCCACCGCCCAAATCAGGTATGCCGCATCGAATTGTAACGGTACCGTCTAACTCAAGACCAACCCATGCCTGAGATGTATCATGAAACCAGGTGATTCGTCCATAACTCTGCATATAAGAGGCAAAACCCTGTCCAACTTTCACCCGGTCATGATCAGGGGTCTTCTCGCCAAGCGCTTCCAAAGCGCGGGAAGCCGTTTCTTCCAGCCAGGCGGCTGTTTTAATTTGCTGATTGACGCCGCGCTCGCCGGTTTTAATATAATTCTTGCAACGAAATTCGTAGGGATCCATGCCCAGTTTTTTAGCAACCTCATCCATCTGCCGCTCGTAGGCAAAGCAAGCCTGCGCCGCGCCAAAACCGCGAAAAGCGCTGGTAAAAGGATTATTCGTTGCCACAGCATAACTATCCACATGCAGGTTATCAACGCGATAGGGGCCAGTTGAAGTACCCGTTGCATATAGCAAAACATAAGGGCTCAGATAGACATAAGCGCCCGAATTGGCGATCATTTTAATCTGAGCGGCGGTAATCTTGCCATCCTTTGTGACGCCTGTTTTATGGGTAATGATAAAAGGATGGCGTTTGGAATGCGCCATAAGAGATTCTTCACGGGTATATTCCAACAGAACTGGCCGCTTCGTGGCTAACGTCAGCAAACCAATGAAGATTTCAACAGTAATATCCTCCTTGCCGCCAAAGCCGCCCCCGAGCATCGTACCCTGAATGTGCAATTTGTTCTGCGGAATGCCCAATGCGAGGGCAATGCTGCGAAAATGTTCCACAACCTGAGTACAGACTCGGATATTCACGACGCCGCGGTCATCCACCCACGCCAGGCCAGCTTCCGGTTCCAGGTAAGCATGATCGATGAATGGGACGCTGAAGGTGTTTTCCACAATCAAATCAGCCGCATTGAAACCCGCTTGAATATCACCTTTACGAACCTTCCATTGAGCAACAATATTATCAGGAGGCGTCACAATCGGTGCGCCAGGTTTCATAGCTTCCAATGGATCGTAAACCGCCGGCAATATTTCATATTCCACTTCAATCAATTCCAGGGCGTGTTCGGCTATTGCCAATGTCTCAGCAGCAACCAGAGCGATCGGGTCGCCGACAAAACGCACCACATCAGATGCCAGCACATGCGCGTCAGAACCGGCCCGGCGCTTCTGCCCGGTCTGGCCAGGCATATCTGTCACCAGAACGGACTGGGGTAAATCCTCATGAACAAGTACGCAGGCAACACCCGGTAAAGATCGAGCTTTGCTGACATCTAATCGCTTAATCCGGGCATGCGGCACACTGCTGCGAAACACTTTGGCGTGCAGCATATTGGGCATAAACACATCCGCCGCATAGAGCGTCTTGCCAACCGTTTTACCCATTGCGTCCACCCGGCGTAGAGGCTTTCCAACCTGACGCAGTTCCGGCAAATTGACGGGCGGTAAAGGTTTAGCTGTATATTTCATCATTCACCTCCCTGGGCAGCCATCCGCTCTGCAGCAAGCTGCACCGCTTCTATAATCTGGCTGTAACCCGTGCAACGGCAAAGATTCCCTGAAATCGCTTCGCGGATCTCACCTTCAGTGGGATGTGGATTGGAATCCAGCAGCGCCTTGGCCGACAAAACCATCCCCGGGGTACAGTAACCGCACTGAGCTGCCCCAACATCAGCAAATGCCTGTTGAATAAGATGCGGTTCCGCCATTGTACCCAAACCAGCATTCGTAATTATCTCAGCGCCATCTGCCTGCCAGGCTAAAACCATGCAGCTATTGACAGCTCTGCCATTCAGTAAAACAGTACAGGCGCCGCAATCGCCTTTCTCGCAACCATTTTTTACATCCACGTATCCCAAGTGTTCACGCAACGCCCGTAAAAGGGTAATGTTTGGCGGCAAAGCGACTTGATGTTTGCGTCCATTTACGTTTAGATTAATAATTTTTGATTCCATCGTGCCTCCTTTTTATTGTAATTCTGCAGCAGCCTGTGAAAGCAGTCTTTTCACCAAAACAGCCACCATCCGACGGCGATATTCTGCAGATGCGCGTAGATCACTTATAGGAGATGCAGATTCAGCCGCCAGACGAGCCGCCTCAGAGAGCAGCGTATCGCTTATTGGCTGCCCCTTGAGAGCATCCTCGGCGGCCAGAGCGCGGGTGGGAACCGGCGCGACAGAACCCAGAGCGATCCGAGCCCGACTGCAGCGTCCTTTCTGTCCCTCAAGCATAACTGCCACACTGATAACAGAAATAGCGTCTGCTTTCCGCAGCCCCAACTTGTAGTAACCAGACTTGCATTGAGCGGGCATAATCGGGAAATACACGGCCTTGATTAACTCCCCTGGCTTCAGTTGTGTCTTGCGCACCCCGATAAAGAATTCCGCCAGCGGCACCCGCCGGTTGCCGCCCTGGCTCGCCAGCTCAACTTCGGCGTCAGCAATGAGCAATGGCGGCGCAGAATCAGCCGCAGGCGAAGCGTCGCCCAGATTCCCGCCAATCGTTGCGCGGTTGCGAATCAAGGGGTTGGCAAACAGCCGGGCTGCCTGAACCAGCGCCGGCGCATACTGGCTAAGAAGCGGTTCGTTTAATAAATCAGCAATACACGTCCCGCTTCCTATTGCAACATTTCCATTATCATCACGCCAGACGCCTTTCAATTCAGGCAAACGATCAATCGCCACTAACACCTTTGGGCGGTGCCGGCCGCTGCGCATATCGACGGTCAAATTGGTGCCGCCGGCAATCGGAAACGCAGAGGGGGCATTTTTATCCAGAAGTTGTAGAGCCTCTTGAAGGCTATGAGGTGTATACAATTCAAACTCAGGGAGCATAAATTCCTCATTTCTTTTTGTTATAAAGTTCAACGCTTTTAATCACCGAACGCACAATGCTGACATAACCAGTGCAACGGCAACGATTGCCTTTCAGATAATCACGGATATCATCTTCGCTCGGTTTTGTCATTTCATTCAGCAGGGATTTAGTTGCCATCAAGAAACCCGGCGTACAGTACCCACATTGAAATCCCGTCTCATCGATGAAAGCCTGCTGAAGAGGATCGAGTTTACCATCCGGTTCCTGCAATCCTTCGACCGTTGTAATTTCCCGGCCTTCGACGGCTGCCGCCAGAATCAAGCAGGAAAGGACGGCCCGGCCGTCCAACAGCACCGTACAGGCGCCGCATTCACCCAACCCGCAGCCATATTTTGCCCCGGTAAGCGCCAGATTCTCACGCAGCACATTAAGTAATAAATCATGCGAAGTCACCCAAACTTTATGAACCTTGCCATTGATCCTGAGCGCCACTTCCTGACGCCCATCGGCAGCGATGTGATGTGGGCTGCTGGTATTGGTTTTTATCGCTCTGGCAATTTTCTTGTCCGCAAAGGATTTAGATGCCAGATGACCGCCTTCCCAAATTTTATTAATCGCATCCACCGTCATGGCGCCGGCAATCTGGCGACGGTACCAGGCCGTCGAGCGGATGTCATCGATGGGGGAAATTGCCTCCGAAACCAGCTTCCCTGCTTCTTCCAGCAAATCAGAGGTATATTTCTTCCCTTTCAGATAGGCTTCAGCTTTTGGGATGCGAATCGCAGTTGGCGCAACCGAGCCCATTGCCAAACGACACTCGTTGATTGTATCGCCTTCGCGCACGAGTTGGACGGCAATACTGGCTTTCGCCAGGTCAGCCGCCACGCGGGATATTTTGAGGAATGTGCTTGCTGAACCGACCGGCTGCGGCGGCAGCAAAACGGCTTTCAATATCTCGCCCTCTTTCAAAGCCGTTTTTCCGGGGCCTAGCAGGAAATCTGCCAGGGGTAACTGCCTTTCGCCGTTTGCGCTTTTCAGCAGCAAAACCGCATCGAACACCAAAAGCGCCGGAACAGTATCTGAAGCTGGCGAACCGTTGCAGATATTCCCGCCGATCGTTCCCATAATCTGAATCTGGGTGCTGCCAAACGCCGCGCAGGCTTCCGCCAGAGCCGGGTAAGCCGCATTGACCAGAGAATCGTGACGGATTTCATGGATGGTGACATTTGCCCCAATCTTTAATCCTCCATTCTCCAGCTTGCTGATTCCGTCCAGTTCAGCGACGCGACTCAAGCTGATGATGACCTCAGGGGCGTCTTTCTCCATCTTCATATTCGTCAACACGTTGGTGCCGCCCACCATGAGCCGCGCCCGCCTTCCATACTTATCATTCAAGGCAATCGCTTCATCAAGCGTGGTCGGTTCATGGTAATCGAAAGACTGCACCAAAATATGCGAATTGGTCATTTCATTTGGAAGTTTCTGTTTATCCGTCATTTTGCACGCTCCTTCAATGCGGATAAAATTTTCTCAGGCGTGATTGGCAGTTCATAAAAACGGACGCCAATTGCGTTGTATATCGCATTGGCATAGGCAGCCGCCACCGGGTTCATCGCCGCCTCGCCGATTCCCTTAGCCCCAAACGGGCCGCTGGGATCATAAGTATTGGCAAAGAAAGTGGTAAATTTATCCACGTAAGGGCTTTCCATCACGCCCGGCGTCTTGGCGTCAATCCAATATCCTTTAGTAGTCAATTGTCCATCCTTATCCCATTCGATTTGCTCCGAAAGAGCATAACCCATGCCGCGTGAAAGACCGCCTTCAAGCTGTCCGCGCCCCATATCCGGGTTAACCAGCGTCCCACAGTCGCTGCCCATCACCGCATGACGTGTCCTGACAATTCCCGTCCAGGTATCAACCTCGATATCGAGATAAACATCCACATAAGCCGGCGGGCAATTGACGGCGCGGTAGCTATCGACCGAAGCGATCGTCTTGCGGCTTTCAGTCCACAACTTTGTCGCTACGTCCGCAACAGTCATCTCTCTTCCGGGAATGGAGGGGGCATAGATGACGCCCTGACCAAGCTCTTCATCCAGCCGCATTGTCATCGCATCGGGCATGGTGTTAAGGTAATTTGCGGCGTGTTCGATCAATTCCTGGCGCACCTGTCGGGCAACCTTGACCGCCGCTCCGCAACCCACATAGACGCCGCGGGTGGCGTGCGTGGTGACATCATAGATCGTGGAACGGGTTTCCGCTGGAGCAATATCCACCTTATCCAACGGGACGCACAACGTCTCGGCTACCAGTTTTGCCATCGCCTCCAGCGTGCCGCCGCCGTGATCCATCAAAGCTGAGATCACATCCACAGAGCCGTCCTGGTTCACCTTGATAATCGCCCCGGAATAATCGATCACGTCGCTTGGCTGCGGCGCGCCCGCGCCGGATGTATGAAAACCGCGCGCATGCCCCAGACCGCGCACAAAGCGTCCTGTCTGGCTGCCGGCTTTCTTGCGATCTTTCCAACCAATGGCTTCTGCGCCTCGCCTGATCAACTCTGGCACACCGTCGCTCAAAACCACCGAGCGCACCTGCGGGCCTTGCCCCCAGAAGGGTTTTCCCAAGCCTACATAATTTTTCAATGTTAATTCAAGGGGATCCATACCCAGCTTTTCAGCCAGATCATCAATTAGAGACTCGACAGCGAAAGTGACCTGCGGGTTGCCAAAGCCCTGCATGGCGCAGGACGGCGCCTTGTTGGTATAGACTGCTATTCCTTTGTAACTGATATTCTTGAATTGATAAAGCGAAGCCATCCAACCGCAGCACACACCCAAAAAGGAATACCCCTGGATGATATGCGCGCCAATATCAGAAATCACCTGCATCTTCGCGCCTATCAATGTGCCGTCTTTTTTGGCAGCAAACTTCAAATCGATGAGAGCCGGGTAGCGTGAATGGTCGTGCATATCTTCTTCGCGAGTCAACGTCAGCTTGACGGGGCGGCGCGCTTTCAATGCCAGTGCAGCACAGATCGTCGTCGGCGAATTCATTTGAATGCTGGAACCAAACGTTCCCCCGATCGTAACCCGCTTGACATTGACCTTGCTCAACGGTATGCCAAAGATCTTACCCAGAATGATCCGTGTATTGTGAATCGATTGACAGGTCGGCCAGACTGTCAAACCGCCATCCGGTTCAGGGCGACAAACGACCGATTTAGTCTCCATTTGCGCATGATAAACCTTGGGCGTTTTAAACTGTCCGCTCACGACGATATCTGCTTCAGCAAAAGCCTTTTCAGCATCGCCCTCTTCAATATCTCGGGTACAGGCAATATTGTTTTCGATCCTGATTTCTTTGTCGCCAAACTCAACAGTGTCGTAAAGCTGGGGTGCGCCAGGTTTCATCGCTTCCAGCGGATCATTGACAACCGGCAACACCTCATACTCAACCTTGATAGCCCTGACTGCCTTTTCAGCCAGCTCTTCGGTTTCAGCGGCCACTGCGGCAACTGCTTCTCCCATCCGGCGCACCTTATCGGCCAAAACATAATGATCCTTGTGCAGAGCCCAGGGAACGGTAATAATTCGTTCGTTATAGCGAATTTTTGGGATATCATCGAACGTAATCACGACTGCGCCCATTGCTTCAGCGGCGCTGGTATCAATATGCTTGATTTTTGCATGCGCAAATGGACTGCTCACACAACGGCCATACAGCATACGCGGCAGCGAAAAATCGACCGTATACTCCTCTTGACCGGTGACCCGCGCCACACCGGCCTTGTGGGGCGTCGCCTTGCCGACTATATTCAGTTCTGTTTTTTCCATATCTTTCTACTCCTGGACCGATTTATGGTTTAACCAATATTACCAATTTGGGAGAAGGAGATATTATCTTGAATCGATCATCACGATGCTCCAAACTTCCCACGGTCAAGAACCACACCTTTAAACCTTTCCCATCACAAGGGCCAGCAACGCCATTCGTGTATAGACGCCGTTTTTCGCCTGACGGAAATACGCCGCGCCAGGCAATGTATCTACATCCGTGGTAATCTCGTTGACGCGGGGTAAAGGATGAAGCGTTGTGAGACGCGGATTGATTTTTTCTACCATTTCGCGAGTCAGAATATAGCTACCTTTAAGCTTTTCATACTCAGCAGGATCGGCAAAGCGTTCTTTCTGGATCCGGGTCATGTATAACACATCAGCGCTCTTCAACGCGCCGGCAAGATCGGTAGTTTCTTCAAAAGCGACGCCCGCTTTCCTTAATGAGTCGGTGACTTCAACCGGCATTTTTAGCGCATCCGGAGCAACAAAAACCAGCTTACATTTAAAGTGCTTATAGATTTCAACACCTGAATGGACAGTGCGCCCATTCTTCAAGTCGCCGCATAGAACGATTGTTTTTCCATCCACTCCCCCACATTCAGAGCGGATGGTATAAAGATCAAGCAGCGCCTGAGTGGGGTGTTGACCGGCGCCGTCGCCCCCGTTAATGACCGGGGCATCGGCAACTTCAGCCGCCTGCGCTGCCGAACCAATCGCCGGGTGGCGCATCGCAATGACATCAACATACTGATCAACCGTATGAATAGTATCAGCCAGCGTTTCGCCCTTGGCGACCGATGTCGATTCGGCAGAGGAGAAACCAACAACGCTGCCGCCCAGGCGGTGCATCGCTGTCTCGAATGAAAGACGGGTGCGCGTGCTCGGTTCGAAAAATATCGCCCCCAACACATACCCTTTCAACAAATCCAACGAACGTTCTTTTTCCAGGCGCTTGCGAAAGGCATCCGTAATTTCCATGATACCTTCCAGTTGGTCCCGGCTGAACTGTCCACCATGTAAGATATCTTTGCCTTTTAAATCTTTTACCATAGATAACTCCTTGAGTTTATGTTTTTGCGATTAAAAATTCACTCATCCAAAATTCTAAAACGTTGCTGGAACAGATATCATAATGATTTGATAACCTCCGCCAGGCGGGCAATCCCCGATTTGATTTCATCGGGTTTCAGGGCGCAGAAGGGCAGGCGAACGAAATTATCACCGCCGCCGTTGACAAAAAAGCCGCGCCCATTTGTTAATTGCAGATTGGCAGCTTTGGCGCGCTCAAGTAATTGATCAGCGTTGACTTCTGCTTTGATGGTCATTCCGACAAAGAACCCCCCTTCTGGTTTTTGCCAGGTTGCAAGGTCTCCCATGTTCTCTTCCAATGATTTCAAAATTGTCGCCAGGCGCGGCGCGTAAAGCGCTTTCAACGCCGCCAGATTGGGCAGGAACCAGTCTCTTTCTATAAACTCATAAACAATGGCATGCGTTAAATAACTGGCGTTGATGTAAGTGTCTTCGGCATATTTACACAACTTTTCAGCCAGCGATTCTGGCGCAATGGCATAACCCACCCGCAGGCCCGGCCCGATCAACTTACTGAAGGATGACATCTGCACAACGCGGTCAGGAGAAAGATCAAATAACGTCTGGCATTCTTCCCCAGAATAACGCAGTTTGCGATAGGGCACATCTTCAACAATATAGAAACCATATTGCTCTGCCAGAGCGGCAATTCGCTTCCGCTTATCCAGTGACATTACAACGCCGCTCGGGTTCTGAAAATCAGGAATGATATAAAAAAGTCTGGGTTTCTCGCCTTTGCGTAAGTGGGCTTCCACGGCATCTACATCCACCCCGTCATCTGCAACCCGAAAACCAGTGATCTTTGCCCCCGCCCGGCGAAGGACTGTTGCCGCGCGGTCGTAAGTGGGTTCCTCAACATATACCAGGTCGCCATTTTGAAAGAGTAACCTGGCGAGCATATCTTGAAGTTGAAGAGATCCCTGACCGATAATGACGCAATTTTCACTGACGCCGGCTTCTTTTGCGATCCACGAACGCAGAGGAGGAAAGCCGCCGGCAGGGCCGTATTGCATAACAACATCGCAATACTTTTCCATCGCCGACTTCGCGCATTCAGAAAGTTGGCCAGCGTTAAAACTCTCTATCGCAGGCACACCGCGGGTAAACTTGATGATTGGTTCAGACATGATCATTTTTTCCTCTCCATCGGTTTCTTTGATGTAAGTCATTATAGTCCGAGGTAGGCCTTCTTTATATGTTCACTCGAAGAGAGTTCCTTGCAATTTCCTTGTTGAATAATATGCCCATTCTCCAAAACATAGCCGCGATCGGCCAGTTCCAGAGCATAACTGATATTCTGCTCGACCAGTAATACCGTCAACCCGGATTCTTTCAATTTGAGTATCTTATCGTAAATCTCATCGACGAGTTTTGGCGCGACGCCCAGTGAAGGTTCATCCAGCATCAGCAGTTTGGGCCTCGCAACCAGCCCGCGTGCAATTGCCAGCATCTGACGTTCTCCACCGCTGAGCGTGCGCGCGTACTGATTGGCGCGCTGTTTCAATATCGGGAAAAGTTCAAACATTTCATCCAATACGCCATTCTTCAGATTCTCGCGCTTGGTATAAGCGCCCATTCGTAAATTGTCCATCACCGTCATGTTTGGAAAAGGCCGACCTCCCTCAGGAACGTAGGAGATTCCCTGGCGCACAACATTATCCGGAGACATACCCTGAATGGATTTCCCACCCAATTCGATGCTGCCCGAAGTTGGTTTGACCAGACCAACAATGGTTTTTAACAAAGTACTCTTGCCGGCGCCATTTGGCCCAATCACAGTTACTGTCTCGTGTTCTTCAACATTGATGTCAATATCTACGAGGATGGGTACTTTCCCGTATCCTGAATTGAGTTGGGTAACTTTTAGCATGGCAGCGCTCGCTTTCCGAGATAAGCTTCAATCACTTTCTCATTATTGGAAATTTCACTCGGGTTTCCGGTTGCAATCAATTCGCCAGAGTCGAGCACAAAAATACGCTGGCAAATACCCATCACCATTTGCATCACGTGTTCAACAACGCAGAGTGTAATCTTGCGCTCGTGATTGAGCGTCCGCAAAAGATCCATGAAACCGGCCAATTCCTTATTGTTTAAACCGGCGCCTGCCTCATCTAACAGCAAAATATCCGGGTCTGTCGCCAGCGCTCTTGCCAGTTCAACCCGCCGCAAAGGAGCCAATCCCAGGTCGCCGCACATCTTTTTACGAATATCCTTCAGCTCGCAAAAATTAACGACATCATCCACTTTGGCAAGAACTGTTCTTTCATTGCAGCGGTTATACGCCCCAACGCGGACGGCATCCTCAACCGTCATGTGAGCAAAAGCCCGCGTAACTTGAAATGTCCGCGACATGCCTAAAAGACATATCTTGTGTGGAAGCAGCCTGGTTATATCAGTGTCCTTAAAAAGCACTTTACCGGCCGTAGCCTGATAAATACCCGTGATTGCATTGAAAAGGGTCGTCTTGCCAGCGCCATTCGGTCCAATAAGTCCAACGATCTCACCCGGGTAGACTTCAATGCTGACATTATTGACAGCAACCAGATCGCCAAATTTCATTGTTAGATCAATTACTTTTAACATCGGCTGAGGCTGCATTTTTTCTACCTCCAAAATAAGATTTGATCCGCTCAAAAATGTTTTGCAACATCGGAGCAATACCGCGCGGCTGGAATAACACAACCAGAATGAGTATCAGCGCATAAGCGACCAGGTATAAACCTTCGAGCGATCCTCCCAGGGTGGCGCGCAGGTATTCGCGGAAGCTGACCAGGAAAATCGCCGCCAAAACCGGCCCAAAGGTGATACCCATTCCGCCCACTATACCGAGAATGGCTACCTCAGTGCTCATCTCTGTAGAGAAGAAGGTTGGATGCAAAAAACCATAGATACAGGCGTATAAGCCGCCGACCATTCCAACAATAAACGCATAGATCACCAGGGCCTTTAACTTGTTCGTTTGGGCAGCAACGCCAAGAACCTCAGCAGCGTCTTCATCTTCCCCCAATGCCAGCAATGAATACCCTAACTTTGTATTGCGAATACGGTAATTGATAAAAAGGGTGATTACCAATAAACCCAAAATGATATAAAAGTAGGGCATATAAGTATTGAAGCGCAGATGATACCATGACCATGTATCGACCGGTAAATACTTTTCGGTCGGGCCGCCTACCTCATCCCACATCAAAAAAAGCACCCGCAACACTTCAACAAGGGCAGACGAGGTAAGCGCGTACCAGAGCTCCTTCACCTTGAACCGGAATAATGGATATCCGATCAATACTGCAAAAGCTGCTGCTACCGCGCCGCTGGCGAACATACCGATCCAGGGTGTGATATCCCAGCGCATTAAAAGGGTGCCGGTCGTAAAGGCCCCTAAGCCGACATAAGCGCCAGCAGCCAGATCCAGTTGGCCGCCCATACCGCCGATGATATTCCAGGCAGACGCCAGCGTGGCATAAAGCAAAACAGTGGTAACCAGCACCATGGCATACTGGTTTGTTTTAAATATCAGGGGAACCAGAGCTGCCAGAATGAAGGCTATCAGCAGGAACAGGGTGCGTTTTTGGAAAAAGCGATTGAGGTTCATCATTTCCTCCCGAACAGCCCTCTTGGTTTCAACCAGAGCACCAGAATAAAGATAGCGTAGATGGCGAGCAAACGACTGCGGGGATCAAAGAACGACATGGATAGCGTTTCAGCTATTCCGACGATGACGCCGCCAACTATCAAACCAGGAATTGAACCCAGGCCTGCCAGCGCCAGAACACACCAGCTTAAAAAGCCAAAACGAATCCCGCCAACCGGGTCCGTTTGCTGAAAACTCATCAATAAACCACCGGCAACTGCCGTCAATGCAGAACCGATCGCAAACGTTAACGCATAGGTGCGCCGGTAATTGACGCCCATCAGCGAAGCGGTATCCAGATCATCTGAGGCAGCGCGCATGGCCGCGCCAGCCCAGGTCTTATTCAGGAAATAAGCAATCCCCGCAATAAAAATCAGGCTGACAATCGCCGCAAATAAGCGAGAGGTGAGAATAGTGTAGCCGCCAATCTCGATATTTCCCTGGATAATCGAATATTGCAGGGCGCGGGGTTGCGCTTTCCAGACAATTAACGCCAGTGAACGCATCATTATCTGCAAACCAACCGTGACTGCCAGTTGGACAATATAGAGCTGGCGCAGCGTCCGGTCGATCAGTAAATAGTACACGATGAGGCCGAATATAAACAGGATCGGAATAGTGATCAGTGGGGTCGCAACGGCATCCCATACCAGGGCTGTACCAATGATGTAAGTAAGGTACATGGAAAACATCACAAAATCGCCGTGTGCAAAGTTGACCACATTCATCACACCAAAGATGATCGAGAGCCCCAGTGCAATCAACGCATAGATTGCTCCCATCATCGAGCCGGTGATGATACTTTGGAAAGTGGTTTCAATCATAATTTCTGCCCTTATAAGTTCGACGTTATATCTCAGATGCGGTATTCCTTACCACACACCTTCAAAAGGGTATTTCTTTCTCCCCCTCTCTTATCAAGGGGGAGAAAGAAACGTTCACAAAGGAATATTCATGGCTTGTAATGTGGATTCGGGAAAATTGCTTTGGTTTCAGCTTCGTCGGCCGGGTAAACAACTTTCGGTTCTCCGTTCTGAACCTGAAGAATGACTACACCAGGAAATTCATTGTCGCCAACGGCATTGAATTTGATTTCCGGGCTTGGGTAGGTTTCAACTGCCGGGCCCGATTTCAGATCAAGCGCCATGAAGGAAGCCCGTAAATTATCCGGATTCAATGGATCATCGGGGAAATTTGCGCCAGCGTATTCCAGGGCTTCATACAGCACCATGGCATCATAATAGTTCATACCAGCGCCTTCAGTGGGAATATAACCCTTGACTGCTTTATAGGCTTCGACGAATTTCTTGTTTTGGGGAGTATCTTTCGCCGGGTTATAGCTGTAGGTCATCGAGACGCCTTCCACTGCATCTCCCAACGCGGCAATCGATTCAGGATCGACGTAGCCGCAGGCGCCAGCGCCTGCCAGGAACATGGGATACCATCCGGCTTCTTTGAAAGCCTTGCCGAAGACGATTGCGTCATTGAAGTAAGGGGTATGAATGATGACATCCGGGTTGATCTTCTTCAACTGCTGCACAATCTGGCTGGCATCGGTGATGTCATAAGGATATTCCTGGGCCGTCACAACCGGGAATTGGTCTTTAAGAGCCGCTTCCGTAGCGCCCAGGGTATTGGCGCGCCCATTGGCCGAATCTTCGTTGAGCACAGCCATATTTTTAATTTCAACGCCGTTTTCCTTGGCAACATCACGAACGAATTGATAAGCCAGCGCGCCGTGATTGTTGGCATTCGGACCCGGGCGGAACAAATACTGACGCCCCATTAAGGTAACCTGGGGAACCAGGGCATCAGCGAGCAGAATCACCTTCTCGCGGTCAGTTACTTCAGAGGCAGCCATGACGAAACGGCTGATGTACATACCCAGGATTGCCACAGGGTGATTCTTGCTGATCATGCTTTCGGTGGCCAGTTTAGCAGAATCGGGTTTTTCTCCGGCGTCTTCAACCACGATCTTTAACTTTTTACCGCCCATCGACTTGATACCGCCAGCCTCATTGATATGCTGAATCGCCAGTTCGGCGCCCAGCTTGCCATCCTGACCAAAAACAGCAAATGCTCCGGTGAGTGGTTGCACAACTCCGACAACGATCTCATCGGGCAAGGCTGCTTTCTCTGCTGGGGGCGGCGTGGCGGTGACCACAACTTGTTCACCTTCTTTTTCAACAACAACGGTCTGAATAACCGTTGCCGGCTGGCAGGCTGTCAAAAGCATAACCGATATGACCACCACGGCTATAAGCGACTTTAAAACTCTACTTGACATGCTTCCTCCTTATAAGTATTCATTGAACCAGTTTCATTGAGCGATACAACAACTATTTCAATTCTTCCAACCGCAGGTTTTATCTCACCTCCTTCGCTACTGACATATTCAAGTATGCCGGGCTATTCACAGAATGATTGACGCGGCAGTAATTATTAAAGAGAATCTCGAGACATGTTACCGGGAAAATCCGAAGCGCCTAACATTTTAGACAATTCATTGCTGGCATCAATGACCAGTTTAGCCGTCTCGGGAACTTTATAAGGAGGAATTCTAATCGCTGGCGCAACGATCCCGATTCCGGCAATAGCATAATTATGATGATCATAAACCGGGGCAGCAATTCCCATCGCATCCTTGTCGGTTTCTTCGTACGAAACCGCATAACCAAGCTCGCGAATCGCATATAATTCGAGCAAAAGTTTCCTTTTATCCGTAATCGTATTGGGCATAATCGGTTCCAGTTCAATTTCACTTACAATACGCTTCATCTGCTCATCGGGCAAAAATGCCAGCAACACCTTGGAAGATGCGCCGGCATGCAGCATCAAACGTCGTCCGACGCGCATCGCCAGACGAATCGTTTGATGCGTCTCAACCTGCTCGATCCAGATTCCCGCATTCCCTGAACGCACCGACAGCACCGACGTTTCAGCCGTTGCTTCCGAAAGGGAACGCAAAATTGGCAGAGCGATGTTACGTAAGTCCAGACTGCGCTGGGCAATCATTCCCCAATGGATTAACTGGTAGCCCAGGCGATACCCCCGTCCATCCGGCTCACGGTTGAGCAAACCCAGTCCCTCTAAAGTGTTTAACAATCGATGGGTTGTACTTTTCGGTAAATTAATACGCTGGCTGATTTCAGTTAATGTTAGCACTTTATTATTTTCATTAAAAACGTTCAACACAGAACAAACCCGTTGGATCGTACTTCGGTTAATATTTTCGTCGCTCATTGGGCTTGATCAAAAGGGAAATTGGTATTGCGAAAGGCCCAATTCGCTCTGCAAAACCTTGATATCTTTGGCAAGGTTCGGATTGACTGGAACGCCTTTCTTTCGAACAATCTCTTCTGATTCAAATTCTTTTTCGCCGGCCGTATAGATGCGCGGCTGGCCAGGAATTTTTGGCGCAGCGCGTAACTCGCGAACGATAGCCCCGGTTGTCGCTTTGAACTCATTCAGAGGGATAAAATGTTCGATATCAATCGCCAGGAAGAAATGTCCGATCTTAACCGGCAAGCCGCCGCCCCCTGGCAGGTTATGCATAAATGCATTCTTCTGAAAAGCAGTCGAAAAGATCTCGACCATCACCCCCAGTCCATACCCCTTGTGGCCGCCCATCAATTCACCCAGGCCGCCTAACGGTAAGAGCGCATTCTTGTTCTCCAGAAAGCCCTCCAAAAGCTGCTCGGTATCGGTGGCATATTGACCATTTTCGTCGATGACCCAGCCTTCAGGTGTGGGCTTCTCTTCACGCGCCAGCACCTCGATTTTTCCACGCTGAGTGATCGAAGTCGCCGCGTCGTAGAGGAAAGGAATCGCTTCATCAGTCGGCGCGCCAAAGGCAATCGGGTTGGTCCCCAGCATCGGGATCGAACCAAACGTGGGCGCCACCGATGGTCGGGCATTGGTAAAACTCATCCCCACCATGTTGGCTTTCACCGCCATCAGCGCATAATATCCATCCACCCCAAAGTGAGAAGAGTTGCGTACAGCCACCGCTCCCATGCCAAAAGACCGGGCTTTATCGATGGCCATCTGCATCGAACGCGCCCCGATCACATGCCCCATGCCGTTATGTCCATCCACCACCGCGGTGGTGGGGGTATCCTTAACCACCTCAAATTCGGTCACCGGCTTATGTAACCCGGTTTTGATACCATCATAATACATCTTCAGGCGGCCAATCCCGTGCGATTCAACTCCCCATAAATCGGAAGTAATGAGCACGTCGGCGCAAATCTCGGCATCCGTTCTGGGCACACCTGAACCAACAAATACATCAATCATAAATTGATGTAATGTATCTACGGGAATAAAGTGTATTTGTCCTGCCACAACTCCTCCTCGAAGAATATGAAATTACATGGAAAAAAAATGGAAAGAGAAAACAGTCGGTGTTCCATTCAATGGAACAGTGTTTCATTTATAATAGTATAGCAATTCCTTCTTCCAATGTCAATAACTTTTTTACATTTTTTACAAATACGCAATTACCTGGGGACCTTCAGGAAGGACGCACAACCGATTGCCATGCTTCTTCAT
Organism: uncultured Anaerolineaceae bacterium; assembly: GCA_964503685.1. GTDB lineage: Bacteria > Chloroflexota > Anaerolineae > Anaerolineales > Anaerolineaceae > CAZDAW01. The sequence continues at coordinate 3,174 of CAZDAW010000021.1, read as the reverse complement.
TAACTGGCCGATGGTTACTTCGATATCCCGGCAGGGTAAAAACAGCATCTTCCGGATTTTCTCGTCGGTCAGACCGTCGCTATAGATATAGACATCCGCGTCGTTCTGAATCATCGCCTGTATCTGCATTCCCCACTGTTCAGGAGCAGAGAAACCGGGTTGTTTTAACAAAGTCCACATACCCTCCAGCGAACCGGCGCCGCTGACCAGCTTTTCGTAATGGCTGCCGTCGGGGATGCCATCTTCACAGGCGGCTGCAACTACAATCGCCCCTCCTTTACGAACAATCTTCCAGGCAGCATTCATCCCTTTTCCCGCCTGGTAGAGATTCTGGTCGAGGGGATAGCCGTTATTCGTAGTCAAAACCACATCGAATGGCGCGTCCACTTTGATCATCGCATGCTGGCGGACAAACTCGCAGCCTTGTTTGTGAGCGGCTTGCAGGTCGCCGGCAAATACACCGGTTATTTCGCCCTTCACGTTCAGGGTTACATTTAGCAAAAAGAGCGGGCTCAGGCGCAGCGCCGTTTCAAGCATTTCTTCCCAGAGCGGATTACCCTCTGTAATTCCCCATGTAGCTTTGGGATGCGCCAAAAATTCAACGCTGTGATTAGTAACCACGCTCTCTGATCCCGACAAACCCGGCAGCACACATTTTGGGCCGCCGCTGAAACCGGCGAAAAAGTGCGGCTCAATAAAGCCGGTCAGTATCTTTACATCCGCCTCCACCAGCAAACGATTCAGGCGCACCGGGTGACCGAAACGGGTTTCGCCCAACGGAAGCAGAATCGAATCGTCATAAGCATCATGCTGGATGCATCGGTAGTAGTTCACCACCCGGTCGCCCAGCAGAGCGTGCATTTCAGCCGCGGTATGGCGGCGGTGAGTGCCCAACGCGCAGAGCAGGGTGATATCCTCGCGGCGTACGCCGGCTCCCTCCAATTCAGCCAGGATGACTGGCAAGATGCGGTCGTTGGGCGTCGCCCGCGTCATATCAGAATGGGCGACTACAACTTTGTCGCCTTGTTTAACCAGGCTGGCCAGCGGCGGCGACTGAATAGGATCACGCAAAGCCGCCAGCAAACTGGCAGCCTCATCCGGCAGCCCTGGTACAAAGTGCGGGTGAATCACCTGCGCGCTGTCAGGAAGTTCCACGTCCAATCCGCTTCGTCCATAAGCCAGCCTTATTTTCATCTTACCCGTCCATTACTTAAGCGATTTAATGATGCCTTCGAGCGTCTCGATTAGCCGCTTATTTTGCTCCGGTGTACCAACCGACACCCGCGCAAAACGCGGCAAATTGTAACCGCCGCCCGGACGGATGATGACGCCCTGTTCCATGAGTTTCTTCACGATTGTTTCCATCTGCTCGCCAAGCTCGACCAGCACAAAATTGGTTTGGCTCTTCACATGGAACAATCCCATTCTAGAAAATTCAGCATAAAGATATTCTCTGGCAGCCCGATTCGTTTCAACCGTCTGGCGCATAAAGGCTTCATCTTCCATCGCCGCAAGGCCGGCTATTTGCGCCAGAGAATTAACCGCGAACGGTTCTTTAATCGCATGGAGTGTGGCAATCAGTTCAGGCGCGCCGACGGCGTAACCCACCCGCACTCCAGCCAGCCCATAAACTTTCGAAAAAGTACGGAAAAGAAGGACGTTTTCCCGGCCTTCCCGAATAAAGCGCAATGTATCAGGAAAATCCGGCGCTTCGACAAATTCATAATAAGCTTCATCGAAGACAACCAGCACATGATCAGGCAGCCTGGCCATAAAAGCATCCACCTCGTTTTTAGGCAGATACGTTCCGGTTGGATTGTTCGGGTTGCAGACAAAAATGAGTTTGGTTCGTTCGTTGACGGCAGCAAGCATGGCGTCCAGGTCCAGACCGTAATTCTTCAATGGCGTCTTGACCAGTTTCGCCCGCATGACGCGAATGTAAGTATCGTACACCGGAAATGACGATTGGCTGACAATCGCTTCGCAATTCTCATCCAGAAACGCCAGACAGGTTTCAACGATCAATCCATCAGCCCCATTGCCAACGGTGACCTGTTCAGGCTTCAGCCCTGATTTTTGCGCCAAAGCGTTACATAACGCCGCGCTCTGACCATCAGGGTAATAATTGATCTGCGATATTCCCTTAAGCAGGGCTTCTATCGCTTTCGGCGAAGGCCCAATCGGGTTCTCATTGGATGCAAGCTTAATCACGTCGCTGATTCCATACTCCTTTTTTACTTCCTCAATCGGCCGGCCCGGTTTATAGAGATTGATCTGTCCAAGGCCGCGTTGCGGAGTGATTTTTGAACTCATTAATTGGCCTCCATCTCCTGATTCGATTCCAGCAAATGTGCTGTCTTTTATTATATACCGGATAAATTAACGGGTAAGATTTATTCCCGTTTTCTTATAACACGAACATCACCCACTAACAAATGATCAACAAATAAGAATACAGGGTTCAGATCAATTTCAGCAATTTCAGGATAAAGAAATGGCAATCGGGAAAAGTTCACCAGCAAATCAGCCAAACCATTAAGATCACATGCCGCCTGCCCGCGAACACCCTTAAGGATCGGGTAAGCTTTCAAATCGCGAATCATCGCCGTTGCTTCATCGCGCTCCAGGGGCGCAACTCGCAAAGAAATATCGCGCAGGGTTTCTGTATAAATGCCGCCCATACCCAAAACCACCACCGGGCCAAATTGCGGATCATAAGAAAAACCCACCAGAACCTCTTGCGCTTTTTGCACCTGCGGATAGATCACCACGCCGCGGAAATCTTTATCTTCGCCAATTTTCTGCAACCTTTCAAAAGCCTGCCGTGCGAATGTCTCATCCCCAATATCTAAAATGACTCCACCCACATCAGATTTATGGATAATTTGTGGTGAAACAACTTTCATCACCGCCGGAAATCCCAACTCGATGCAACCAGCGATAGCCTCACGGGTAGAAATTGCAAAACGAAACTCAGATATAGGGATACCATTTTGTCGCAGCCACGCCATGGCATCCGGCTCCAACAAAGGGTCAATAAGTGGTTGCCCGGCCGGTTGAGGCGCATCTGGCAATGATCGGATAATAGATTTAATAGCTTCATAAGAAGCCATGCGCGCCAGAACTGAAATCGCCCGTTCACCGGTGGTATAGTTTGGTATGCCCCTGCTCTTC
>CAZDAW010000020.1:0-44744 GCA_964503685.1 uncultured Anaerolineaceae bacterium | reverse complement strand
ACGGCTGTTATGGGGCAACTCGTCTTCTGGAACGCCCAGCTTTCTTGCCAGTTTCAGGGTTAACTCCAGTGATTTCTGAGTGTGGTCAAACTTTTTTCGACAGCGCACTTCGATCGCATTCGCCCAGCTTTTCAATGTCGCATCGAAAGCATCCGACAGTTCTTTATAGGCAAGCTGTAAATTTTCGTATCGTTTTTCAAGGCCAGTTTCGTGTAAAATGACCACCTGACCGACCATGCCGTTCCACCGGACAGGGTATCGATTAATTTCTAAAGCAATCACTCGACCCTTATGGGTCCATTCGATCTCTCCCTTTTCACCTTCAGGCAATGAAAATGTAAGCGGCTTTCCTAATAATTCTCTTTCTTCCATGCCCATCATTTTAAGCCAGGCCTGATTGATATATCGGACAATCCCTTCCTGATCAATCAAGAGAATCCCATCCCGGTTATTTTTTACTGCCTCAAACCAAGGACCCTCATTTGCCGAGTTAAAATTTAACAATCCTTCGTCTGTTTGATGATTCATTACAACTCCTATATCCTCAGTCAGGCCTTTTCAGCAGAAAACACATTAACCTGATTTCGACCTTCCTGTTTTGAAACATACAAAGCCTGGTCGGCCTGATTCAACAACATATCCAAATTGTTGCATTCGCCGCCTGAACTACTGGCAATTCCAACCGATATCGTCACTTTCAGGGGGCCATTTGTAGTTTCGATAACCGTATTCGAGATGCAACAACGCAACCGGTCCACAACCTCAATGGCGGTTTGTACGCTGGTATCGGGCAACAAAATCGCAAACTCATCACCGCCATAACGGCAGGCAATATCCGTCGTGCGCAAGTTGGTACGAAAATGTCCGGCGATGGATACCAGAACCTGATCGCCGACTGAATGCCCGTAGGTATCGTTAACTTTCTTGAGCAAATCCGTATCAATCAATACGACCGACAGTTCATTTTCTGTTCGATTTGACCGATTGATTTCCCGCTGTCCCAGTTCAAAAAAGCCGCGGCGATTGTAAAGATTGGTCAATGGATCAGTTATTGCCAGTTCCTGAACGCTCGCGTGCAATTGAGCATTGCCAATCACCGCTGTAACAGTGCTGCCAAAGCTGATCAGTAATCGCAGGTCGGCTTCTGTAAATGCCTTCGAATGAGGAGAATCCAGTGAAATGACGCCTAATGGCCTGTTCTCTATTATCAACGGCGCTACAATTGCCGAATTAATACTCCCTGCTTCTTCTGCCATGCCGGCACAGCGTATTGCTTTATCGCTGCACACATTATCGATCAGGAGAGGCTTTCGTTCTTCTATTGCCCGTCCTACATAGCTCTGCCCGTTTGATAAGACAAGATTGCATAACCGAATGTCTTCGTAACCATAAGTAGCGCGAACATGAAGTTCATTTGTTGCCTCATCCAACAGCCATAAGGAGCCTTTTTTGGCAGCCGGAATGGCCATAACCGCTGCTGTAAGAATGCGTTCCAATAAAATATCGAGGTCCAAAGTCGAAACCAGCATGGCCGTTGCAGAATGAAGCGCTTCCAGCTCACGAGCGCGCTGTTGTTCCTCTTTATATAACCGGGCATTCTCTACGGCAATAACAGCATGATTGGCAAAAGTCATGGCCAGAGCCGCCTCTTCCACACCGTAAGCGCCCGGTTGGCGGCTGTCGATGGTTAACGCCCCAAAGAAACCCATCCGTCCAATAAAGGGAATGCACATCCACCCCCTAATATAATCGGTGCCGCCCCAATTTCTAAAACGTGGATCAGCCTGGGCATCTTTCAGAATCAACGGTAAGCCCGTGTCCCATACTTCCCTGATGAGCACATCATCCGAATCGAAAACAGTCTCACCTGATGCAGGTAATCCTTTACTTGCAACCACTCTTAATTCCTCACCTTCTTTCAGGAAAATACATGCGCTGTCAAAAGAGATGACTTTTTCCAGATAATCAAGAATGTTTTCAAGCACTTTTTTCAAATCGAGACTGGAGGTAAGGGCTGCGACTGCGCCGCGTAAATTCTCCGCTTCCTGGGCGCGGCGGCGGGCAAAATCGAGGGATTGGACTCTGGCAATCGCCAGGGCAATTTGTCCGGCTGCCTGTTCTGTCAGTGAAATTTCTTCCTGGGATAATTTTCGATATTGAATGAAACCAAGCAGCAAAGCGCCCAGACGACGATCGAGAACACTGAGCGGCGCCCATATAAAAACCTCAAAAGGCATTTGCTTTAATCTCTCGAAAGAGCTCGCGATATCGGGCGATTCCCTGTCGAGGATGATTGTAGTTTCTGCGTGAATACCCTGATTTATCAAATTAGCATAGGCAGAATTACCCAATAGATCAAGCATCTGCTTCTTGTACGGCTTATCGCCCAAAAACGGTACAACCTGTTGCCGCGAATAATCCCATAAAATAATTACACAACAGTCTGCCTGAGTCAATGATTCTATTTTCGGAATAAATTCCGTCATCATTGTTTTCAAATCGGCAGCAGACAACGAAGCCTGAGTGATTTCATTCATCAAAGCCATCTGTTCATCATGCTTCTTCACTGCGCTGAATAAAATCGCATTTTGAAAAGCCAGCGCAGCCCGGTCTGCATAACTGGTAATGATCCGGCGAACACGCTCATCGAATGCATCCAGCCTTGAACTTTCCAGGTTAATCACCCCCAATACATGGTCGCCCACCTGCATGGGTATATCCAGTTCAGAACGGGTCTCGTCTGCGCCGCGAATAAAAAGCGGATCAACACTGACATCAGGGCAATAAACAAACTGGCGTGAACGAAAAGCAGCCACCGTAAGCCCCTTCCCGTCCAATGGCAGCTCCGGGATATATTGATGGCAGTACCCGCTTTGGGCAAGCAATTTAAGCTTATTGGCGTCTTCATCGACAAGGAGAATGCCGCAATGCGATGCGGTGAATTCTTCGTTAATCGCCTTCGCAATCTGTTCGGCCAAAACTTTAATATCCCTCACCGGGTTAATCAACGGAGTCGAAGCGCGATAGAGGGCGGCCATCTCTTCGGCCTGAAGTTGTAATGAATTAAAAAGTCGGGCATTTTCAACGGCAAGGGCAGCCTGATCAGCGAATGCCTGCAATCGTTCGATATGAAAAGGCGTAAAGAAACCTGGTGTAGCGCTGTCGAGATTGATAAAACCAACTAATTTTCCCTTCGCCTGAATCGGCGCCCCGGCATAAGAGCGCACCCAGCTCGTATCAGGGTGCACAACCCAGCTCTTGTCGCTCCAGGTATCAGGAATCAGCGCCGGTTTGCCAGTCTTTAACATTGATTTTAAATTCGGCAATTCCAGTATATTAAATCGCAATGCCAGTACTGCCTGTTCATCGACGTAATCTCTGTAACCGCGCACACGTTCAACGCGAGCTGTATTTCCTTCGATCAACATGATATTGGCAGCATCATGCGGAACGACCCTGACCAAATTAATTAATATCCGATCAAGGACTTCGTCTATCTTCAACGTGCTGTTTAGCGCCGCCGCTGAATCTCGCAACGCTGCCACCATTTCAATTTGTTCTTCTTCAGCCTTAATCTTTTGCACGCGCTCAGAAATCTTTTGGTTGGCAACCAGATATTCAAGCCAGTTATTTAAAAGCGTTTGCTCTCGATCTGTTTTGGCCAACGCTTTTGACGATCCATAATAACGATTAGGATAGATCTCATTTTTTAATACAAACTGCGAATGGGACTCCAGCACATCAAATAAGAGAGCCGGTGGAAAAACATTACGGTCGTACAAACAACAGATCAGGCAGGGGTCATCTTTTTGAAACAAATTCAGAGAATTTTCATACTCGATCAGACGGTCCGATCCCCGCTTATTTTTTAACGCCCACGTCATCTCAACCCCGATTCGTAATCCGCTGTAACCGCTACAACGGGCTTCAGAAATCTCATTTCTAATAAACGCAAGCGTCTGATCCGGCTCAAAGACACCCTCCGGTATAAAAACCTCGTCCGCGGGCAATATTCTTAATTGTCCCAAAAGTAAATCGCTGCCCTGGCTCCCTGCCTCAACATGCAGATATTTTAATAAGGTATCTGGTTGGTATTTATCATACAAATAAAGAACCTTTTCCCCCAGTTCTAATCCCTGCCGAAAGAATTGCCCGATTGCTGTTTCATGTTCCTTGTCAGACGAAAAAAGAAAACAAAAATGGTCGCCAGCCTTAACATTGGCAAACATTTTTGACCCATTATTGGAAGATACTGTGGCAGCGTTATCTGAATTCTTAATCATGTAAGACGATACTTTTCCGCAAACAAAAAATTTGAATTAAATAGTTAACGTCACTTCGAGATAACACTTAAGGTATAAAATATACAATTGTTGCATGGCCCGAAAAGCTGAACCCCGCTGCGTGGGGTAAACAACATGCCTTTATAGGCTAAATAAATTGCTTCGCTTTGTATGTAATAAAAGAAAGATAGTATGGCTTTTTAATCTCAAATTCATCTTATTATATATTAACTCAAGTTGCTGCCTTAACAATCATCTCTGCGTTTGTTACTGCGAGAAGGGCGCTTTTTGCCCGTCGAAGCAGCCGCAGCGTCAAAATCCGAGATTGCCACGCCTCGGCATTCTGTCGAGGTTCGCAGTAACATCCAGGTGGCAACTTGGATTACATTAACATTTAATTATATAGTATGTTGATCCAGAGCGCTAATTGACAGATTCCAGGACAAAATAAAACAATAACCCGAACCCTCTCGCTGCCGGTTATAAAAAATTCAGGTCACAAAAGGATTTGCACAACTGGCAAAAGTTAGATATGATTATTATAGTTACCTTGATAAACAAATCAAGCCAGTTCGATTACAATTTCATCTGGTTGATTTGAATTGATCGCCATCAAGTTCAACCCAATTATTGAATGATAAGGTTTATCGACATGAAAAATAAACTCTTTATCCATTTCCTGATCATCGTTGTCCTGATAACCAGTTTACCTGCATGCTCCACACTCATGCCGCAACCTACCGCAACGCCCACCGTCACCCCTCTGCCGCCGACAGCCACGCCTGAACCGCCAACCCCTACCCCCATGCCGACGGATACGCCCGCCCCCACGCCTGAACCCCTGCCAACCGAACCACCCTCGCTGACCAGCAAGCATTATGTTGTATCCCTGGCCAATCTGATGAACCGTCCCTGTGATCTTGTAACGGAAAATGACGCCCTGGTGATGAAAAATGGATGCCACTTCGGACCAACCGATATATATGCCATTCCATTAAAAGGAGAAGTGTATTTCGCCATCTTCGTGCCTGAAGAACCCGGCACAATGGATAACGCCACAACTGGCGAGTGGGTGAAATTGAAAGCAGGCGATTATGTTAAGAATATCGATGGGCGAGGTCAAATGTTCTCCTGTTCGCCGCCCGGTCACGGCGAATTTGTTTGTGTTGTTTATATCCTTGAGGGAGAAAAACAAATCCCGGTTAAAATCAAGTTCCGTTCCGCATTGTCATGAGTAATATGTTAATCCGGGTTGAAACCTGGGGCAGATTACAAAAGAAATGATCATAAGACCGCAGACACACGCCGATACCCGTAGCGTATTGAATGATCCATGTGAAATCCGTATCAATCAACGTGCGCCTGCAAAAAAGCATTTTGCTACTGACAACAAACTGAGTTAATTTATTATGGGTACTCCACACGTCATCCGGGCATTCATCGCCATCGAATTACCTCCTCATATCCGCCAGGAATTAAACCTGATTTTAAAACAACTTCAGGCGCGATTATCCCGTGCAGCTATTCGCTGGGTGCCTGCTAACAATATTCACATCACCCTGAAATTCTTGGGAGACGTATCCGTTTCAAACCTGGACTTGCTAAAAAAAATATTGGATGCAGAAGGACGCCGGCATAAACCTTTCGATATCACCGTGAGCGGTTTGGGCGCCTACCCAACCATCCACCGTCCACGCGTGATATGGGTGGGTGTGGAGGCTCCGGCTGAAATGGAAGCGCTGCACCACAGCATTGAGGCCGAGACGCAGCGTTTGGGTTATGCTGCGGAAGAACGTCGCTTTTCGCCCCATCTGACCCTGGGACGAATTTCTCATACTGCCAGACCCCAAGATATCCATGATATATCCAATATTTTGAGCGGTTATACTGTAGGCAACCTGGGTGTTGCCAGTGTGGAAAAAGTGGTGTTGTTCCGCAGCGATTTAACTTCCGGCGGCGCCATTTATACATCATTGCATTCAGCCTTGTTACACTGCAATTCCACCAGAGAATCAGAATAATTTCCCTGATATGTTAGAATCGAACCAATGAGGTGAAAACTGAAAACAATCGAACTCGCTCATGCTGTGATCAATACGTTGGAAGAGAAAAAGGGGGAGAACATCTTGTTGATGGATGTTCAAAATATCACATCGTTCACTGATTACTTCATTATCTGCACCGGCACCAGCGACCGGATGTTGGATAGTCTGTCAATTGCTGTCCTCGAACAAATCAAACATGACTACCACATTTCCGCGCATGTAGAAGGACGCCCAGAAAACGGCTGGCTCGTCATCGATATTGGAGACGTTGTCGTGCATATTTTTGCTCCCGAAGAGCGGGAGTACTATTGCCTTGAAGAATTATGGAACGAAGGAAAAGTGCTTTTACATTTGCAATAAAGCGCCGCGCTACGCCTGGCGCAAGTCGGCCAGCAATTCAGCGCTGTGATCAGCGGGTTTCACATTTTCATATACTTTAATGATTTTCCCCTCGGGATCAATCAAAAAAGTCGTTCTGAAAACGCCGTCGTATTCCCGTCCCATCATCTTCTTCCGTCCCCATACCCCATATAATTCGCAAACCCGGTGGTCTTCATCGGCCAGCAAAGTAAACGGAAGGTGATATTTTTCTTTAAATTTCGCATGTGATTCCGGCGAATCAGGACTGATGCCGAGAATGACAACGCCTGAATCCAGAAAGGCGCTGTAGTCATCGCGAAAATTACATGCTTCTGTCGTACATCCGGGCGTGTCATCTTTCGGATAAAAATAAAGTATCACCGGTTTGCCCCGATAAGCCAGGAGTTGCCGCGGTGTATGCCGTTCATCCATTAACACAAAATCGGGCGCTATTGTTCCAACTTCAGGTAACATATCCAAATCCTCCATTCAAATATGACTTACGCTATAAGACTGAAACTGTTTAGGGCGCGTAGCTAACGCGCCTGCTTTATAAAGACATTTCAGCGGCGAAAGGATAAATGACGTCGGCAAATCCTATACCTGTGTGATAAATTCACCTAACACCTGCCCGAAAACTTCACCTCACTCGCAGCGGCAAAACAGGCAAATTCTTCTAATACCGAACACACATTATTCTCATCAGGTAATAAAAAATACTATATCAACTTTTCCCGCTTCATAATACTTTCCAGATCATCCAGGATAACCGGCTTAATCATAACATCCAGGGCGCCAAGTTGTTTGGCGCGCTCCTTGATTTGCGGCTGATCATCCGATGTCACAACAATGACCGGTACGCCAATCAGTCTGGGCTCGCGGCGCAGATAAGAAAGTACTTCAAAGCCATCCACGCCCGGCAGGTGTATATCCAGAAAAATTACCTGTGGAATCGAACGGTTAATCAAATCCAACGCCACCTTGGGCGTGAAAGCCTGCATAGAAGAAACGTCCAAAAGACTGAGCATTTGCTTCAGCATATCCGACATCTGGCGATTGTCTTCAATAATCAATGCGGTTATCATGATCACTCCAAATGCGCAATTATCTTTCCCATACATGAAACGTCATAACCGGGCATTGCCGCGACAGCCTGCCGAAAATCATCCCTGCCTAACAAATCAAACAAAGGTTGAAGAAGCGAATTTTGAGCATGAATTTCAGGAATGATCAGATCATAACGTTCGTTAAACAGCGGGATAAAATCAAGGTTCAATGCCTGCGCCGCAGCGGCGATACCCATCCCGCAATCACACCGACCAGAAGCAATGGCCGCTGCTACTGCCAGATGGGTGTACTCTTCGTGATTGTACCCCTTAATAGAATCAGGCGAAATACCTGCTTTCTCCAGATGATAATCGAGTAAAACTCGCGTCCCTGCGCCTTTTTGCCGGTTAATATAGCAGATATCTGGAGCAGTCAGGTCTGCCAGCCCTTTAATGTGTTTCGGGTTTCCGCGAGCCACCAACAAACCCTGTTGCCTTCCCACCAACGCGACAACCCGTACAGGCACACCGGGCAAGTATTGGCGGACATAAGATAAATTATATTCACCCGTTTCCAAATCCAATAAATGCGAACCAGCCAGATGCGCCTCGCCGCGCTGCAAAGCGATCAGCCCGCCCAGGCTGCCCGCATTGACCGAAGCCAGACGCCGCTCGTATTCTGCCAGATATTGCGCTGCCAGATCCAGAATCAAATCGTGCGATCCAATGGCAAAGATCGTCTTCTCGATTTCTCTTATCGGCCTGTAAAGGCGAATATTGACTTTCGAACCGGCAGGAATCCCTTGAACGCCGCGCGGAATGATCACTATGCCATCAGCCTTTACCAGTGATGTAATCACCCCGGCGCCGCGTGAAAGCGGCCCAGCCAGAATTTGATCGCCCACCTTACCGGCGGCTACACGCAGATAATCGTCGTCGCCCCCCGGAGAGGTTATTTTACGCGTGAGCGTCGCTTCTATACATTGAGGTTCATCGGGCTGGCGGCCCAACCAGCGAGAGATCAAAGGTTCGACGAAAATTTCGCCGGTCATCGCCGCAGATACCGGATAACCGGGCACGCCAATAATCGGCGTCGAGCGTTCCGGGCCATGGATCACCCCTAATATAACAGGATGACCGGGACGAACCGCCACACCATGTACCAGCACTTCGCCCAGCGTTTCAATAACCCGCGCCGAAAAATCTTCCATACCCGCCGAAGAGCCTGCATTCAACAAGACCAAATCGTTCTCTCTGGCAGCTTCCTGAACGCGCTGGCAGATAAGCTCAAAATTATCCGGCGTAATCGGCAATCGGGTCGCCTTTCCACCCCATTGATTGACCTGCGCAGACAACACGAGTGAATTATATTCAATGATGTCTCCCGGCCGCACCGCACTCCCCGGCGGCACCAGTTCGGTGCCCGTCGGCAGAACCGCAACGCGCGGTTGACGATTGACTCGAATATCCACATGGCCGCAGGCCGCCATCGCCCCCAAATCAACCGGGCGAAGCGTGTGCCCGGCAGGAAGCACCAGTTGAGTGGCCACAATATCCTCGCCCACCGGACGTACATGACTCCAGGGGGTGACTGCGGCCCGAATACGAATAGCCGCCGGCCGTCTGACATCCTCCGCCTGATTTCCTTTTTCATCAAGCGCTTCCACATTTTCAAGCGGTATGACGGCATCTGCCCATACAGGCAGAGGATCTCCCGTATCCAGATAAACAGCTTCGTCGGGTAATTTGATCACCCTGGGAGAATTGGGTGCTGCTCCGCTGGTCAATTCTGCCCTTAAGCCAAAACCATCCATCGCTGAGGCGTTATAATGCGGCGAACAAATTTCCGCCCATACCGGCGCAGCCAGCACCCTGCCAATCGCGTTCTCATCGAGTGGAATAATCTCACACCCCAGAGAGCCGCCCATGTGAATTTCTTCCAGAGCCTTATTCAATCTGGCTTTTGCTTCAGATAAAGGAATATCTTTCAGGTATATTGACATAATTATCGTAAAAGAGTAACAGAAACTTGTTCCCCGGCGCTCAGACCGGTTGCATCAGCAGGAATTTGCACCAGTCCATCTGTCCGGACTAACCAGAAAATCAAACCGCTTTTGCTGAAAACCGGTTCAGCCAGGCGGCCTTCAGGCAAATCACTTAAACGTACCGGAACCCAATCTTCGCGGCCAGCCTGCGACGGGATATTCGTCGTTAACCGTGCGCTGACGCTGCCGGGCGGGAGCGCTTTCTCAATTCCCAGCATACGCTCAACAAGCGGAATGACATACAACCAGGCAATCACCAGGGCGCTGACCGGGTTACCCGGTAAACCAACCACCGGTTTTCCGTCGCACACTGCCAGTATCGTCGGTTTGCCCGGACGGATATTGATCCCGTGAACGAGAATGCCCGGCCTGCCCAGAGAATCGATGACTGTTGAAGTTAAATCGCGCACGCTCACTGATGAACCTGCGGTTAAAACCAGGGCGTCGCATTCGCTCAATGCCCGCCGGGCGGTTTCCGCCAATATCTTTGAATCATCAGCAACCACACCGTAGCGCGTCGGAACACCACCTGCACCTTCGACCAATGCACTTAATGTATAAGCATTAATATCCCTCACCTGGCCAAAATTTGGCTTAGCCTCAGGTGGAACAACCTCATCCCCGCTGGATAAAATTCCAATCCGCGGCTTACAGGCTACCGGCAAAGCGGTGATACCCAGCGCCATCAAGCCTCCGATCTCAGCTGGACGCAAACGGACTCCGACCGGAATGACTTCTTCTCCGACCGCCACATCTTCCCCCATCTTAATAATATTCTCGCCATCCGCAACCGCCCGAAACACCTCAATATCGCCGGTATGCAAACGTTGCGTCGTCTCGATCATCGCAACTGCATTCGATCCAGGCGGCAACATCCCCCCCGTGTGAATCAATGCACACGTCTGCGGCTTGAGTTCAAAGTTTGGAGCGGAACCCATTGGCACTTCTCCGCTCAACTTCAAATATGCAGGCAGGCTATCGCTGGCGCCATAAGTATCTGCTGCGCGAACTGCATAACCATCCACCGTACTGCGGGTGAATGGCGGTAAAGGTTCAGGGGCTATCACCGGCTTTGCGGTCACCCTGCCCAGTGCGCACGCGGTCAAAACCGATTCTTCTCCCAGAGCGCGCGCTTGAACATGGTCAAAAAAACGGTGCAGCGCTTCCACTGGCGTCAATAAATTTAAAAATTCAGTGTCCACCATATCAAACAATCCAGTAGGAAAAAGCTAAAAGATAAGCAGGTAAACCAAACAGTACGGCTGCAATGAAGACAAGCAACTTCCAGCGCGGCTTCTCTCCACCAGCTATCTGCCCCATTTGCCAAATCTGAAAGACGCCCAGGGGAAGTGTGAGAAAAACCGGCCAGGCAATCCGCCAGGGCAGCCCGGCGCTTGCCCCTGCTGCCAGCAACAAAAACGCGCCAAGAATGAGAAAATTATGGAGACGCATGCTGCGCTGCCACCCCATGCGGATTAATAAATTACTTTTCCTGTTTTTTATATCCTCCGCATAATCCCGAAATTCAACCGCCAGCAACATCGCCAGATAAAACAGCGTCAGCGGGAATGTACTCATTGCCAAAAGAGGGTGAAGGTCAGCAGATTGAAGAAGACAAGCCAGCATAGGCGTCAGGTTTGCAATGAAAATTGAAATCACCAGTTCCCCATAACCATTATCTGCAAGACGAACAGGCGGGGTGGCGTAAAAGAATGCTCCCAAAAAAGAGAGGAGCAATATCATCATCAAAACCGGATTAATCAGGTGATCTTTATACAGCAAAAATGTGAGTATAGCAACAATAGTCAGCATGGTTGCGGCTGCAAACAACAATGCCGCCCGCATTTGGCGAATCGTTTCCGGTGAAGGATCGCCATTTTTTGACATGTGTTCGTTTATCGCCGGGTTATAAGCCGGATTAAAATACTCCTTTAAATAAATAGTGCCCAATTGCACAGCCGTGATCCATGCCTGTCCCAGAAAATAAATACCCCAGTCTGGCAGATCTCCGAAATAACGGGCTATCCCCGCGCCCAGCGCATAGGTCAGGCCCCCCGCCAGCAAAAAATAGGGGTTGGTAATACGCAAAATGAATTTGAAGCCGCTTTCTTTCATCAAAACTCGCCTCAACGTTTCATAATCCCTTGAGTTAATTATATCCCCTGTCCGGCTTTCGGAAAGTATTCGGATTGGAATTGCAATAATTCCTTCGTCCTATAAAGTTCAATTGGCAACAGATTTCTTATTCATCGGCAATGTAAAGAAAAATGCCGTTCCCATTCCTGCAACTGATTCAAACCAGATTTTCCCGCCGTGCCGGCGGACGAGCATCTGTGTATAAGCCAGTCCCATTCCTTCACCCGGGATAGAATTGTCGCCAGATCTAACAAAAGGTTCAAATATCTGGTCGCGGCTGCTCTCGGCAATTCCACGGCCATTATCTCTCACGCAAAAAACCGCTTCTTCGGCCCAATCCACGTCCTGTTTCACTTCTGCCGAAATTTCTATTTCACCGGGTCGTTCCGGGTCGAGATATTTTACCGCGTTATGCAACAGATTTTCCAGCACCTGCTCCACTGCCAGACGGTCAGCATTAACTTCTGGCAACGCCCCGACCGAAACTTTAACCTGCCGCTCGTTGATCTGATGCGCCAGCGTCATCAGCGTCATTTGCACCATTTCGTTCATGTCAATCGATTCTAGCTTAAGTTCGCGGTAACCCAGGCGCGCCAGCTTCAACAACGCAGCAATAAAATGATCGATCCTGGTCACCGCATTCTCGATGAAACTCAGCGCCTCCGGGATATCCTTATCTTTGATATCGCGCACAGCCTGCTGTTCACCCTGGTTCAATCTCGATAATCCCTCTTCGATCACCGGCTGAAGGTCGTTTATTGACAGGCGTAATTCATCCGCGAATCCCTTTAAATTCGCCAGCGGTGCGCGCAAATCGTGTGAAATGAGATAAGTGAAACGTTTTATCTCTTCATTGCTTTTCTCTAACTCAGTTGCATAATTGCGCAATTGTTGTTCAACCCTCAATCGTTCGGTAATATCCCGCACAGAACTTATGATCGTTTTTCGCCCCTGCAAAGAAAAAATTCGGGTCGTAATATCCACAGGGAAAACGTTCCCATCAGCTTTTTTATGAAAGCACATTGAAATATGTTCCTGACCGTCCTTGATAGCTTCAGTAGTGAGGCAAGGCTCCACAGAAACATCATCGACCTGCATGCCAATTAATTGCTCGCGACTGAAACCGTAAACCTGTACTGCCGCATCATTGACATCGGTTATTCGGTGCGTATCATAATCAAACACCAGAATCGGATCCCGAATCGCATCGAAAAGCGCCCGATTCTTTTCTTCGCTCTCGCGCAAATCAATCTCTCGCGTCAAAATAGTCCGGCTCATATTTTGAAAAGCATCCAACAATACAGAAATTTCAAAGACAGCCGGACGATTGCTGATCAATTTTTCGCTCTCAATATAATCGCCTGATGATAGAGCATCTGCGCTGCGGCGCAATTGGATTATGGGATCGAAGACAAATCGCTTGAGATACCTGCTGAAAACATAAAAGATCAGCGAAAAAATAACCATGATCAGCAGAGTAATCAAAGCCTCAGACAACAAAATGGGCGAATAGATTGCCTTAAAGGGCGTTTGTTCCACAACAATCCAGCCGCTGGATGACACTTGAGCAGCGTTAATCAGATCGAGCCGGCTATGAAGGAAATAATAGCCGGGCGCATCAGCATTCAACACTTTAAGAATAACGCTTAAATCATCAGGGATGACCTGTTTACCTGCCAGCTTGCGCTGTGGGTGAGCCAAAAAATTCCCCTTGCGGTCAATTACAAAGAGCAACGACGGATCCGAAACCGAAAATCCGGCGGTGATGACCCTCTGCAACGTATCCAGATTCAATTCCCCCACGATCATTTCTTCGTTCACCATGCGTTTGACAACCAGGGCAGTCAACAGCCCCGTTCGGGTCGATTTAACCGGCGGCGATATCCATAACCCATCTTTTAATTGATCAATTGAATCCATGTCCAACTGGCTTGCTATATTCGCGCCAAGATATTGCCGGACCGGAGGAACAATCTGAGTCAAATTTCCTTTCGAATCCAAACGATAGAGCGTATCGAAATAAGCGCTTCCTCGCCATACCGCGTCCATAAATTTATTGAATTCTGCGGGTGTAGCGGTTTCCGCCATAAGCGCAATGGTTTCTATCGTATGACTGGCATATTGCAGGTAATTATCCACCGTAAAAGCAACCGTTTGGGTCAATTGCATCTGCTGGTTAGATACATTACTGCTCCTGATATACCCGGTTACGCCAATCACAAACAAGGAGATGATGAGAATCGGCAGAATGATTCGAGTAAAGAGTAAGTTCGCAAAAATATAATTGAGGGAATTTTTATTTTTCTGACCCATTTCTGCCAGCCTGGTGTGATTATTGCACAACTCAACGAAAAAGTCCACATCATTTTGGGCATCCTTGCACGAAAATTGCAACTGATTATTTGTCCGAAGGTCTCGTCCTAACAGGTTGTTCTATGGAAAAATCGACGCTATCTGTCATTTCTGATCATATCGAATATGCCACCCAGATGGGTGAAATATTGCGCATCCGTCACGATTTATCGGCTGGATTGAATTCCGTCAGTGATTTAAACGATGCGCTCGAATTGATTTTAAGAGCCTGTTTTCAAAGCGGCGCTGTCGATTGCGGCGGCGTTTACATCCTCCAGCCTTTCAGTCAGGATCTGGTTCTTGAAATGGAAATTGGATTGCCGGAATATTTTGTCAAAAACGCCGGACGTTTCAATCGCGGCTCGGGACAGGCTAATTTGATTGTTGAAGGGGAACTGGTTTATCCGCTCTACCCGGCCCTATTGCCCGACCTTCGCAGGCGTGATTTCCAACGAGACATTCTGCGCTTCGCCGCCATTTTCCCTGTAAAACACCGTCAGGAAGTTATCGCAGCTCTCTACCTCGCCTCACATTATTACGACGAGATATCGCCGCCAGCCTTCGAATTTCTGGAAGGAATCGCTGCTGAAGCCGGCAACGTGATTGCCCGGATTAATGCCGAAAAAGAAGTTCAGGCCCTTTCAAACAGGCTCCTCGAAGTTCAGGAGTTGGAACGGCGGGCGCTGGCGCGAGACCTGCACGATGAGATTGGGCAGATCTTGACCGGCTTGAACTTTACCCTCGAAACAGTCAACCGCACATCACCAACCAGTTCAAAAAGCGCGTTGAAAAAAGCTCAAGAAATGACCCGAACATTGATCACCAAGGTTCGAAATATGTCGCTCAATCTTCGCCCTTCCATCCTGGACGACATGGGCTTATTGGTGGCGCTTCAATGGCAGTTTGAACGTTTTACATCATCGACTGGAATTGCAGTTCATTTCGATACATCCGGTCTGGAAGCAAAACGCTTTAACTTTGAAATAGAAACCGCAGCCTATCGTATCATCCAGGAAGCAATAACCAATGCTGCCCGGCACGCCCATGCCCCGGAAATCTATGTATCAGTAAAGGTGATTGACCGCCAATTGGCTTTGAGTATTTATGATAACGGCGCTGGCTTTGACCCTGAACAGCTACCGAAAACAGCTCATTCAACGGGTCTGAGCAGCATCCGTGAACGAACCATGTTGCTGCAAGGAAAATGCGCCATCCATTCCAAACCGGGAAAAGGAACCCAGATATCCATTGAACTTCCTATCTGAACTGAGGTCGGCATTATGACAATCAGAATCTATCTGGCAGACGATCATCCTGTCGTCAGACAGGGAATGCGCTCTCTCATCGAAAGTGAACCTGGCCTGATGATTGTTGGCGAAGCTGATAATGGTTTGGAGATCATCCGCCATATTGACCAGCTAAAACCGGATATTGCCCTGATGGATATCGTCATGCCTGGAATAAGCGGTCTGGAAGTAACCCGCCAGATTAAAGAACGCGCCTTCCACACCCGCGTCATCATCCTATCGATGTATTCCGATGAATCTTACATTATGGAGGCACTGAAAGCAGGGGCGTATGGCTATGTGTTGAAAGGATCACAACCAGCCACTTTATTGAAAGCCGTTTATGAAGTTATCGCTGGCAGACGATACCTTTGCCCCGAACTGACCGAACGCGCCATTCAGGCTTACTTTCAAAAGGCAGAAGAAAACCCGCCCGATGATTTCGATACCCTTTCCACTCGCGAGCGCGAAGTACTCCACCTGGCCGCCGAAGGTTTAACCAATTACGATATCGGCGATAAGCTCTCTATCAGCATGCGCACAGTAGAAATTCACCGCCGCAATATGATGCATAAGCTTGGCTTGCAAACTCAGCGAGACTTGATCCGCTACGCTATTCGAAGGAAGATATTGGTTTGGGATGAATAGTCCATAAAAAACGCGTAAAGCAGTGTTGGGGGTAACGTATAAAACTCCATAAGAATACGAGTTGGGAACTGCGTTTAATACGTAGTTGCCCTTATTTACTTTCGATTCAAAATAAACAGAATATTAATAAATGTGTTATGCAGGGGGGCAGAACCCTGCTTAATATATGTTTGGGACTGGATGCCCTTTTTATCGGAACCCCATGGAAGGATCGCCCGCTTAACATACCCCATAGTCGCTCAGCATGCACGTATCGGGACAACATTTTCCCTACCCCACCACTTTCGAGGGAATGTGTTTTAACCATCACAGCGATCCAAAGGAATTCCAATGACCCGTCTTAATAGCTGCAGGGCGCGTATCAGATCGTCATCAATTAGATTCATCGGGGGAATCACACTACTGGTTATTCTTGCCAGCGAGGCGGCGCAGCAATTATTTGCGCGCGCCTTATCGCAGTGGATTTCCAGTGGTATTACCATTCTGCTCGGCAGCGCGGCTGCCATCGTCACCACCTGCCTGATTTTGAATCGGGAACAAATACTTTCCCATTCCCTTTCTGCCATAGCATTGTCGTTTGTTGAAGCAGAAAACATACACAAAGCCATATCCGCCGCTATTGAAGAAATCGGGCATGTTGTCCGTTGCGACGTGGTTCTTTTGTTTTTGCGTAAAGGCAATGGAAGCATATTCATAAAAAAGGCGGAGTGGGTATCATCAAATATTAAAGTCTCTTTCGAAGATTGTCTCTCCCTTTCATCCACCACCTATATGTGGGTCAAAAACCGATTGGACGAAGGCAAACCGGTTTATATTCCAAACGTCTCTCGTTTAAACGCCGCAGCCGGAGAAGAAAAAGAAATCCTGACCCGCTATGGATTTAAAAAGTTCGCCCTGATCCCAATATATGTTGCCCCTCATACCCTTGGAATCATTGCCGTGGGAAATATTCGCACAACCCGGTCATGGGATAATACAATATTCAATTATCTCCGGGTCATCAGCCAAATCATTGCCACAACCCTCAACCGCGATCATCTTAACAGCGCGCTCGAAGAGCAACACCAGTTCTTCAAACAAGTGATTGACCTCAATCCAAATTTGATCTTCGCTAAAGATAAACTTGGACGTTTTACTTTAGCCAACAAAGCCCTGGCAGATTTATATGGAACAACAGCGGAAGACCTTGTCGGAAAAACGGACGCCGATTTCAATCCAAACTCGCATGAAGTGGAGGCTTTCCAGCGTGATGATATGTATGTAATGAACACTCAACATGAAAAGGTCATTGAAGAAGAAAACATTACCGATATTCACGGCAAGAAATATTGCCTGAAAACCGTTAAACGTCCCATTTTTGATGACGCTGGTGAAGTCAAGTATGTCCTGGGCGTCTCAACCGACATCTCCGAACGCAAGCAAATTCAGGAGAAACTTGCCTACGATAGCCTGCACGATGCCCTCACCGGCCTGCCCAACCGGGCGTTATTTATGGATCGTTTGGAAGGCGCAATTAAAAGGTATAGAAGGCGGAAAAATCTATTCGCTGTTTTATTCCTCGACTTCGACCACTTCAAAAAAATCAACGATACGATGGGACACCTGACCGGCGACAGCGTCCTTGTTGCCGCCTCACAAAAACTGGCTGCATGCCTGCGCTCATTGGACACAGTCGCTCGATTTGGCGGCGATGAATTTGTCATTCTGCTGGAAGACCTGAATGAAGAGAGTGAAGCCTACCAGATTGCTCAAAGAATTATCTACCAGTTGAACGATCCCATCCAGGTGGTATTACAGGATGTATTAATGACGGTAAGCATTGGAATCGTCTTCAGCAACTTCAGTTACACTACACCGGAAGATATGCTGCGCGATGCGGATATCGCCATGTACAAGGCAAAATCCCTCGGAAAGGCCCGTTATGTTGTATTCAACGAGTCGATGCGCACCGACCTTGTTGATAGAATCAAAATTGAATCGGACATGCGCCTGTGTTTGGAAAACCAGCAATTCACCCTTCACTACCAGCCTATTTATTCAACAAAAGAAAACCGGATTATTGGCGTAGAGGCGCTTCTCCGCTGGCAGCACCCTCAACGCGGTTTTATATCCCCGACTGAATTTATACCCATAGCGGAAGAAACCGATCTGATTATGCCGCTCGGCCTCTGGGCGCTGCGCGAAGCATGTAGGCAAATGCACATCTGGCATCAGAAATATCCCCAAAACCCGCCGCTTGTTGTCAGTGTCAACATCTCAACCAAACAACTCTCCCGTCCTGAATTTCCCAACGAGGTCATCAAAATTCTGGAAGATACCGGGCTGAATCCCAGGCAATTAAAAATCGAAATCACTGAGAGCATCTTCATGGAAGACTCAGAAACGGTCACTTCAGTGTTCGAAAGACTTCACAAAGCAGGCATTGAAATTTATATCGATGATTTTGGCATGGGATATTCTTCACTGGGATACTTGCAACGATTATCCGTCAACGCCATAAAAATTGACCGCTCATTCATCAATGGGTTAGATCATGGTGAAAGCACTCAGGAAATCGTTAACGCCATCATTCTTTTGTCCCAGAATCTTGGCATGGAATTAATTGCTGAGGGCGTCGAAACAATCGAGCAGCAAAATTGCCTTACCCAATTGGGTTGCAAATATCAACAGGGTTTTCTATTATCGAAACCCGTTGACGCCAATACGATTGAGTCATTATTAAGTTACTCCAAAGACAGGCCCGGGTGTTCACAAAACATCTTACCTGATCCTGCCTGATATCCTTATTGACTCTTTATCGCGCTCAGATCAGGCAGTTTAGAACATGGCGGGGATAACCCCCGCCATGTAAGTTATCCATCAGGGTAATAGCACCCATCAAGCGTTGTTGTTATTACCTTCACCAATAAAACCCTGATGATTACTTTCTTAATCGCTCTCCCTTTCTCCCAATTCGTGATCGAGCATCAATAACAGTCCGCTCTGATCACCGGCCATCTTGAGCGTTTCAACGATCTGTGAAACATTCTTTTCTTCCTCAACCTGTTCGTTGACAAACCACTGCATGAAAACCTGGCTGGCGTTATCCTTTTCCTTCACCGCCAGATCATAGATCAAATTGATTCTGCTCGTAACAAATTTCTCGTGCTCATAAGCCTGTTCAAAAATGGCCAGGGGAGATTGGAACTCAACCGGTGGTTGTTCGATGGCTTTGAGAACAACTTTCTCCCCTCGGTTGTTAATATGATCAAAGAACTTCATTGCGTGTTCGGTCTCTTCTTTTGCCTGAACGCGCATCCAGTTGGCAAATCCAGGTAAATTAACCGCTTCAAAGTGCGCCGCCATCGAAAGATACATGTACGCCGAATATAACTCCTTGTTGATCTGCTCATTCATTTCATCCAAAACCGTTTTCTTAATCATTTTCAGCTCCTTGTCTTCAATTGATCGTATAGATTAGTTATAAATCTGCTGGCAGGCCGGGCAAATACCAAACAACTCAAACCGGTAACTGGTAATTCGATATCCGCTAACCTTAACGGCCTCCTGCAAAAACGCTTCATCAAAACTGATTTCCGGATCCACCGTCCTGCCGCAGTTGAGGCATATCAGGTGAGGATGCGGGTAAGGCCGGCTGACGTCATACCGTTTACCATCGCCGCCTGTTCCCAATTCGAAAACCTCGCCCGCTTCCTTCAACATCGCCATTGTCTTATAGACAGTTGCCAGACTGGTCATCGGAAAATCGGCTCTGACTTGCCGGTAAATCTGATCGGCGCTCAGGTGCTCATCGCTCATGACCATCGTTTTTAACACCGCCATTCTCTGGGGGGTCATGCGATAATTCCGTTTACGCAAATTTTCAGCCAGTTCTGCCAGGCGGCTTTCAGCATTTTGTTTTTCAGATTTAGCAGGCATTTCAGGCATCTCTCAAATAATAATCATTATCTGATAATAATTATATCAATTAGATGTTATTTGTCAAATAATAATTTTATTAGAATCCCAAAAATAAAATCCCGGCAGATTGTAACAATCTGCCGGGCGCTGGCGCTTAATGGTTCTCGCCTGGTTTCACGCAAGATTCTTAACGAATTTCAACCCCGCTTAAAATGGCTCAGCTCAAAAGGTATCTCCAGCGCCAGTTCCACGAAACCGGCATATTCTCCTTCCTGATACCAGGGGGCCTGATAGATCAATTTCTTCACCCCTTTTTTCTCAATCGTATACACATTGACCGTTTCCTGATCAATCAATGCGGCCAGTTTTTTTCGCGCCGCTTCCGGATGGCAATCGTAAACACTTTTTCCGATCAATGCTCGTTCCCCGTTATCGGCAAATAATTTTGCCGATTGATCATTCATTTCCAGAATAATGCCCTCCCTGTCGCAGACGGTTACAGCCCCGGGAAATTCCTTGTACCATTCAGTTGCTGTCATGTTATCCTCTCATGTTTTTGATACGATCAATTTGCTGCTCAACAAATTCACGATGCTTAACCCGCAATCCGGCGTCTTGCTCTTCAGGCGCATTGGCGACCAGCCATTCGATATATTCAGGGTAAACATAGGCCGACAGGCTTTCTGCCCATTCTTCAGCCGGGTTGCGCGGCCACTTTGATCCCGGCGATCCCAGGCCGCCGTAATTCGTCGGCCCTGGTTCATCGCCCACATACAGGCTCATCGCCCGCGAAATCTTACCGACGCCCCTTTTAAAACCAAGCACGATTCCAAAACGTCCCACCAGCCCGGAAGAGCGAGCATCCCAGGCGTGCGCCAGTTCGTGGACAACAGCCACTTCAGACCGCCAAGGAGGCTCCTGGTGCAAAATTGCCTGGCTGAGTACGATACGCAGCCAGGGCGGCGTAAACCACCAGGCATACGCGCCTCCCCCGCCGCGCGTCGTCTGTTCCAGCGCCACATTGCCAATGGCTCGCTGTAACGCCGACATGCTGCCGAACACACCCCGCATCCGCTTGATGGCAGCCTGTACGTGCTCAACCTCAGCCCAATGCCAGGGTGTTCCACGAAACCTGACACCCGCCAACCTCAACGCAGATTGTGCAGCGCGCAGATCAATTACATTAGGTGCATCTTCATCTCTTGCCATCTGCCTACCCATTATTATAAACGTATTTTCTTATGCCCACCTGCGCCAATCGTACATCAGATTCCCCGTCTGAAAAGACACCCGGCCCAAAAAGAATTAATCCCCCGCTAACAATACCATAACGGGTATAATACATCCTGCAAATCGACAAACTAAAGAAAGCACATCAGACACTATGTTCAATTTCGACCAGATCATCGACCGCCAAAAAAGCGACAGCGTCAAATGGCGCTTATACGATCCAGATGTTCTCCCGTTATGGGTGGCAGATATGGACTTTCTCTCCCCGCCTGCCGTCATCGATGCCCTCCAGCAAAGAGTGGCGCACGGGGTTTTTGGCTACGAGCTCTACCCCGAGAACCTGTGTGAAATTATTTCCGAATGGTTGTGGGACAAATATCAATGGCGGGTATCCCCAAAATCCATCCTGCTCCTGCAGGGAGTGGTTACCGGATTCAATCTTGCCTGCCGGGCTTTCGCCGCCGCTGGCGACCATGTGTTGATGCAAACTCCGGTTTATCCGCCGATTTTGCATGCTCCCCAAAATCACGACCTGCTGCGCAATGAAATGGAATTGATTCGTCAGCCCGACGGGCAATACGCCATTGACTTCGACCGATTTGAACAGACGATCAACCAGCGCACACGCCTTTTCATCCTGTGCAACCCTCAGAACCCGACCGGGCGTGTTTTCAGGCGCGACGAATTGCTTCAGATGGCAGAAACCTGCCTGCGCCGCAATGTCATTATCTGTTCTGATGAAATCCACTGCGACCTTGTTTATTCTGGCAACCGCCATATTCCCATTGCCTCCCTCGATCCGGCCATCTCCGCCAGAACAATTACCCTGATGGCGCCGAGTAAAACCTTCAACATCGCCGGTTTGGGATGTTCTTTCGCCATAATTGAAGACCCTGAACTGCGCCAACAATTTCAGGCCTCACGTAAAGACCTGATCAATGCCGGCAACCTGCTCGGTTTTGTCGCTGCCAGGGCAGCTTATCAAGATGGTCGGCCCTGGTTGGATGAATTGCTCCAATATCTGGAAAGCAATCGTGATTATTTATTCAATTTCATTGACAGGCAACTGCCAGAAATCAAAATGACAAAACCGGAAGGCACTTACCTCGCCTGGCTGGACTGCCGCCAGCTTAATCTTGACACAACCCCGCAGCAATTCTTCCTTGAAAAAGCCCGGGTGGCCCTGAATAATGGCGCCGACTTTGGGAATGGCGGCGACGGTTTTGTCCGCTTAAATTTTGGCTGCCCGCGTTCCATCCTCCAGGATGCTTTAAAGCGAATGGAAGCCGCTCTGAAAAGCTGACCTACAGCGTAAAATAATCTTCGAAATTCACCTGCCAGCCTTCAGGGAAGTACTCGCCGGATTCCCTATCCTGGCGATAGTTTCCTTTATAATCGCCTTTCACAATTCGGTTGAGCGCTTCGACCAGGATATCGACCTCTTCCAGCGTATTATATAAACCGAAGGAAACCCGCACCAGGCCGGGCATATCCGACCGGTCGCCAGCCATGATCCGGCGGCGTACATCCTGCGCCTGCTCATGATTCAAACCCATTAAATTCAACAAATATGGATGCGCGCAGAAACATCCGTTGCGCACACCGATCCCAAATTCGAAACCTAAAATAGCCGCCGTCTTGAAATGGGAAATACCCTCAATATTGAATGGAATGACGCCCAGACGATCCGAAGTTCGTTCGGGGTCAGTATCTCCATAGAGATGAACGCCTGGAATTGATTTCAATTTGCGCAGGGTATAGGCAGTCAATTCCGCTTCGTGACGGGCAACTTTATTCATCCCGATTGATGTCAACTGGCGAATGGCAGCAGCCATGGCCACTGCTCCAACCGTATTGGGGCTGCCGGCCTCTTCCCGTTCCGGAGGGTCCGACCACATGACATCATCTACCGTAACAATTTCAACCTGCCCCCCACCGCGCAGATCAGGCGCGCCCTCTTCAAATGGTTCGCGCCGGCCAACCAACGCCCCCATCCCAAAGGGCGCATACATTTTATGTGCAGAGAGGGCGACATAATCGAGATGCTCCGGGTCATCCAACGAACGCATGTTGACCGCCCGATGGGGCGCAAGCTGGGCGCAATCCGCCAGAAATTCTGCCCCAACCGCGTGCGCTTTGGCAGCCAGGCGATGAATTGGATTCAGGAGACCCGTCACATTACTCGCCCCAGTGATAGCCACCAGCGCAAGTCGGTCGCCGTATTGCTTCAATTTGGCGTCAAAGTCTGCCTCGTCTAATCGTCCATCAGGCGTCACTGCCACATGCACAACATGGGCAACTGCCCGCCAGGGCAGGTCGTTAGAATGGTGCTCCATCATACTCACCAGAACAACATCCCGTCCATCCCGAAACGGAAACCGTCGCGCCAGCTTGTTGATCGCCTCGGTCGTATTCTTTCCGAATACACATACGTGCGTCCGAGGATTCGCGCCCATCCAATCCAGCACCATGCGCCGCGCCTGCTCAAAGGTGTACGTAGAAATCTGACTCTTAAAACCCGTTCCGCGATGCACACTGCTGTAATAAGTTAAAAATCTATCCACCGTTTCCAGCACCGGAAGCATGGCCGGCGTTGAAGCGGCATTATCAAAATTCACATACACCACCTGCTTGTTATCCAGCAATGGAACTTCAACATCTAATCCTGAAAAGAGCGAACGATACGACAGACTTTCTGCAACGGGCGTCATTTATACTAACCTCCAGAAAATAGAATTGTTTTAGATTTTGTAAACTTCAGGTAAAAGTTTTCCCAAACTACTTGCATTTTCACATCAATTCAGCTATACTGTGGGTAACAGTGTATAAAAGTGGGTAAAAGTGGAGCGCCGGGCAACCGGCGTTCCTGTCTTTACCGAGAGGATAGAACTAATGTTCTTGGGGCAGTATCAGCACAACATTGATGAAAAAGGACGCCTGACCATTCCGGCTCGTTTTCGCGACCAGTTGGCTGATGGCGCTTACATCATCCGGGGCTTCGATCGCAACCTGATGGTGCTGACTCCTGCCTATTTCGAAACGCTCTATGACCGTGTTAATCACATGAACCTGACGGATCCCACCGCTCGCCTGCTTAAGCGGTTAATCTTTTCAGGCGCTGATCGGGTAGAAGTTGATAAGGCTGGACGTATTTTATTACCGCAATTTCTCAGACAATCTGCTTCCCTCAATGGAGATGTCGTCGTGGTCGGTGTGGGTGAATTCTTTGAAATATGGTCGCCCGAACACTGGAAGGAGCAGGTTAATCAGCTTCAAGATGCGGAGGCAAATGCCCAGCGGTTTGCAGCTTTTGATTTATCCGCAAACCCATGAGCGAAGCAACTCTTCCTCATCTACCCGTACTTTACCATGATATTATACTCGCTTTGCGTCCGGCAAGCCCGGGTCTTTATATAGACGGGACGGTTGGCGCAGGAGGCCACGCCTGGGGTATTCTGGATTCCAGTTCACCCTCCGGCAGGCTGCTCGGCCTCGATGTCGATCCGCAGGCGCTGGCATTTGCCAGAGAACGCCTTGCGCCATTCGCCGATCGGGCAATTCTCGTTCAGGGTTCGTACACAACTCTGGCCGAGCAGCTTCACCGCCTGGGATGGGAAAAGGTTCAGGGAATCGTCCTGGATCTGGGAGCGTCATCGATTCAGTTTGACACACCTGAACGGGGTTTTTCCTTTATAAAAGACGGCCCACTGGATATGCGCTTTGACCCTGATAATCCCGTTACAGCGGCCAGCCTGGTAAACAATCTGCCTGAAAACGAACTGGCGCACGTGCTGTGGACTTACGGCGAAGAACGACGCGCCCGTCATCTGGCAAAAGTCATTATCGGCGCCCGTCCCATCCACACTACCCGCCAGCTTGGCGATCTCGTTGCCCGCGCCATCGGCAACCGCAATCAGGCCATCCACCCGGCAACCCGCACCTTCCAGGCGTTGCGCATCGCTGTGAACCACGAGTTGGAAGCCATCGAAGAAGTTTTACCCCAGGCAATCGACGCGCTCGCCCCAGGCGGCCGGCTGGCAGTGATCGCCTTCCACTCGCTGGAAGACCGCATCGTCAAACAATTTATGAAGCGCGAGAGCCGTGATTGCATCTGCCCGCCCGAACAACCGCTGTGCACCTGTCAACACCAGGCGAGCATCATCGAAATCACCCGCCGTCCGATCACACCCGGCGCAGAAGAAATCAAAGCGAATCCTCGCGCCCGCAGTGCACGTTTACGCGTGGCTGAAAAAGTCACGCCTGGCATAACAATTGCATAGATTAAACCAGAAAACATACCGAAACAGTAAAAGACGGTCTTTTTTGGATTAATAGATATGATGACGAATCGATTTGTTCAAGCCTACAGACAAGCTCCCTGGCGAGTCCAGTTACAATGGATCGCTCTGTTTACGTTGGCGTTATTATTGATAGGCGCTGTTGCATACATATACCTGTCAGTATCGGCCATCGGTGCGGCATACGGACGTGAAATCCAGAGTACAAAAAACGGCATTCAGGAAACCCAGCGCAAGATCGCTGACCTGCAAAGCCAGCTCGCAGAAATCAGTTCAAGCCAGGCAATGCTTGAACGCGCTGAGAAAATGGGCTACAAACCTATCAGCGCGGATGATATTGAATACCTCATCATTCAGGGCTACCCTGGCCGCCAGACGGCTGTTCTTGCACTGCCCCCCAGCCGCGATATCGCCCAGGCGCCAATTATTTCGGCGCAATTCACCCGCTCTTTATTGGACTGGTTGTTAAATGATGTTTTCCTGGGAGCAGCGCTCCAGGGGGCTGCGCAATGAAGACCAACTCATCCTGGCGCTATTTTGCTTTTCAATCCCTTCTGTTAATTTTGGGCCTTGCTGTCATCGGTCAGATGCTTCGCATTCAAAACAGCAAGGAAGCCAAATACTTTACCCAGATGGGCGAATTATACGCTGGCGACTGGAGTATTCTCGAGCCCAAGCGCGGCGATATTTATGACCGTTGGGGATATCCTCTCGCCACCAGCAAGGAAGTCTTTGAAGTCGGCGCTGATATTCAAACCGTCAGTGAAATGGGGAATGCTCAGGTCATCGCTGAGGCGTTATCAAAAGTGACCGGTGCAGATTACACAACAACCCTCGGCAAGTTAAGTGTTTCTCCTGAAAAAGTGCGCTACGTCATTCTGGATAATTTCATCAGCACGGAACAAAAAGCCGAGTTGGAACAATTGAAAAGCCTGATGGCCGAACAATCCGGCAAGCGCTCTAAAGGCGCATCCGTAACGCTCGCAGGGTTAACCTTCACTCCCCACCTGATGCGTTATTACCCCGAAAAGGAACTGGCTTCCAATATTCTGGGATTTGTCAATCACTACGACCAGGTCTTTTATGGCGTGGAACAGAAACAGAATGAACTTCTCGGTGGTACAAAAAAGAAAGTATGGGTGCCGAGAGACCCAAACATGGCAGAGCAATTACCCGAAATCAGACCAGGAGCAAGCATCATTCTGACCATCGATAGGGAAATACAAAGGAATGTGGAAGATATCCTCGATAAAGCCCTGAGCAGCACGGGATCGGAGGCCGGAACAATCGTCGTGATGGACCCGGAGACGGGGGAAATACTGGCGATGGCTACAACCCCCCGGATGGATTTGAATCAATACGAAAACTTTCTCGAAATCTATCCAAATCCAACTCCTTTCAACCGGGCGGTCAGCAAAGATTACGAGCCCGGTTCAGTCTTTAAAGTACTCACCATGGCAGCCGCCCTCGACAACGGCACAGTGGAACCCAATACCTCATTTTTGGACACCGGCGTCTTCACCATTGCCGGCACAAACATCTACAACTGGGACCGCGGCGCATGGGGGCCGCAGACGATGGTCGGATGTCTCCAGCATTCACTTAACGTCTGTCTGGCATGGGTTTCATCTGAAATGGGCGCTACAAAATTTTATGAATACATGGAACGTTTTAACATCGGCCACGCCACCGGAATTGATCTGGCCGGTGAAGTTTCAGGCCGCCTGAAAATACCCGGTGATGCAGACTGGTACCCGATTGACCTGGGCACCAACGCTTACGGACAGGGACTTTCGGCAACACCCGTACAGATGGTCATGGCAATTTCGGCTCTCGCCAATGATGGTAAAATGGTTACCCCGCATGTCATTCGGGCAGTGATTGACAACGGGCGACAATTCAACACCGCCGTTCAGGTGGCCGGTACTCCAATCAAGGCAGAAACAGCCCACACAATAACCGAAATGCTGGCCACCTCGCTGGAAACAGAGTCCTCAGAAGCCCTGGTCGAAGGCTACCGCGTAGCCGGCAAGACCGGCACCGGTGAAATTCCGAGTGTGCTGGGATATGTCACCGGCGATACAAACGCCTCGTTTGTCGGTTGGGGTCCCGTCGAAGATCCAAAGTTCCTGGTTTACGTCTGGCTGGAAAAACCACAAACCTCGCGCTGGGGCTCGGTTGTCGCATCGCCCGTCTTCCGCGAAGTTGTTCAGAGCATTGTAATCTCGCTCAACATCCCGCCGGACGCTGTACGGAATGAATTAGTGCAACGATAAGGATTTATAGTGATTAAACTGGCCGATATACTGGAAGCATTGACCGAAATCCGCCCTGCAGGCGCTGAAATGATCGTCACCGGCGCGGCGGTGGATTCGCGCCAGGTCATTCCAGGTTCGCTATTCGTCGCCATGCCCGGTGAGCGTGTTGACGGTCACGCCTATATAAAAGACGCATTCGATCGCGGCGCCTGTCTGGCAATGGTGCAGCAGGATGTAGAAAGCGAGTATCCCGTCCTTGACTTACGTCAGCCATTGAACCCTGAAGCGGTTGCCGGCTTAAAACCGCCCATTATCCTGCGCGTAGCTGAAAGCCTGCCCGCCCTGCAGCAAATCGCCCGCTTCTGGCGCCAAAAACTAAACCTGCGCGTAATCGGCATTACCGGAAGCGTAGGTAAATCGACCACAAAAGAGTTGATTGCTGATGTCCTCTGCCGCCGTTATCGCACCTTAAGAAACCCGGGCAACCTGAATAATGAAATTGGACTTCCGCTCACTATTCTGCAGTTAAGCTCCGGTTATGACCACGCTGTTCTGGAAATGGGCTTTTACGTCCCCGGCGAAATTGCCCTCTTGTGCGACATTGCCAGACCACAGGTTGGCGTGATAACCAACATCGGCACCGTCCATGCCGAAAGAGCGGGCTCGCAGGAAATCATCGCCCGGGGAAAAGCCGAACTGGTTCAAAAACTGCCATCAGAAGGCGTAGCCATTCTCAACTTCGATGACCCCTGGGTTAGAAAAATGGCCGAACAGACCAAAGCGCAGGTGCTTTTCTACGGGCTTGACCGCCAGGCGCACCTTTGGGCAGATAGCATTCAAAGCATGGGGCTTGACGGCATTCGCCTGCGCCTGCACTACGGCAATGAAATCCTGAACATTCGCGTTCCATTAATTGGACGCCATTCGGTTCATACGGTATTGCGGGCCGCGGCGGTCGGTCTTGTCGAAGGCTTGACCTGGAATCAGATCATTTCCGGGTTGCAATTAGGCACAGCGCAGTTGCGCCTGGTAGCAGTTCACAGCGCAAACGGCGCCCTCCTGCTGGATGACACCTATAACGCCGCCCCCGAATCGACGCTGGCCGCGCTGAACCTGCTGGCAGACCTGGAAGGACAAAAAATCGCCGTCCTCGGCGACATGCTCGAACTCGGCCCCTACGAAAAACAGGGGCACCAGATGGTCGGCTTGCGCGCCGCCCAGGTTGTTAATCGCCTGATCACTGTTGGCTGCCGTGGACGGATGATCTCTGATGCAGCCAGGCAGGCCGGTCTAAACAGCTCGGCGATCAACCACTTTGAAACCGTCGAAGAAGTAATCAATTACTTAAAAGATCATCTGAATAAAGGAGATGTAGTTTTGGTTAAAGGTTCTCATGGTATGCGCATGGATCGGATTATCTCGACGCTGGAGATCGAATCATGAAAGACGCCTCATTAGCGTTAGCCCTGTCGGGTTTCAGTTTTATGCTCACCGTCATCTGGGGAGGTCCCCTGCTGCGGGTATTGCGCTATTTTAAAATCGGCAAGCTCATCCGGGTTGAAGGCCCCGACACGCATTTTACAAAAATGGGCACACCGACCATGGGCGGTGTGATGATCATATTGCCAGTCGCCTTATTAACCCTTTTGCTCAATGCGGCATCTCTGATCGGCGTCACCCTGATCGGGCGTTCGGTCGTCATTCCACTGGGCGTGATGTTCGGTTATGCCATTCTCGGCGCCATTGACGATTGGGAAGGTATTCGCGGGCCGCGCCGCGGTCTGGGCATGCGCATCCGTACAAAGTTCCTTTTCCAGATACTCATCGCTTTGGTAGCCGCG
Source organism: uncultured Anaerolineaceae bacterium (assembly GCA_964503685.1). GTDB lineage: Bacteria > Chloroflexota > Anaerolineae > Anaerolineales > Anaerolineaceae > CAZDAW01. Next base: position 15,016 of record CAZDAW010000020.1, on the reverse strand, counting down.
CTGATCATCAAATACGGTCTGTCAGTCCCCGACCTGCACTGGCCAGGCATTGAACAACCCATCGATATGGGATACTGGTATGTGCCTCTTGCCATGTTCATTATCGTCGCTTCGACCAACGCAGTGAATTTCACCGACGGTTTGGACGGCCTGGCGGGTCTGATCTCTGCTACAGCGTTTGCCACATACGGAGCAATATCCCTCATGCAGGGTCAGGTTTTCCTGGCGCGCTTCTGTTTCACCCTGGTCGGAGCCATCTTCGGCTTCTTATGGTTCAACGTCCATCCGGCCATGATGTTCATGGGCGATACAGGCTCCATGGCTCTCGGCGCCACGCTGGGCGTCGTTGCCCTTATCAGCGGTCAATGGATCCTCCTCCCCCTTATCGCCATTATTCCGGTGAGTGAGGTGCTCAGCGATGTTCTCCAGATCGGCTATTTCAAACTGACCCACGGAAAACGGTTGTTTAAAATGGCGCCGCTGCACCACCATTTCGAGTTATTGGGCTGGAGTGAAACCCAAGTTGTGCAGCGATTCTGGTTAGTCAGTTTATTGGGCGCCATGCTCGGTGTGGCGCTGGCATTGGTGTGAAATGATTAAAGATTGGAATGGTCAACGCGTACTGATTATCGGGGCAGCCCGCCAGGGGCTGGCTCTGGCGCGTTACCTTTCGGGTAAAGGCGCTCAGGTCACATTGAATGACCGCCAGCCTGCCGAGAAACTCACGCAGACAATCGCCGAATTTGAAGGGCTTCCCATCCATTGGGTACTCGGCAGTCACCCCCTCGAGCTTCTCGACGCTGCCGATCTGGTCTGCGTTTCAGGCGGCATTCCCCTGAACCTGCCTCTCATCGTTCAGGCGCAGCAAAAAGGTCTGCCCCTGACCAACGACTCGCAAATCTTCATAGAAAGGGCGCCCTGCCGGGTCATTGGCATCACTGGATCAGCCGGAAAATCAACCACCACCACCCTGGTCGGACGCATGGCTGAGGCGCACGCGGCCATGAAATTGGCTGAAAGTCCCACCCGGGTCTGGGTAGGAGGCAATCTTGGTCTGCCATTGATCACTTACCTGGACGATATGCAGCCTTCTGACCTGGTCATCCTCGAATTATCCAGTTTTCAGCTGGAACAAATGACGGCATCTCCCAATGTAGCCGCCATTCTCAACATTACCCCCAATCACCTCGACCGTCACGGGACGATGGAAGCCTATACAGCGGCAAAGGCGCATATTCTGCAATATCAATCCGCCCAGGATATCGCCATATTAAATCGCGACGACCCCGGCGCATGGAGCTTGCTTTCACAGGCGCACGGGAGTGTGCTGTCTTTTGGCCTCAAAGAACCGACGGATGAGCACAACGGAACTTTCCTGATGAACGGGATTCTTTACCTGAAAATGGACGGCGTTGAACAGGCCATCATGCCTGAAAATTCAATCAGCCTGCGCGGTAAACATAACACCTGCAACGTTCTGGCTGCCTGCGCCATCGCTGCCGCCGCCGGAATTCCGCGCCAGGCCATGCAAAAAGGCGTCGAGGGTTTCGCGGGCATCGCACACCGTCTGGAATGGGTACGCGATTGGCGCGGGTCGCACTGGTACAACGATTCGATTGCTACCACTCCCGAACGCGCTGCCGCTGCCATCCATTCTTTCGATGAACCACTGATCTTGCTCGCCGGCGGACGTGACAAAAACCTGCCCTGGCAGGTCCTCGCCGATCTCATCCATCAGCGCGTCGATCATCTGATCATCTTCGGTGAAGCGGCTGATATTATAGTCAAAGCAGTCGGAAGTATCGCTCCCGGAAAACGGCCCTATTCCCTGACGGTTTGCGCCGGGCTGCAACAGGCTGTTCAGGCGGCCGCACAGGTGGCGAAAACCGGCGATGTCGTCCTCCTTTCGCCTGGCGGAACCAGCTTTGATGAGTTTATAGATTTTGAAGAACGCGGAGAGAGTTTTCGAAAATGGGTAATGGAACTTTCGTAACGCAACCGGGCGCCCAAGCGCCCTCTGTCAAGTCGCCGCGCCCCCTTCGGCTGCGAACGGACGTGCCCCTTCTGCTGATCGTCTTGACTCTGTTAGTGTACGGATTCTTAATGCTCTATTCTGCCAGCGGAGATTACTGTATCGAGGTGATGGGCGTCAAATCGACCTACCTGCTTGAGCGCCAATTTCTCTGGTTCATATTGGGCAGCGCGGTTGCCGTATTTATTGCTGCTGTGGATTATCACAAATGGCGCAAACTCGTCGTCGTGGGTATTCTGGCAACATTAATCCTGTTAATCGCCGTATTGATTATCAACGAAATCCGCCTGGGCGCTGCGCGCTCGCTGCAGGCGGGTTCATTCCAGCCTTCAGAGCTGGCCAAACTGATGACCATCATCTATGTATCATTCTGGCTGTCGGCGAATAAAGACCGCCTTACCAATGTTTACCTGGGGCTGATACCGTTGGGCGTCATTCTGGGTTTGATGGGCGGCTTCATTTTGCTCGAACCTGATCTGAGCGCTACTGTCACCATTTTCGTCCTGGGCGGATTGCTGTTCTTCGTTGCCGGCGGCGACATTCGCCAGGCAATCTTCACCCTGCTCATAGCCGTCGTTGTCGGCGCTCTGGTCATCTCAGTCAGCGACACAGGTCGGCAGCGTATGGGCGAATATCTGGGCGGTTTGCAGAATATTGAAGAATCCGGATACCACGTCCAGCGTTCGCTGGAAGCGGTTGTAAAAGGTGGCTGGTTCGGCGTTGGAATTGGAAAAGCCAATACCAAGTACACCGGGCTGCCTTTCCCGCCTACTGATAGCATTTTTGCCGTGGTAGCCGAAGAAACCGGTATGCTCGGCTCAATTGTACTGGTTATACTCTTTAGCTTATTACTCTGGCGTGGGATTAAGATCGCCCAGCGCGCCCCAGATCAGCTTGGTTCGTTATTGGCCAGCGGTCTGACATTTTGGATCGTGCTGGAAGCCTTTGTTAATATGGGGGGCATGGTTGGTTTGCTCCCCTTCGCCGGAAATGTTTTACCTTTTATGAGTTCGGGTGGTTCGAGCATGCTATCGACGCTCGCCGCGATCGGCTTGATCATGAGCGTTGCCCGTCATTCTTCGCCGGCCCCCGAAACAGAATGGAGAGGATGGAGTGCGGTTATTGATCTGCGCGGGAGGAACAGGCGGCGGCGTGTATCCCGCTTTAGCCGTTCTGCAATCCCTAGACAGGAAAGCTGATTCGGTGCTGTGGGTCGGCGGCGAAGGCGGCATGGAAGCCAGCCTGGTTCAACGCGCCGGTATTCCCTTCAGGGCCATACCCGCCGCTGGTGTGCATGGCGTCAGTCCATTACGTCTGCCTCAAAACCTGTGGCAGCTTGTTCGCGGTTATCAGTCCGCCCAACGCATCCTGAAGGAATTTCAACCCAATGTCATCCTGCTGACAGGCGGGTATGTGGCTGTTCCAATGGCGCTGGCCGGCAGGCATATACCGACCCTTGTCTATGTCCCCGACATTGAACCAGGACAGGCATTAAAGGTCGCCGCACGCTTCGCCAACTGCATCGCCCTGACTGCCGAATCATCGCGAGCCTTCTTCTCTGGCAGCCGTCAGCTTATCGTAACCGGCTACCCCACCCGCCATGATCTGAAGTTATGGAACCGTAAGACCGCTCAGGATACCTTCAAACTCGATCCTGATCTGCGTACATTACTCGTCTTCGGCGGCAGCAAAGGCGCGCGCTCGATAAACCGGGCGCTGATCCCTGCTCTGCCGGGCTTATTGAAAGAAATGCAAATCATCCATATAACCGGGCAATTGGATTATGCCGAAGTTGAAGCAGCCCGCCAATCACTCGAAGCGCAGGCAACCGGGCGGTATCATGTCTATTCCTACCTGCACGAAGAAATGGGAGCAGCTCTCAGCGCAGCCGATCTCGTCGTATCCCGCGCCGGCGCTTCAACGCTGGGTGAATTTCCATTGTTTGGCCTGCCGGCAGTTCTGGTACCCTACCCTTACGCATGGCATTACCAAAAAGTCAACGCGCAATATCTGGTCGATCAAGGAGCGGCCATCCTGCTGGAAGATCATACCCTGGCAGACCGCCTGTCTTCCACTATCTTAAACCTGTTTAACGCACCTGAAAAGCTGGAAAACATGCGTAAGGCAATGAAAGCGCTTGCCCGGCCCGATTCGGCCCCCAAAATAGCCGCTGCCCTCACTGCTCTGGCGCAAACTCCGGTTAGCGGAAAGGGTATTCTAAATGGTTAGCCTGACTTTTCTCTTCTGGGTATTTGTCATCCTCTTTGGCGTCATCGGCGCCATGCGCGGCTGGGCTAAAGAGTTGATCGTCAGCTTCAGCGTTCTGGTTGCGCTTTTCGTGATCACCGTTCTTGAGCGTTACGTACCTTTTGTGCGCGATACGATTGTTCTCAACGGCGGGGCAAATCAGTTCTGGATGCGCCTGGCAATTCTGATTGGCCTGGTATTCTTTGGCTACCAGACCCCCAATATCACCCGCCTGGCAACCAGCGGCAAATTCACCCGCGACCGTCTGCAAGACAGCCTGCTCGGCCTTTTTCTTGGAGCAATCAACGGGTACCTGGTTTTCGGAACCATCTGGTTCTATTTACACGAAGCGCAATATCCCTTCCCGCTGATCAGTCCGCCGCTGGAAGGCACACAATCTGGAGAAGCGGCCCTGACCATTCTTAAATACCTTGCCCCGCGTTGGCTGGGCATACCGGTAGTTTATTTTGCGGTAGCAATTTGTTTTGTCTTTGTGCTGGTTGTGTTTATATAATGAAAAACATTCATCTGATCGGTATTGGCGGAACTGGGCTTTCAGCAATCGCCCGGGTGTTGATCGAAAAAGGTTATTCGATCAGCGGATCTGATCGCGCGCTCTCGCCTCTGGCGCAGAAACTTCAGGCGGAAGGCGTCAAAGTGATGATCGGTCACAAGGCCGAAAATATTCACGGAGCCGATCTCATCGTACGCTCTTCCGCTGTTACTGATGATAATCCCGAAATCCAGGCTGCCCTGGCTGCCGGTATCCCTGTTCTTAAGCGCGCCGATTTTCTGGATCAACTCATGACCGGGCAGAAGTGCATCGCCATTGCCGGCACCCACGGCAAAACCACCACCACAGCCATGATCGCCTGGATGCTCAGCGCCCTTGGAGCGGACCCGTCATTTATCGTTGGCGGTGTATTGAAGAACCTCAACACCAACGCCAGGGCTGGCAAGGGCGCATACTTCGTCATCGAAGCCGATGAATACGACCACATGTTTCTCGGCTTGACCCCGGAGATCATCGTTGTAACCAACATGGAACACGATCACCCCGATTGTTTCCCAACGCCTGAAATTTACCGCCAGGCATTTGTCGATTTTATCCAGCGTATGCCTGCGCAGGGTACTCTGCTCGCCTGCGCTGAAAATGATGGTTCAGCCAGCCTGGTGCAGCCTGCCCGGCAATCCGGTTATCAGGTATTTACTTATGGCGCCGGTGCAGATAATTCATACCAGGCGCAAAACCTGTCGGTCAACCAGAAGGGCGGCTTCGATTTCGATGCCATCAGTCATGTTCCTGAAGGCAGGCCATCTCTGATGGGGCATCTCTCGCTCCAGGTCCCTGGCAAACATAACGTCTTAAATTCCCTGGTCGCCCTGGCAATCGCTCATCGGCTGAATCTGCCTCTCGATAAAGCGGCTCAGGCCCTTGGAGAATTTTCAGGCGCCGGCCGGCGCTTCGATATCGTTGGCGAAGTGAATCAGATCACCCTCATCGATGATTACGCTCACCACCCCACCGAAATACGCGCTGTCCTGGCAGCCGCCCGCTCCCGCTACCCGGCCCGACGTATCTGGGCTGTCTGGCAGCCGCATACCTATTCACGAACCCAATCGCTCTTTAACGAGTTCGTCGCATCATTTTCAGACGCCAATCGCGTCATCGTCACTGAAATCTATGCCGCTCGCGAACCGGCTCAGAATTTTTCGGCAGCGCAACTGGTAGAATCCATGCCGCACCCATCTGCGAAATTCATAGCCGAAATTCCCGCCGTCAGCCAATACCTGCTTGAGAATTTACAGCCCAATGATGTTGTTCTGGTGCTTTCTGCTGGCGATGCAGACCAGATCAACCTTCAAATCCTGAACGGCTTGAAAGCGAGGCAGTTATAGTATGATGAGTTCACTTCCGATCAAAGACCTGCGCGCTGCATTCGGCGAACGTCTGCAAGAAGACGTCTCGCTGGCAAACTACACAACTGCCCGACTGGGCGGCCCAGCCGATGCTTTGTTGGTCGCGACCTCTGCCGATGACATGGCGCAACTGGCTTCGACGCTCTGGCAAATGCAGGCGCCCTTCAAGATTCTGGGAGTCGGGTCAAACGTTTTAATCAGCGACAGGGGTTACCACGGGGTTGTTATCATCAATCACGCCCACAATATTCGCATCCACGCTCAGGGAGAAAGACCAACCGTCTGGGCCGAATCGGGCGCCAATATGGGAACAATCGCCCGCCAGGCCGCCCTGCGCGGATTGAGCGGGCTGGAATGGGCCGGCATCATCCCAGGCAGCCTGGGCGGCGCCATCTACGGCAACGCCGGGGCGCACGGCGGCGACATGGCAACCAGCCTGTTCCTGGCAGAAATCTTGCATCGTCAATCAGGCAGAATGACCTGGACGGTTGACAAATTGGATTACCAGTATCGCAGCAGCGGGCTCAAGCGGCAACCGGACGACGTTGTCATTCTGGCGGGTGAACTGAAAGTCAAGAAAAGTACACCTGAAGAGGTTCAGGCCACTATGAATACATTTAATGCTCGTCGGCGTAGTACACAGCCGCCGGGCGCAAGCCTGGGTTCGATCTTCAGAAATCCACCCGGTGACCACGCCGGCCGTCTGATCGAGGCGGCTGGTCTGAAAGGTCACCGCATCGGCAATGTAGAAATCAGCCCTATCCATGCCAACTTTTTCATCAACATCGGCGGGGCTAAAGCGGCTGATTATTGGGCATTAATTCAATACGCCCGCAAGAAGGTCGCCGACAAATTCGGCGTTAATTTAGAGTTGGAAATTGAAACATTTGGAGAATGGTAATCATGGTTGATAAATTACGGATAGGCGTTATTTTCGGCGGCCGTTCTGGAGAGCATGATGTCTCTCTCATGTCGGCGCGTTCTGTCCTTTCGGTGCTTGATCCCCAAAAATATCAAGTCACGCAAATCGGCATCACCCGTCAGGGACAATGGCTGACTGGTGAAAACGTATTACAGGCGCTCCTGGATGAATCTTTCTCAAACCTGCATCAGGCAGCTCTTCTCCCCGACCCAACATTATCCGGCCTGCACCAGATACGGCCGGCCGACGCTGGCTTTTCCATGCAGCGCCTGACCGATCTGGACGTGGTCTTCCCCGTCTTGCACGGCACATTTGGTGAAGACGGCACACTCCAGGGCATGCTGGAAATGGCGAATATAGCTTACGTTGGCGCTGGTGTCTTGAGTTCATCAGTCGGCATGGATAAAGCTCTGTTCAAAGACGTGATGCGTTCCCACGATATTCCAATCGTCGATTCGCTCCTCGTTCTGCGCTCGCAGCTAGAAAAGGATATGGATTCCATCCTCAACGCCGCCGAGAAGATGTCTGCTTATCCGATCTTCACCAAACCGGTCAATCTGGGCTCGTCGGTCGGCATCAGCAAATGCCATAACCGTTCCGAGTTGCTGGAAGGGATCATGGATGCAGCGCGTTACGACCGCCGCATACTGATCGAACACGGCCTCGACGCCCGCGAGATCGAAGTGAGCGTGCTGGGCAACGACTTCCCTGAAGCCTCAATTCCGGGCGAGATCGTCCCTTCAGATGAATTCTATTCGTATGACGCCAAATACATCGATGATCGTTCAGAACTGCTTATCCCCGCTCCCATTCCCGAAAAGACAGCCGACCGTGTACGTGAACTGGCTGTGCGCGCCTTTAAAGCCATCGACGGCGCTGGAATGGCTCGCGTCGATTTCTTGCTGGACAAGAAAAGTGGTGAAGTCTTCCTCAACGAAGTTAACACCATCCCTGGCTTCACCAAAATCAGCATGTACCCCAAACTATGGGAAGCCAGCGGCCTGCCCTACCCTGCCCTGGTTGACCGCCTGATCGAATTGGCGATTGAACGTAAAGCCGATAAAGACCGTATCGAGCGTATTTTTCGGAGGAATGGATGAGGTCAACCTCACGCCAGTCAACTGCAAGATCAGATGAAGTACGCGCCCGGCGAACGCAGCGCGAAACGCGCCGCGTTGAACAGACCGGTGTGCGCGCTCGCCAGGCCAGCGTGAACATGCCGCCTGTGATGGCCCGCGCCTTCTCAACAAGCATCCCCCTTCAACAGAAGCAGAGCAGGCGCCAAAAAGTCCGCAGGCGAGTCGATGTTGCCCTCAACGTCCCCGGCGCTGAAGTGCATCTGCCTTCGCTGCCGGTTGTCAGCCTGGATTGGCGCTTGCTTTCGGCTGCGCTGGCAATCGGGCTGGGGGCGTTGCTCTACTGGCTGTGGAACGATCCGCTATTTGTGGTTTCTACCCCCCAGATTGTTGGCATGCAACGGCTCACCGAACAGGATATCAACGCCGTTTTAAAAGTCAGCGGAGAGAACATCTTCACCCTGCAGCCCGAACTTTTACAGAATGAACTGCAAGAGGCCTTCCCCGAACTCTCTTCTGTCATTGTTTATGCTGACCTTCCAGCTCAGGTGACCGTTGCTGTGACCGAGCGTACCCCGGTGCTGGAATGGCAGCAGGATCAGCAGACTTTCTGGGTTGACAAAGACGGAATTGCCTTCACCCCACGGGGAACGCCCACAACTCCCTTGCCGATAATCAAATCGCAGCAGGCGCTCACCGTCCCCGCTCCTCGCTTGAAGACGCCGGAAGATAAAGACCTGACCAACCTGGTGCTGGAAGGCGATCTCGTTATTCAACCCTTCATCTCGCGCGACATGATCAATGCCGTGCAGGCGCTTCAATCTCTGGCGCCGGCCGGGACGCCCATCATGTACGACCAGAAATACGGCTTTGGCTGGACCGACCCGCAAGGCTGGCAGGTGTATTTCGGTCTGGATATGAACAACATCAAGTTGAAATCACTGGTTTATCAGGCTGTTTCTCAGTACGTTGCCGGTCTGGAAACCAAACCGATATTGATCAGCGTGGAAAACCCCCACGCCCCATTTTATCGCCTGGAGTGATCAGCGGTATGAATGAGTCGATTGTTGTTGGGATTGATATAGGCACGACGAAAATCTGCACCCTGGTAGCCCGTGTGGAAGATCAACGCCGGCTGCGTATTCTCGGTGTGGGCGTCGAGCCCTCGCAGGGCATTCGCAAAGGGGTGGTTGTGGATCTGGCTGCGGCAGCCCAGGCAATTGCACGTTCCAAAGAGAAGGCAGAACGTTCTTCCGGCTTCGAAATCACCTCGGCGCTCATCAGCCTGGCCGGATCGCACGTCTCGTCCGTCAACAGCCGCGGTGTGGTTGGCATCGCCGGAAGGGTGATCGACCAGGAAGACACCCTGCGTGCCCTTGATGCTGCCCGCGCGGTGGCCATCCCGCACAACCGTGAGGTGATACACGTCATCCAGCGCGATTTCATCGTCGATGGGCAAGACGGCATCCGTATGCCCATTGGCATGCATGGCTACCGTCTGGAAGTGGAAGCCCACATCATTACCGCCGCTGCGGCCACCGTCGAGAATTTGCGCCAGTGTGTGGCAGCCGCCGGCGTCGAGGCCACCCAGTTTGTGCTTAACCCGCTTGCTTCCGGCGAAGTCGTTCTCACCGAGACCGAACGGGAAATGGGCGTCATCGTCTGCGACATCGGCGGCGGCACCACCGACCTAGCCGTCTATATCAACGGCGATGTCTGGCACACCATGGTGCTGGCAATCGGCGGCAACCATGTCACTTCAGATATCGCTCACGGATTGCGCCTGCCCCTCTCGCAGGCCGAAGAGGTCAAAAAGATGCACGGTCACGCCGTCAAGGCGGAAGTGCCTCCGCAGGAATATTTCTCCATCCGCACCTTCGGCGAAGAGGCCCCCGTACAGATCAGCCGTTACGAACTGGCCGACATCATCGAAGCCCGCGTCGAGGAAATTTTTATGCTCGTAATGCAAGAAATCAAGCGCTCCGGTTACGACGGGCTACTTCCCGCCGGCATGGTGCTGACCGGCGGCGCAAGCGCCCTGCCCGGCATTAAGCAGGTTGCCAGCCGGGTGATGGGCCTGCCCGTACGCATCGCCCGCCCTGATAACCTGATCGGCCTGATCGACCAGCTTTACTCGCCGGCTTATTCCACCAGCGTCGGGTTGTTATATTGGGCGATTCTGATGAGCGAAACCGGCATGCAGGCCGAAATCAGACGACCTCATTTTAAAGGCTTTTCGATCGATTGGGAAAGCTTTAAGACCTTCATAAACCGTTTACTGCCTTGAGGAGGGCAGTCGATGGCCGTTTTTAATAAATGTTTATTGTCAAAGAGGAGACATTAATATGGACATGACCACGAATACACCCTTATCCGAATCCTTTGCCCGCATTAAAGTAGTCGGGGTCGGAGGCGGCGGCTGCAACGCCGTCAACCGCATGATCGATGAAGGGCTCCAGGGCATCGAGTTCATTACAGTCAACACCGACGCCCAGGCTTTGCTGCTCTCCAAAGCGCCCACCCGCGTGCGCATCGGCGACAAATCGACGCGCGGCCTGGGCGCTGGCGGCAACCCTGAAATGGGGCAAAAAGCCGCCGAAGAATCGGCTGAAGAACTTTACGAGGTGTTAAAGGGAAGCGACATGGTTTTCGTCACCGCCGGTTTGGGAGGTGGCACCGGCACCGGCGCTGCCCCCATCGTAGCTCAGATCGCCAAGGAGGTCGGCGCGCTGACCATCGGCGTCGTCACCCGCCCCTTCACCTTCGAGGGTTCGCGCCGCTCGCAGGCCGCTGAGGCCGGCACCGCCAGACTCAAGGAGCACGCCGATACCCTCATCGTCATTCCCAACGACCGCCTGCTGCAAATCGTCGACAAACGCTCCAGCCTGCAAGACTCGTTCAAGCTCGCCGACGACGTTTTGCGCCAGGGTATTCAGGGCATTTCCGAGCTGATCACCGTTCCCGGCCTCATCAACCTCGATTTTGCCGACGTGCGCACCATCATGTCCGAAGGCGGCGCAGCTCTGATGGCCGTCGGCCAGGCTTCCGGCGAAGACCGGGCGCGCGTTGCCGCCGAACAGGCTATCTCCAGCCAGCTTCTGGACATCACCATCGACGGCGCCCGCGGCATCCTTTTCAACGTTACCGGCGGCTCCAGCCTCACCCTCTTCGAGGTCAATCAGGCGGCTGCCATCATCAAGGAAACCGCCCACCCCGACGTGAACCTCATCTTCGGCGCGGTCATCGACCCCACCCTGGGCGACGACATCCGCATCACCGTCATCGCTACCGGCTTCGAACGCACCGGCATCCCCCGCCGCGTTGTGGAACAACAGCGTCCTGCCATACGCGCTGAGGAATTCAGGCAGCGGCCTACCGTCAACGCTGCCGTCCCCGCTACGCCTCAGCCCGCCCCGGACGAATTTAAACCGCGTACCTTAAATACTGAGGATCTGGATATTCCGACATTCCTTCGTAACCGTATGCGCTAACCGCCAGCTCTTATCGTTATCATCCGCCGTCTCCTCGAAGCACCCCAAACGGCAGCGTTTAAGCTCTCCGCGTCTCATGTCCTCGCGGGAGCTTAACGTTTAAGAGAACAGCCTTGCGCCATTTTGTAAATCGAATCCAAATCGTCACCAATTCTCTGAATCCTGCTCTTCTGGAACGCTTCTTGCATCATGACGATTCGCCGCAGCGAGACTCCTATATCAAAAATATATCACCGCCGCATCATCTGAACAATTCTTAAAATATTTCGCTAAACAAGATTTTTAAGGTTATTAACATTAAATGCTCTTGCTCCATAATACCATGTATGCTAAAATGATTCGAGGTACCCACATATAAGGCTGTCTAACTTTCAAACCCCCATATATGGGGGTGTTGTATCTGGAGGTAAAATGCGCTGTCCATATTGCCAACATGATGAATCGAAAGTGATCGACACCACTCACGACAGCCGGGGCGGCGTCCGCCGCCGCCGTGAGTGCGAAAAATGCGGGCAACGATTCAGCACCTATGAACGGGCCATTCAGACCATCCCCCTCATTGTCAAGCAAGATGGCTCCCGCGAAGAATTCGACCGCGACAAAGTGATGCGCGGCATCCGCATCGCCTGCGCCAAACGTCCGGTCTCCGCCAGCGACATCGAGTATTTGGTCGGCAGCATCGAATCCGAACTGGCCAGCCTCGGCCGCGCCGAAATCTCTTCCCGCGTCATCGGCGATATGGTCATCGCCGGCCTGAAAAAGCTCGATCAGGTCGCCTACATCCGCTATGCCACCGTCTATTTAAAGTTGGATGATTTACGTGCAATCCGGAACGAGATCGATAGACTTTTAGAAGGTTAGAGAGAGGTATTTATCCATGTCTGCACAAACCGCCCCTTCCCAAAATGGGCTTCTGCCCACCCCTGCCCTTCCGCCGGATGTCCCGGCAGTCGCATTAACCGATAACGCTCGTCAGGTGCTTTTGCGCCGTTACGTGCGCCACGGCGCAGACGGCCAGCCCATCGAAACCGTCGAAGAGATGTTCTGGCGGGTAGCCTATCATATCGCCAGAATCGAAGAGACCTGGGGCGGGGAGGTCATCGCCCTCACCCGTGAATATTACGATCTGCTTTCCAGCAAAGCCTTTTTTCCCAACTCGCCCACCTTCACCGGCGCCGGCACGCCCCTGGCGCAGTTGGCCGCCTGCTTCGTCCTCCCCATCAACGACGACATGGGGCGCGACGCGTCCGGCATCTTCCAGACGCTGCGCGACGCCGCCCTCATCCAGCAGACCGGCGGCGGCAACGGCTTCTCCTTTTCCCGCCTGCGCCCCAAAGGCTCGCTGGTCAAATCATCGGCCGGCCAGGCGACCGGGCCCGTGGGCTTTTTGCGCGTCTACGATAACGCCTTCGGCGAAATTGCCCAGGGCGGCACCCGCCGCGGCGCCAACATGGCCGTTTTGCGCGTCGATCACCCCGATATCGAAGAGTTCATCTCCTGTAAGACCAGCGAGAACGCCATCACCAATTTCAACATCTCTGTCGGCATCACCGACGCCTTCATGAAGGCCGTCGAAGCCGACGCCATGTGGGACCTCGTCTTCCCCGACGTTCACCACCCGGCCTACAAGGGCTTTTACGGCACCCTCGAACAGGCGCGCCAGGCCGGCATCCCCATCATCGTCCACAAACAGGTGCGCGCCCGCGCTCTCTTCGAACGCATCGTCGAGCAGGCGCACCACAACGGCGAGCCGGGCGTCCTCTTCCTCGACGCCGCTAACCGCTCCAACCCCGTCCCTCATCTATACGAATTGGAAGCCACCAATCCCTGCGGCGAGCAGTTCCTCGGCCCGTACGAAAACTGCTGCCTGGGTTCCATCAACCTCGCCGAACATTTTGCCCCCCAGGGCGCCGTCGATTGGGAAAAGCTGCGCCGTTCCACCATCCTTTCCACCCGCTTCCTCGATGACGTCATCGACGCCAACGCCTACGTCCCCGCCGTCCCCCAACTGCGCGAATCAGCCGAGCGCGCCCGGCGCATCGGCCTGGGCATCATGGGCCTGGCTGATCTGATGTACCACGCCGGCATTCGCTACGGCTCTGAAGAGGGCCTCGAATTCGCCTCGCAGGTGATGGAGTTCATCCGCTACCACAGCATGCTCGCCAGCATCGACCTCGCCAAATCCCGCGGCGCATTCCCCGCCATCGCCGGCAGCCTTTACGATCCCGAAAACCTCAAATGGCAGCCGCCCCAGCCTCTCACCCCTTACACTCAGGATTGGGGCCGCCCGCCCGTTGATTGGGACCTCGTCACCGCTGGCATCCAGCGTTACGGCATCCGCAACGCCGCTCAGACCACCATCGCCCCCACCGGCACCATCTCCACCGTCGCCGGCTGCGAGGGCTACGGCTGCGAGCCGGTCTTTGCCCTGGCCTACGTCCGCCATGTCAACGATAACGGCAAAGACCTGGTCCTCAATTACGCCAGCCCCCTCTTCGAGCAGGCTCTCGCCGAAGCCGGCCTCTCTGAAGACACCCGTCAAAAAATCATCGCCGAGGTCGCCGAGAGCGGCTCGTGCCAGAGCGTTGAAGAAGTCCCCATATCTCTGCGCAACGTATTCGTCGTCTCGCAAGACATCACCGCCAGCGAGCACGTGCGCACGCAAGCCGCTCTCCAGGCCTTCGTGGATAACAGCCTCTCCAAAACCATCAACTTCCCCTCCCACGCCGCCGTCGAAGACGTCGCCCTGGCCTACCAGTTGGCCTGGGAGCTGGGCTGCAAGGGCATCACCGTTTACGTGACCGGCTCGCGCGAGAAAGTCGTCCTCGAGACCAAAACCGCCGAAAAGAAGAGCGCCCCGCCCGTCAAGACCGCCGAAGAGCAGGCCGAAGAAGCCCGTCAGTACGCCCTGTGGCAGGAAGGCAAGAAGCCCCGCCCGCGCGCCCTTAAGGGCTACACTGTGCAGGTCGAAACGCCCCTCGGCCGGGCCTTCGTCACCGTCAACGAGAACGGCGGCAACCAACCCTTCGAAGTCTTCATTAATACAGCTAAAGCCGGCTCCGATACCGCCGCCGTCTCCGAAGCCATCGGCCGCCTCATCTCCTACATTTTGCGCCTGGCGCCCGGCGTCGAACCGCGCGCCCGCCTCAAAGAAGTCATCCGCCAGCTTTCCGGCATCGGCGGGGGACGCTCCCTGGGCTTCGGGCCCAACCGCGTCCGCTCCCTGCCCGACGGCGTCGCCATCGCCCTCGACGAATACGCCCGTTCGGCCGACAGCCAGCAGCCCTCCAACGGCAATGGCCACTACCATGCCGTCGCCGTGAGCGAA